>NZ_JBNRIJ010000024.1:0-37337 GCF_053557675.1 Pseudomonas sp. XP1 | reverse complement strand
GCCGGCAAGCCAGCTCCCAAAGGTATCCCACAGGTTTGGAGAACTGTGAGCATCCTGTGGGAGCTGGCTTGCCGGCGATAGGGCCGGTACAGGCAACCTGGAAGTCAGGCTTTTTCGCACAACCCCGCCAGCGCTTTCACCCACTCCGGGTGTTCATTCAGGCACGGCACCAGCACCAGCTCCCGCCCACCGGCCTCGACGAACTGCTCGCTGCCGCGCATGCCGATCTCCTCCAGCGTCTCGATGCAATCGGCAACGAACGCGGGGCACATCACCAACAAGCGCTTCACCCCAGCCTTGGCCAGTTCATCCAGCCGGGTTTCGGTGTAAGGCTCGATCCACTTGTCGCGCCCGAGCCGCGACTGGAACGATACCGACCACTTGCCGTCCGGTATGCCCAGCTTCTGCGCAAAAGCCTTGGCCGTGGCCAGACACTGCCCGCGATAACACACCGCACGCACCTCGGCACTGGCACCTTCGCAACAATCCGCCGCGCGCAGGTCATGCTTGCCGGCCGGGTAGAGCTTCTTCAGGTGCCGCTCCGGCAAACCATGGAAGCTCAGCAACAGGTGGTCGTAATCCTGCTCCAGATAAGGCCTGGCGCTAGCCGCCAGTGCCTCGATGTAGTCCGGGTGCTCGTAGAACGGCTGCAGCACGCGCAGTTGCAACGGCAACTGGCGTTCACTGACCGTCTGCCTGGCCAGCTCCACCACAGTGGTCACCGTGCTGTCGGCGAACTGTGGGTAAAGCGGTGCCAGGGTCACCTTGCGCACCCCCTGTGCGACCAGACGCTCCAGCACCTCGGGCAAGGCCGGCTGGCCATAGCGCATGGCAATCTCCACCGGGCCATGGGGCCAGTGCTCGACCATTGCCGCCTGCAGGCGACGGGTCAGCACCACAAGCGGCGAGCCCTCCTCCCACCAGATCGAGCCATAGGCGTGGGCCGATTGCTCAGGGCGCTTGATCAGGATCAGCGACACCAGCAGGCGCCGCACCGGCCAAGGCAGGTCGATCACGTACGGGTCCATGAGGAACTGGTTGAGGTAGCGGCGCACATCAGCCACCGAGGTGGAGGCCGGGGAACCCAGGTTGACCAGCAGCAGGGCGTGATCGGTCATGCAGCATCCTATGTCAGAGGCGGCTGGACAGGTTGTCCAGGGCCGATTGCAAATCGTTGAAGCGGAAGTTGAAGCCTGCCGCCAGCAAGCGTACCGGGCGGGCGCGCTGGCCGCCGAGCAGCAGGGTCGACAGTTCACCCAGCCCGGCCCTGAGCAGCAGTGCCGGCACTGGCAGCAACGCCGGCCGGTGCAAGGTGCGGCCCAGGCGCCTGGCAAACTCGCGGTTGCGCACCGGCTCCGGGGCGCAGGCATTATAAGGACCGCTGGCATCCTTGTGCTGCAAGAGAAAATCAATCAGGGCGACCTGGTCTTCTATATGGACCCAAGGCATCCACTGCCGCCCGTCGCCCAAAGGCCCGCCCAGCCCCAGTTTGAAGGGCAGCCGCAGGCGCGACAAAAAGCCGCCGTCACTGGCCAGCACCAAGCCGGTACGCACCAGCACCACGCGAATGCCCTGGGCCTGGGAACGCAGCGCCGTCTCTTCCCAGGCGATGCACAGCTGGCTGGCAAAATCTTCGCGCACCGGCGGTGAAGCCTCGGTCAGCTCGCGTTCGCCACCGTCTCCGTACCAGCCCACCGCAGAGCCGGAGATCAGCACTTCCGGGCGCTGTTCGCGGCTACCCAGCCAGGCCAGCAGCTGCTCGGTGAGGGTGACGCGGCTGGCCCACAGCAGGTTGCGCCGGGCCGCCGTCCAAGGCCGATCGGCAATCGGCGCGCCGGCCAGGTTGATCACTGCGTCCAGGTGATCATCCGCCTCCAGTTCCTCAAGGCGGGCAATGCCACGCACGCCGGCCCCACAGATTTTCGGCACCTGCTCGGGTCGCCGGCTCCATACCGTCAGGCGATGACCCTGGCCGAGCCAGTACTGGCACAGGTGCTTGCCGATCAACCCGGTGCCGCCTGTCAGCAATATATGCATGGCTGTGTCCTCGCAGAATGCGGCGGTGGTCTATTTTTAACATCAAGGCACTTTTTTGACCCGACGCTCTCGGATAAACATAGGCCAACCTGCCTGCAACACGGAATAACCTTATACAACATTTGAGCATTGTACAGGTTTGCCTGACAGCGTAGTCTGCTTACAGCAAGGTTTGAAGAGGCCATCATGACAGTACCTATTGCCATCATCGGGGCCGGTATCGCCGGTCTGTCAGCCGCCCAGGCCTTGCAGAAGGCCGGGCAATCCGTGCATTTGTTCGACAAAGGCCACGGCAGTGGCGGGCGCATGGCCAGCAAGCGCAGCGAAGCTGGCGCGCTGGACCTCGGCGCCCAGTATTTCACCGCCCGTGACCGGCGCTTTGTCGAGCAGGTACAGCAGTGGGTTGCCGCTGGTTGGGCCGAGCAATGGAAGCCACAGCTGTACAATTACCGCGATGGTGAACTCAGCCCCTCCCCCGACGAGCAGACGCGCTGGGTGGGGGTGCCGCGCATGAGTGCAATCACCCGCGGCCTTCTCAAGGACGTGACGGTCAACTTCGGTTGCCGCATCGCCGAAGTGTTCCGCGGCAAGCAGTACTGGCACCTGCAGGACACCGAAGGCTGCAGCCACGGCCCCTACAGCCGCGTGGTGATCGCCGTGCCGGCACCGCAGGCCACGCCGCTGCTGGCCTCTACCCCGAAGCTCGCTGCGGTTGCCGCCGGCGTGCAGATGGAACCCACCTGGGCCGTCGCCCTGGCCTTCCAGACCCCGCTGGACACCCCGATGCAAGGCTGCTTCGTGCAGGACAACCCGCTCGACTGGCTGGCGCGCAACCGCAGCAAGCCTGGGCGCGACGAGCACCTCGACACCTGGGTACTGCACGCCACCCCGGACTGGAGCCGGCAACACATCGACCTGCCCAAGGAAGAAGTGATCGAACAGCTGTGGGGAGAGTTCGCCGAACTGGTTGGCTGCGTGGTGCCGGCCCCTACGTTTGCCTTGGCCCACCGCTGGCTGTATGCCCGCCCGAGCAGCAACCATGAATGGGGTGCGCTGGCCGATGCTGACCAGGGCTTGTACGCGTGCGGCGACTGGTGCCTGTCCGGCCGTGTCGAAGGCGCCTGGCTCAGCGGCCAGGAAGCAGCGCGTCGGCTGCTCGAACACCTCGAGTGATGTAGGGTTATACAAAAAAACTGGTTTGCATAACTTCCGGGCTGTGCTGGAATGAACCTGTACAAATTTTTGGTCTCGTACAGGTTTCTTGGAGACAGCCCATGCACGACCCATCCGCCCACAGCAAGCCGCGCATCGCCATCAGCGCC
The DNA here is from genome assembly GCF_053557675.1 of Pseudomonas sp. XP1. Lineage (NCBI taxonomy): Bacteria > Pseudomonadati > Pseudomonadota > Gammaproteobacteria > Pseudomonadales > Pseudomonadaceae > Pseudomonas > Pseudomonas sp. XP1. The sequence goes on along the minus strand of NZ_JBNRIJ010000024.1, from coordinate 33,978 downwards.
TGCCTGACCGGGCACAGCGTGCGCTATAACGGCGGCCACAAGGCCTCCGACCTGTGCCGTATGCAACTCGAGGAACATTTCGACTGGTTACCAGTGTGCCCGGAGGTGGCCATCGGCCTGGGCGTACCGCGCGACCCGATCCGCCTGGTCGGCAACCCCGACCGGCCGGAAGTGGTAGGTACCCGCAACCCCGGCATGGACCTGACCGGCCCTCTGCGCAGCTACGGCGAGCAAATGGCAGTCGAACTCGACGATATCTGCGGCTACATCTTCATGCAGAAATCGCCTTCCTGTGGCCTGGAACGGGTCAAGGTGTACCAGGAAAATGGCCACCCGGCCTTGCACGGTGGGCGGGGCGTATACGCCCAGGCGTTCTGCGCACGGCGCCCGGACCTGCCGGTGGAAGAAGAAGGCCGCCTGCACGACCCTGTGCTGCGCGAGAACTTCATCAGCCGCGTGTACGCCTACGCCGACTGGCAGCGCCTGCTGGCCGAAGGCCTGAGCCGTGGCGCCCTGGTACGGTTCCATTCGCGCTACAAGTACCTGCTGATGGCTAACAACCCGCAGGCCTACCGCAGCCTCGGGCGCATGCTCGGCAGCATGAGCAAGGACGATGACCCGCAAAGCTTCGGCCCGCGCTATTTCAGCCAGTTGATGCAAGCTCTGCGTCGCTGTGCCAGCCGCGGCACTCATTGCAACGTGCTGCAGCATCTGAGCGGCTACTTCAAAGATACCCTCACACAGCAGGACAAAGCCGAGCTGCAAGCCATCATCGGCCAGTACCAGCAGGGCGTTGTGCCTCTGATAGTGCCGTTGACCCTGCTCAAGCACCATTTGCGCAAGCACCCCGATCCGTATCTGCAGCAGCAGGCCTACCTGCAGCCGCATCCCGAGCGCCTGGGCTTGCGCAATGCCGTCTGAAATCCTGTTGCCCATCGGCGAACTGGCTCGCCGCACCGGCGTCAATCCCGTCACCCTGCGCGCCTGGGAGCGCCGCTACGGCCTGCTCAAGCCCCAGCGTACCGCCAAGGGCCATCGCCTGTATCCGCTGGAGCAGGTCGAACGCGTCGAGGCGATCCTGGCCTGGCTGCAACGCGGCGCCTCCGTCGGCCAGGTACGCGAGCTGCTCGACAAGCCGGCCAGCTCGCCACCGAAAGGCGACTGGCAAGCCCGGCAGCTCCAGCTGATCGAAGCCATCGCAACGCTGTCGCAGCGCGCCCTCGACCAGCAGCTCAACCAGGCCATGGCCCTGTATCCGGCCGTCACGCTGTGCGAACAATTGCTGTTGCCACTGCTCGATCTCCTCGACCTGCGCTGGCGCAACTATTTCAATGCACGGCTGGAGCAGGTGTTTTTCCACAGCTGGCTGCGCAGCAAGCTGGGCGCCCGGGTCTACCACGACAACCAGTTGCTGCAAGGCCCTGCCATCTTGCTGGCCGAAGATAGCGAACACACCTTCAGCCCCGATTTGTGGTTGTGCGCCTGGCTGTTCACCAGCAACGGCCTGCCGGTCGAAGTGCTGGAGCACACCATCACCGGCGCGCATCTGCAACGCGCCGTCACCATGCTCAAGCCGCGAGCCGTGCTGCTGCACCTGGGGCCACGCATCGATGACAAGGCGCTGCAACGTACCCTGTCCAACCTGCTCGTGCCGACCTTGGTCGGCGGACCGACGCTGGCACTGCATGAAGCCCGCCTGCGTGCCCTCAGGCTACCCAACCTTGCCCTGTTCGATACCCCACAGGCGGCATTGCGTTTGCTGCAAGCCCACGGCCGCCAGCCTGGAGAGATGATCGCACCATGCACCTGACCTGGCTGCGCAGCGACCTGCGCATCGATGACAACACCGCGCTCAGCGCCGCCAGCGAACGCGGCCCGACCCTCGCCCTGTGGCTGGTGAGCCCCGGGCAATGGCTGGCCCACGACGACGCCGCCTGCAAAGTCGACTTCTGGCTGCGAAACCTGCGCGACCTACGCCAGTCGCTGGAGCGACTGAACATCCCCCTGCTGATCCGCAAGATCGACACCTGGGACCAGGCGCCACAGGCCGTACTCGACGTCTGTCGCCAACATCAGGTGCAAAGCGTGCACTGGAACGAAGAGTACGGCATCAACGAGCAACGTCGCGACGACGCCACCCGCACGCTGCTGGAAAAGTCGTCCATCCAGGCCCACAGCCACCTCGACCAGCTGTTGTTCCGCCCTGGCACCATCCTTACCCGCAGCGGCGACTATTTCCAGGTGTTCAGCCAGTTCAAGAAGAACTGCCTGGAGCACCTGCACCGCAGCCTCCCCGCCTTGGCTCACCGGGTGAAACGTCAGGCACCGTTGCAGGTCAGCAGCGACCCGATCCCTCAGCATGTGGACGGCTTCGAAAAACCTGCGCAAGCACTGCGCGACCACTGGCCGGCCGGCGAAGCCGAAGCGCAGGCGCGGCTGACCCGTTTTCTCGACGATACCATCGACGACTACCAACAGCTGCGTGACTTGCCTGCCAAGCCCGGCACCAGCCAGCTCTCGGCCTACCTCGCCGCAGGCGTGATCTCGCCGCGCCAGTGCCTGCACGGTGCCCTGGCCAGCAACCGCGGCGAGTTCGACAGCGGCAGCAGCGGTGTGCAAACCTGGATCAACGAACTGCTCTGGCGTGAATTCTACAAACATATCCTGACTGGTTATCCACAGGTCTCGCGTCACCGCGCCTTCCGCGCCCAGACCGAAGCGCTGCCCTGGCGCGACGCACCGGACGACCTCGAAGCCTGGGAACAGGGCCGAACCGGCTTCCCGATCATCGACGCCGCCATGCGCCAAATGCTGGATACAGGGTGGATGCACAACCGCCTGCGCATGATCGTGGCCATGTTCCTCAGCAAGAACCTGTTGATCGACTGGCGCAAGGGCGAGCGGCATTTCATGCGCCACCTGATAGACGGCGACCTGGCCGCCAACAACGGCGGCTGGCAGTGGAGCGCATCCACAGGCACCGACGCAGTGCCCTACTTCCGCATCTTCAACCCGGTTTCACAGTCGCAGCGTTTCGACCCGCAGGGGCGTTTCATTCGGCACTGGCTACCGGAATTGCAGGGGCTGGATGAAAAAGCCATTCATTTCCCCATGAAGTCGGCCGATCTTTTTGCTAGATATTCCTACCACAGTCCAATTGTCGATCTCGACAGAAGTCGTCAGCGCGCACTGGAGGCATTCAAGAACCTCCCGCGCCGGCAGTATCAGAGGGCAGCATCTTGAACAACGCACGCAGTATCTGGGTGACGGGAGCAGGCAATGGACTAGGCCTGGCGTTAGTGGAAGAGTTGCTCGAGCAAGGACATCGGGTAGCTGCAAGCGCCAAACATGGCGAGGCACTGGATGCCTTGGCTGAGCGCTATGGCAGCCAGCTGCTGCGCGTGCCGTGGCAGCTGCACGAAGAGCATCAGGCGGCCCAGGCCGGCCAGCAGATATGCCATGCCTGGTGCGCACTGGACGGCTTGATCATCAATGCGGGTACCAGCGATTACCTGGCGGACGATGTGGCGGACAGCGAGTTGTTCGAGGCTATCGTCACTGACAACCAATTGGCCGGCGAGCATTGCCTGGCCAGTGCGCTGCCTTTGCTGGCGAAGGGTGACTCGCCGCAGGTGATGGCGGTATTCAACCGTTATTCGGCGCTGCAATTGCATGCACCGACGCAGGTGCCTGCAGGCTGGAACAACATGCCGCAATGGATGCGCGAGCAACGCCAGGCGTTGAAGGCGCAAGGGGTTGAGCTGACCGTGGTGGGACCGCAGTCGTTGAAAACACCTGTAACATCGGCGCACGCGATACCGGAGGCATGGACGCCGCAGAGTGCGGCAGAAGAGCTGCTGCGGCAGTGGCCGCAGAGGGAGCCCGAGCTTGTACTGGAAGCTCTGGATCTCAATTGCCTTTGGCCTTTGTCACACAAGTAATTGATGTGGTGGCCGTACCGGCCTTATCGCCGGCAAGCCGGCTCCCGCCTCGACCGCATCGGCTTGAAGTCATGCGCATAACCTGTAGGAGCAGCCTTGTGCTGCGAAGAGGACAGTAGGGCAGCAGATGTTCTTCTGCAGTAATGGCTTCTTCGCAGCACAAGGCTGCTCCTACAAGGTGACGAGGTAGCCTGAGTAACGGAGCAAGACAGTTGCTCCCCCAGGTACCTCATAGATCTCAAGCTATGTAAGCCCCCTGTGGGAGCGGATTCACCCGCGAAGAGGCCGGCACAGGAGAGCTCAGAGCGCCATGCGATAATGCAGGGTATAGCTCTCCACCCCATCGTTGGGCTGCTTGATGCCTGCGTTGGAATAGTGAATCGCCCGCACGCCAATCTCGTGGCCACCGGCAAAGCGCAATCCAAAGCCGATACGGTCCTCGAACTGGAATGCCGAACCCAATTCGTTGTCTTCCAACTCGGTGCTGGAAAACGCCGCCACGCCAATCCCCGCCTCGATGTATGGTTTCACCGATTCTCCGGCAAACTCGTAGACGAACACCGGCGCGAACGAGAGGCTATGGTTGCTCGCAGTCTCGTCACCATCCCAATAGGTGTAGGCCCCATCCCAGTACCCTGTCAGGCGACCGACGCTGGTTTGCCACCAGCTCGCGTCCCAATTCGATTGCAGCCCCAACCGGTAGACCATGGTCGAGTCCCCGGTCTGCCCCACCGAAAACGAAACGTCGGCAGCCTGCGCCGCCAGTGAGTGCCCCAGGGTGAAGACGGCAACCGCCGCCAAGCCGAGCAGCTTCTTCATGAGCAACATCCTTCTTTGCTGTTTTTGGTATCCGCCTCATGTCAGGCAAAGCGATAGAAAACGGCAGTGGTACGATAGTTCAGCTTATTTTCACGTTTTTTTCACAATGAAAAGCTATGCACACTGTCCGACTTATGCCACAGCAAAGGTAGGATCTTTCTAAGAGATTGCGGATCGGCACTGGTCCAGAAGCGGGTCTCCCGGGCCGGCCCATCGGCCAGCAGGTCATCCGCGCCCAGCAGCCGCTGCAGTTGGCGCGCCACTGCGGCACCGGTGTCGATGATGGCAACATCGGCTGGCACCATTTCGGCCAGTAACGGGCGCAGGAAGGGATAATGGGTGCATCCAAGGATCAGCGTGTCGCAGCCAGCGGCCAGCAACGGCTGCACATAACCTTGCAGCAACTGGCGCAGCGCCGGGCTGGTAAGGTCGCCGGTCTCGATCAGCTCGACCAGCCCCGGGCAAGGTTGGGTGATGACCTGCACGTCATTGGCAAAGCGGTCGAGCAAGGCGGCGAACTTGGCGCTCTGCAGGGTACCGGTGGTGGCCAGCACACCGACCACGCCCGAGCGCGTGGCGGCGGCAGCGGGTTTTACTGCCGGCTCCATGCCCACCAGCGGCCAGGTCGGGTACAACTCGCGCAGGTCGGCCACCGCCGCCACTGTAGCGGTATTGCAGGCCAGTACCATGGCCTTTGCGCCCTGTTCATGGAAGAACGCAGCAATGCGTCGGAGACGCTCACGGATATAGTCTGGCGACTTTTCGCCGTAAGGTATGTGGCCGCAATCGGCCACGTAAAGCAGCGTCTCGTTGGGCAGCAGGCGCTGAATCTCGGCGAGTACCGACAAGCCGCCGACCCCGGAGTCCATCACGCCGACCGGCGCCGAACGCTCAGCCATCGCGCTTGCCACAGACCGCACAGGCCGGGTCGCGCTTGACCCGCAGTTCGCGGATACGAGTGCCCAAAGCATCGATCAGCAGCAGGCGGCCAACCAGCGGCTCGCCGAACCCGGCCAGCAGCTTCATCGCCTCCAGCGCCTGCAGGCTGCCCACCAGGCCCACCAGCGGGCCGATCACGCCGGCTTCGCTGCAGGTCAGTTCGGCTTCGCTGCCATGGCCGTACAGGCAGTGGTAGCAAGGGCTGTAATCACGCCGTGGGTCGAATACTGACAACTGCCCTTCCAGGCGGATCGCCGCACCGCTGACCAGCGGCTTGCCAGCCGCGACACAGGCGGCGTTGACCGCCTCGCGGGTACCAAAATTGTCAGAGCAGTCCAGCACCAGGTCGACCGCTGCCACAGCGGCCGCCAGCGAGTCCTCGTCCAGAGCCTGGCGATGGGCAACCAGGCTGATTTCCGGGTTGATCGCCTGCAAGCGCTGCAAGGCCGAATCGACCTTGCTCATGCCGACGCTGGAACTGTCGTGGATCACCTGGCGTTGCAGGTTGGTCAGGTCGACGGTGTCGAAGTCGGCCAGGTGCAGCTCACCCACCCCGGCAGCGGCCAGGTACAAGGCGACTGGCGAGCCAAGGCCACCGAGCCCGACGATCAGCGCCTTGCTCTGCTTGAGCCGCAACTGGCCATCGATGTCGATCTGGGCCAGCAATACCTGCCGGCTGTACCGCAGCAGTTCCTGATCACTCAGCATGGCATGCGCCCCAGGGTAATGCGTTCATGGCCGCCCAGGTCCGTGCGGCTGGCAACCTCGATGAAGCCTTGTTCAGCCAGCAAGGCACGCACCGCCGCTGCCTGATCGTAGCCGTGTTCCAGCAGTAACCAGCCGCCCGGCACCAGGTGCTCCGGGGCCTGGGCAGCGATTACCCGCAGGTCGTCCAGGCCATCGGCACCGGCCACCAGCGCGCTGCTGGGTTCGAAACGTACATCACCGGCGACCAAGTGCGGGTCTGCGGCGGCGATGTAGGGCGGATTGCTGACAATCAGGTCGAAGCGCTCGCCGGCCAGGCTGTCGAACCAGTGGCTGAGCCGTACCTGGGCGTTCGCCAGGCCCAGGCGCTGGCGGTTGCGTTCGGCCAGGGCGGCGGCCTCCTCCACCCGGTCCACTGCAGTTACCTGCCAGGCCGGGCGATCGCTGGCCAGGGCCAGGGCAATCGCGCCGGTGCCGGTGCCCAGGTCAAGGATCTTGGCCGGTGTGGCAGGTTGCAGTTCAAGCGCGGCTTCGACCAGCAGCTCGGTATCCGGCCGCGGGATCAGGGTATGCGGCGCCACCTCCAGGTCGATCTTCCAGAAGCCCTGCAGCCCGAGAATGTAGGCGACCGGCTCGCCGCCACGGCGGCGCTGCAGGTAGCCGGCATAGGTCTCGGCATCTTCGCTGCTGACGATTCGCTCGGGCCAGGTGTGCAGGTAACTGCGCGACTTGCCGATGGCCGCGGCCAACAGCAGCTCGGCATCCAGCCGTTCGGTGGGCGATTCTGGCAACTGCGCGTTGCGCAGCAGGCTGGCGATGATGGTCATCAGTCCCCCAGGGCGGCCAGTTGATCGGCCTGGTATTCGGCCAGCAGCGGTTCGATCACCGCCTCCACGCCGCCGGCGAGGATATCGTCCAGCGAGTACAGGGTCAGGTTGATGCGGTGGTCGGTCACCCGGCCCTGTGGATAATTGTACGTACGGATACGCTCGGAACGGTCACCCGAGCCGACCAGCAGCTTGCGCTCGGTGGCGATGGCGTTCTGCGCGGCGCTGGTCTGCATGTCGTTGAGCTTGGCCGACAGCCAGGACATGGCGCGGGCACGGTTCTTGTGCTGCGAGCGCTCTTCCTGGCACTCGACCACGATACCGGTGGGCAAGTGGGTGATACGGATCGCCGAATCGGTCTTGTTGACGTGCTGGCCGCCAGCACCGGATGCGCGGTAGGTGTCCACGCGCAGGTCGGCCGGGTTGATCTCGATGGCCGCCTGTTCGTCCGGCTCGGGCAGTACTGCCACGGTGCACGCGGAGGTGTGGATACGGCCCTGGGATTCGGTCTCGGGCACGCGCTGTACGCGGTGCGCGCCGGACTCGAACTTGAGCTTGCCGTACACGCTCTCACCTTCGACGCGGGCGATGATTTCCTTGTAGCCGCCGTGCTCGCCTTCGTTCTCGGATAGAATTTCCAGGCGCCAGCCACGCTTTTCGGCGTAGCGCGAATACATGCGAAACAGGTCGCCGGAGAAGATTGCCGCCTCGTCGCCACCGGTGCCGGCACGGATTTCGAGGAACACGTTGCGGCCGTCGTTGGGGTCCTTGGGCAACAGCATGCGTTGCAGTTGCGACTCCAGCGTCAGCAGTTGTTCCTTGGCTTCACGCACTTCTTCCACGGCCATTTCACGCAGGTCCGGGTCACTATCCTTGAGCAGCGCCTGGGCACCTTCGAGGTCGTCCTGGACTTTGCGCCACTCTTTATAAGCAGCGTAGACCGGCTCGACTTCGGCGTACTCACGGGAATAGGCGCGAAAGCGCGTCTGGTCGGAAATGACCTCGGCATCACCGAGCAGTGCGGTGAGTTCTTCGAAGCGGTCCTGGAGGATTTCCAGTTTGTTCAGCAGCGACGCTTTCATTGCGGGGATTTGTCCGTCGAGCCCTCGTTGAGGGCAAAGAGTTCCTGGGCCATGGCCAGCGCATCGAGGCGGCCCTCGGCCGAGAGCCTTTTCAATTGCACGCTGGGCGCGTGCAGGAGTTTGTTGGTCAGCCCCCGGGCCAGTTGGGCCAGTACCTCTTCGGGGTTGCCGCCGTTGGCCAGCAGCCGCTGGGCCTTTTGCAGTTCTTCGTCGCGCAGGCGCTCGCTTTGCTGGCGATAGGCCTTGAGCACATCCACCGCGGCCAGCTCGCGCAGGCGCAGCATGAAGTCTTCAGCCCCCACCGACACCAGCTCTTCGGCGGCCTGGGCCGCGCCCTGGCGACTTTTGAGGTTTTCTGCCACCACATCGTGCAGGTCATCGACAGTGTACAGGTAGACGTCGTCCAGTTCGCCGACTTCGGTTTCTATATCGCGCGGTACGGCAATGTCGACCATGAAAATCGGCTTGTGCCGACGCTGCTTCAGCGCACTCTCGACCGCCCCCTTGCCAAGGATCGGCAACTGGCTGGCGGTGGAGCTGATGACGATGTCGCTGTTGGCCAGTTCCTGAGGGATGTCGGCCAGCAGAACGGCGTGCGCACCGAACTGCTCGGCCAGGATGCTGGCCCGCTCCAGGGTACGGTTGGCCACGACGATGCGGCGCACGCCCTGCTCATGCAGGTGGCGCGCGACCAGGGTGATGGTTTCACCGGCACCGATCAGCAGGGCCTGGCTGCGGCCCAGGTCGCTGAAGATCTGCTTGGCCAGGCTGACTGCGGCAAACGCCACCGACACCGGGTTTTCACCGATGGCCGTGTCGGTGCGCACCTGCTTGGCGGCGCTGAAAGTGGCCTGGAACAGGCGCCCGAGCAATGGGCCGACGGTGCCGGCCTCACGCGCCACAGCGTAGGCGGACTTCATCTGGCCGAGGATCTGCGGCTCGCCGAGCACAAGCGAGTCCAGGCCGGAGGCCACCCGCATCATGTGCTTCACCGCCTCGTGCTCTTCGTGCACGTAGGCGCTGGCGCGCAGCTCGTCCAGGCTGAGGCGGTGGTAGTCGGCGAGCCATTGCAGCACGACATCGGCGGACAGGTGGTCCTGCTCGATGTAGAGCTCGCTACGGTTGCAGGTCGACAGAATCGCCGCTTCGCGGCTGGATGTCAGTCGGCAGAGCTGCTGCAGGGCGTCTACCAGCTGCTCTGGGGTAAACGCCACGCGCTCGCGTACGTCTACCGAGGCAGTCTTATGGTTGATACCAAGTGCAAGAAAGGCCATGCAAGGTCGCTGGTTGTGACGGGAAGCCGATAATTGTCCTCTTTCGCAGGTTTCAGGACAACCACCGTTCGCTATTGCGCTGATAGTCGTGCGGCTATCGCCGGCTCCAGGCCAGCATCAGCGGCAACTTCAGCTCACACTCCCGCTTTTGATCTGGCTTTTGATCTTGATCTTGATCTTCGCGCGCTTAGAAGCAAGAGCAAGAGCAAGAGCAATAATTCTGTGTTTTCGGCGCCGTGGCAGGCTCTGCGGCGAACCGCGCGGGCACAGCGCGGTCTGCATAAGCGAAGCGCAGCTTCATACCTTCGCAGGTGGGTTTGCCCACGCGCTTGTGTCATCATGCTCCGACCGCCGGTGAGTCCTCTTAAAGCCTTCTATGAACAAACCATACGCATTGCTGCTTGCCTTCGCCCTGCTCCAGGGCTGCCAGAGCCTGGCCCCGCAAAAGGCCGAGCCTCCCGTCGCCGAGGCCGGCAAGAGCGAGGCGGAAAAGCCCGTGGTGTATGGCTCGTTCAAGCAGGACACGCTCTATAGCCTGCTGGTGGCGGAGCTGGCCGGCCAGCGCAACCGCTTCGACATCGCCTTGGCCAACTACACCGACCAGGCTGCGAAAACCCAGGACCCGGGGGTTTCCGAACGCGCCTACCGCATTGCCGAATACCTCGGTGCCGACGAACCGGCACTGGACAATGCCCTGGTCTGGGCCCGCAACGACCCGCAGAACCTCGACGCCCAGCGCGCCGCCGCCATCCAGCTTGCCCGTGCCGGCCGCTATGACGACTCCATGACATACATGGAAAAGGTACTGCAGGGCCAGGGCGACACCCATTTCGATTTCCTCGCCCTGTCCGCCGCCGAAACCGACCAGAGCACCCGCGACGGCCTGCTCCAAAGCTTCGAACGCCTGCTGGTGAAGTACCCGGACAACAACCAGCTGGTGTTCGGCAAGGCCCTGCTGCTGAACCAGGACGGCAAGGCCGAAGAAGCCTTGGAACTGCTCGAGTCGCACCCGCCACAAAACGGCGAAGTCGCCCCGATCCTGCTGCGCGCGCGCCTGCTGCAAGCCCTGAACCGTGGCCCGGAGGCCCTTCCACTGCTGCGCGGGGCGATTCGCGACAACCCGGACGACAAGCGCCTGCGTCTGACCTACGCCCGCACCCTGGTCGAACAGGACCGCATCGCCGATGCCAAGGGCGAGTTCCTCAGCCTGGTCCAGCAATACCCCGAGGACGACGAACTGCGCTATTCGCTGGCCTTGGTGTGCCTCGAAAACAAGGACTGGGATGAAGCCGAGGGCTACCTGCAGGAGCTGATCGAACGCGACAGCAACGTCGACGCCGCACACCTGAACCTGGGCCGCATCCGCGAGGAGCGCCACGACCCCGCAGGCGCCCTGCGTGAATACGCCCTGGTCGGCCCGGGCCCCGACTACCTGCCGGCACAACTGCGCCAGGCCGACATCCTGATCGCCAACGGCCGTGGTACCGAAGCCTCACGCCTGCTCGCCGATGCCCGCGAAGCCCAGCCGGACTACGCCATCCAGCTATTCCTGATCGAATCGGAAAGCTACAGCAACAACAACAAGGACGCCCAGGCCAGCCAGGTGCTGCAGCAAGCCATACAGCGCTACCCGGACGACCTCAACTTGCTGTACACCCGCGCCATGCTGGCCGAAAAGCGTGATGACCTGCCGCAGATGGAAAAAGACCTGCGTGCCATCATCGCCCGCGAACCGGAAAACGCCATGGCCCTGAACGCGCTCGGCTACACCCTGGCCGACCGCACCACCCGTTACAGCGAAGCCAGGGCGCTGATCGAAAAGGCCCATCAGCTGACTCCGGACGACCCGGCGGTGCTCGACAGCATGGGCTGGGTCAATTATCGCCTGGGCAAGCTCGACGAGGCTGAAACCTACCTGCGCAAGGCCTTTGCCAGCTTCCCCGACCACGAAGTAGCCGCCCATCTGGGCGAAGTGCTATGGGCCAACGGCAAGCGCCGCGAAGCCCGCCAGGTCTGGGCCAAGGGCTTCGAAGCCCAGGCCGACAGCCCCATCCTGCGCAAGACCATCCTGCGCCTGACCGGATCCGAGACTCTCTAACGCCATGTTCCTGCGCCATTGCATTACCTTCACACTGATCGCCCTGCTGGCCGGCTGCGCCGGCTTCGGTAGCCGCGAGGCCCTGCAAGGCCACGGCGACCCGCAGCAGTGGCGCGCCCATAAAGAGCAGCTGAGCAGCCTCGATGGCTGGCAGATCAACGGCAAGGTCGGTATCCGCGCCCCGCGCGACTCCGGCAGCGGCACACTGTTCTGGCTGCAACGCCAGGACTACTACGACATTCGCCTGGCCGGCCCGTTGGGCCGTGGCGCCGCACGCCTGACCGGCCGCCCCGGCGGCGTGGTACTGGAAGTGGCCAACCAGGGCCGCTACGAGGCCCCCAGCCCCGAAGCACTGCTGGAAGAACAGCTGGGCTGGCAGTTGCCGGTCTCGCACCTGGTCTGGTGGGTACGCGGCCTGCCCGCCCCCGACAGCAAGAGCAAGCTGACCCTGGACGGCGATAGCCGCCTGGCCAGCCTCGACCAGGATGGCTGGCAGGTGCAGTACCTGAGCTACACCGAACAGAACGGCTACTGGCTGCCCGAGCGGCTGAAGCTGCACGGCAAGGACCTCGACGTGACCCTGGTGGTCAAGGACTGGCAGCCGCGCCAGCTGGGGCACTGATACATGCAAACCCTTACCCTGCCCGCCCCGGCCAAGCTCAACCTGTGGCTGCACATCATCGGCCGCCGCGCGGACGGCTATCACGAGCTGGAAACCGTGTTCCAGTTTCTCGATCACGGCGACGAACTGAGCTTTGCCGTGCGTGACGACGGTGTGATCCGCCTGCATACCGAGGTCGAGGCGGTGCCGCACGACAGCAACCTGATCGTGCGTGCCGCGCGCAAGCTGCAGGAACAATCCGGCACGACGATGGGCGCCGACATCTGGCTGAGCAAGGTGCTACCCATGGGCGGCGGCATCGGCGGTGGCAGCTCGGATGCCGCCACTACCCTGTTGGCCCTCGCCCACCTGTGGCAACTGGACTGGGACGAAGACCGCCTGGCCACACTGGGCCTGAGCCTGGGCGCCGACGTACCGGTATTCGTGCGCGGCCACGCGGCGTTCGCCCAGGGCGTGGGTGAACAACTGACCCCGGTCGACCCGGACGAGCCGTGGTATGTCGTGCTGGTGCCGCAAGTGTCTGTCAGCACAGTAGAAATTTTTTCACATCCACAGTTGACACGTGATTCACTCCCCCTTAAGATGCGCCCCGTTCCCGAGGGAAACAGTCGAAATGACTGCCAACCGGTGGTAGAGCAGAGTTACCCGGAAGTTCGCAATGCGTTGAATTCACTGGGTAAATTCACTGAGGCTCGACTGACCGGTACTGGAAGTTGTGTGTTTGGGGCCTTCCCAAGCAAAGCCGAAGCTGATAAAGTTCTGGCCCTTCTTTCAGCGACCCAAACAGGGTTTGTGGCGAAAGGAAGCAACGTTTCGATGTTGCATCGCAAGCTGCAAAGTCTGGTCAAGAAGTCGAGCGCATAAGCGTTCGCAGCAACAGATACAGGGGCGTCGCCAAGCGGTAAGGCAGCAGGTTTTGATCCTGCCATGCGTTGGTTCGAATCCAGCCGCCCCTGCCATTTTCCTTATACTCATCCAGGTTACCCTCAGCCTTCAGGTACTGCGCGTGTCCAAGATGATGGTCTTTACGGGGAATGCCAACCCCGATCTGGCTCGGCGTGTCGTACGTCAGCTGCATATCCCTCTCGGTGACGTCTCTGTCGGTAAATTCTCCGACGGCGAGATCAGCACTGAGATCAATGAGAATGTCCGCGGTAAAGACGTCTTCATTATTCAGCCGACCTGCGCCCCGACCAACGATAACCTGATGGAACTGGTAGTGATGGCCGACGCCTTCCGCCGCTCCTCAGCATCCCGAATCACCGCCGTGATTCCTTACTTCGGATACGCCCGCCAGGACCGCCGTCCGCGTTCGGCACGTGTAGCCATCAGCGCCAAAGTCGTCGCTGACATGCTCACTGTCGTAGGTATCGACCGTGTACTCACCGTCGACCTGCACGCTGACCAGATCCAGGGTTTCTTCGATATCCCGGTCGACAACATCTACGGCTCGCCCGTACTGGTCGACGATATCGAGGACCAGCGTTTCGAGAACCTGATGATCGTCTCCCCGGACATCGGTGGTGTCGTGCGCGCACGTGCCGTCGCCAAGTCCCTGGGCGTCGACCTGGGTATCATCGACAAGCGCCGCGAGAAGGCTAACCACTCCGAGGTCATGCATATCATCGGCGACGTCGAAGGGCGCACCTGCATCCTGGTAGACGACATGGTCGACACCGCCGGCACCCTGTGCCACGCGGCCAAAGCCCTGAAAGAACACGGCGCTGCAAAGGTTTACGCCTACTGCACGCACCCTGTCCTGTCGGGCCGCGCGATCGAGAACATCGAGAAGTCGGTTCTGGACGAGCTGGTGGTGACCAACACCGTTCCGCTGTCCGCCGCTGCTCAAGCCTGTGACCGTATCCGCCAGCTGGATATCGCACCGGTTGTCGCTGAAGCGGTCCGCCGCATCAGCAACGAAGAATCGATCAGCGCGATGTTCCGCTAAGCGGAACACACGCTGACGAAAAGCGCCCCGCCCCAACACTGGTTGTTGGGGCGGGGCTTTTTTGCCATCCCCGTTGGCGCTGGTCGCAAACGCCCTCGGGGGGCTATTTTGGAGAAACAAAATGACCGAATTCACTCTGAACGCCCAAGCGCGTACTGACCTGGGGAAAGGTGCGAGCCGCCGCCTGCGTCACTCCGCGAACATCCCAGCCGTTGTCTACGGTGGTAACCAGGACGCCCAGTCCCTGACCATCCTGGCCAAGGAAATCACCAAACTGTTCGAAAACGAGGCTGCCTTCAGCCACGTTCTGGAACTGAACGTCGACGGCGCCAAGCAAAACGTCGTGGTCAAGGCTCTGCAGCGCCACCCGGCAAAAGGTTTCATCATGCACGCCGACTTCGTTCGCGTCGTTGCTGGCCAGAAACTGACCGCCAAGGTACCGGTTCACTTCATCAACGAAGAAGCCCCGGTCAAGAAAGGCGGCGAGATCTCCCACGTAGAAGCCGAGATCGAAGTTTCCTGCGAAGCCAAAGACCTGCCTGAGTTCATCGAAGTCGACCTGGCCAACGCTGAAATCGGCACCATCATCCACCTGTCGGACCTGAAAGCTCCGAAAGGCGTAGAGTTCGTAGCTCTGGCCCACGGTGATGACAAAGCTGTTGCCAACGTTCACGCTCCACGCGTTGCTCCAGAAGCAGAAGGCGCTGCCGAGTAATCCACTCGCACGCCGGCGTTGATCGGGTTACAGTGCCGCGCGCCCTGTAACCCACCAACTCCAAGGAAGAGCCCCTGACGTGACCGCCATCCAGTTGATCGTCGGCCTGGGTAACCCCGGCCCCGAATACGAACAGACCCGGCATAACGCAGGGGCTCTTTTCGTTGAACGCATTGCCAGCGCCCAGCGCGTCTCGTTGACCGCTGACCGCAAGTATTTCGGCCTGACGGCTAAGTTCAGCCATCAGGGCAACGACGTTCGTCTGCTCATCCCCACCACCTACATGAACCGTAGCGGCCAGTCCGTGGCGGCCTTGGCCAATTTCTTCCGCATCAAGCCGGAAGCGATCCTGGTGGCGCATGACGAACTCGACCTGCCCCCAGGCGTCGCCAAGCTCAAGCGCGGCGGTGGCCATGGTGGGCACAACGGCCTGCGCGACATCATCGCGCAGCTCGGCAACCAGAACGACTTCCACCGCCTGCGGCTTGGCATCGGCCACCCGGGCGACGCCAAACTGGTCTCCAACTTCGTCCTGGGCCGCGCGCCGCGCGCCGAGCAGGAGAAGCTCGACGCCAGCATCGATTTTGCCCTCGGCGTGCTGCCGGACGTGCTTGCCGGCGACTTCGCCAAGGCGATGCGCGAGCTGCACAGCCAGAAGGCCTGATTTCCTTTAGAGAGGGGAATACCCATGGGTTTCAATTGCGGCATCGTCGGCCTGCCCAACGTCGGCAAGTCCACCCTGTTCAACGCCCTGACCAAGTCTGGCATCGCGGCGGAGAACTTCCCCTTCTGCACCATCGAGCCTAACAGCGGCATCGTGCCGATGCCCGATGCGCGCTTGAATGCACTGGCTGAGATCGTCAAGCCAAACCGCATTTTGCCGACCACCATGGAGTTCGTGGACATCGCCGGCCTGGTGGCTGGTGCCTCGAAAGGCGAAGGCCTGGGCAACAAGTTCCTCGCCAACATCCGCGAGACCGACGCCATTGCCCACGTGGTGCGCTGCTTCGAAGACGAGAACGTGATCCACGTTTCCAACAGCGTCGACCCCAAGCGTGACATCGAGATCATCGACCTCGAACTGATCTTCGCTGACCTCGACAGCTGCGAGAAGCAGCTGCAGAAGGTTGCCCGCAACGCCAAGGGCGGCGACAAGGAAGCCCTGGCGCAGAAGGCCATCCTCGAGCAATTGATCCCGCATTTCACCGAAGGCAAGCCTGCGCGCAGCCTGATGAAGAACATGAGCGCCGAAGACAAGGCGGTCATCCGCGGCTTCCACCTGCTGACCAGCAAGCCGGTCATGTACATCGCCAACGTGGCCGAAGACGGCTTCGACAACAACCCGCACCTGGACGTGGTCAAGGCCATCGCCGAGGAAGAAGGCGCGGTGGTTGTGCCGGTGTGCAACAAGATCGAAGCGGAAATCGCCGAGCTGGAAGATGGCGAAGAGAAGGACATGTTCCTCGAGGCCCTGGGCCTGGAAGAGCCTGGCCTGAACCGCGTTATCCGCGCTGGTTACGAGCTGCTGAACCTGCAGACCTACTTCACTGCCGGCGTGCAGGAAGTACGCGCCTGGACCGTGCGCGTCGGTGCCACTGCACCACAAGCCGCTGGCGTGATCCACACCGACTTCGAAAAAGGCTTCATCCGCGCTGAAGTGGTGGCCTATGACGACTTCATCCAGTTCAAGGGTGAGAGCGGTGCCAAGGAAGCCGGTAAATGGCGTTTGGAAGGCAAGGACTACATCGTCAAGGACGGTGACGTGATGCACTTCCGCTTCAACGTCTAAGCGCCAGACTGCAGTACCCGCAAACCCCTTGAGGCCAACGCCTCAAGGGGTTTTGTTTTTTCTGGCATCTGGCAAGCGGCACGCGCCCCCTGTGGGGGCGGCTTTAGCCGCGAAGAATCCAACGCAGTGGATGGCACCGGCTGCGCCGGTGCTCGCGGGCATGCCCGCTCCTACAGGTACCGCGCATTTTCTGGACATCGCATCAAACCTGCAGGAGCGGCCTTGTGTCGCGATAGGGCCGCAAAGCGGCCCCGAAATTCAGCATCTAAGCTGTGATTCAGCACCCTCCCCTGGACGCACGCCCATGCCTGAAAAACCTCGCCTCGACTGGCAACGCTGGTTACCCGGCCTGGTCACCCTGCTTCATTACCAACCCGCCTGGCTGCCCAAAGACATCGCCGCAGGCCTGGTGCTCACCACCATGCTGGTGCCGGTGGGCATCGCCTATGCCGAAGCGTCTGGCGTACCCGGCATCTACGGCCTGTACGCCACCATCATCCCGCTGCTGGCCTATGCACTGTTCGGCCCCAGCCGCATCCTGGTGCTAGGCCCGGATTCGGCGCTGGCCGCGCCGATCCTGGCGGTGGTGGTGCAGTACGCCGCCAGCGACCCGCAACGGGCAATCGCCATCGCCAGCATGATGGCCCTGGTGGCCGGGGCGTTCTGCGTGATCGCCGGTTTGCTGCGCCTGGGCTTCATCACAGAGTTGCTGTCCAAGCCGATCCGCTATGGCTACATGAACGGCATCGCCCTCACGGTGCTGATCAGCCAGTTGCCCAAACTGTTCGGCCTGTCGGTCGACAGCCAGGGCCCGCTGCGAGATACCTGGAACCTGATCCAGGCCTTGCTCGCTGGCCAGGGCCATTGGCCAAGCTTCGTGGTCGGCGGCGGTAGCCTGGCGCTGATCCTGCTGCTCAAGCCGTTCAAGCGCCTGCCGGGCATTCTCATTGCTGTGGTGCTGGCCACGCTGGCGGTGAGCCTGCTGGGGCTCGACCAGCAAGGCGTTAAAGTACTCGGCGAACTGCCCCAGGGGCTGCCCAGCTTCGTGTTCCCCTGGGTCAGCGATATCGACCTGGTGGAGGTGCTGCTCGGCGGCATCGCGGTGGCACTGGTGTCGTTCGCCGATACCAGCGTGCTGTCACGTTCCTACGCCGCGCGCATGAAGACCCCGGTCAACCCCAACCAGGAAATGTTCGGCCTGGGCGTGGCCAACCTGGCCTCGGGGCTGTTCCAGGGCATCCCCATCAGCAGCAGCTCGTCACGCACCCCCGTGGCCGAAGCGGCCGGCTCGCAGACCCAGCTCACCGGCATCATCGGCGCGCTGGCGGTGACGCTGTTGCTGCTGGTGGCGCCCAACCTGATGCAACACCTGCCCAACAGCGCCCTGGCGGCGGTGGTGATTGCCGCAGCGTTGGGCCTGTTCGAGTTCGCCGACCTCAAGCGCATCTTCCGCATGCAGCAATGGGAGTTCTGGCTGTCGTTCACCTGCTTCGTCGGTGTAGCGGTATTCGGGGCCATTCCCGGTATCTGCATTGCCGTGGCGATATCGGTGATCGAGTTCCTGTGGGACGGCTGGCGGCCGCATCATGCAGTGCTGGGACGGGTGGATGGCACCCGCGGTTACCATGATGTGCAGCGTTATCCACAGGCCCGACGCATTCCGGGGCTGGTGCTGCTGCGTTGGGATGCGCCGCTGTTCTTTGCCAATGCCGAGCAGTTCCAGGGCACGGTGATGGCGGCGGTAGATGCATCGCCTACCCCGGTACAACGGCTGGTGATCGCGGCAGAGCCGGTGACCAGCATCGATATCACCTCGGCGGACATGCTCGCCGAACTGGACCGGGCACTGGAGGCCCGGGGGGTGGAGTTGCAGTTTGCCGAGATGAAGGACCCGGTAAAGGACAAGATGCGGCAGTTCGAGTTGTTCGAGCATATGGGAGAGTCGGCGTTTCATCCCACTGTTGGGGCAGCGGTGGATGCCTACCTGGAAGAGAGTGGGGTTGACTGGAAGCCCTAGGTTTTCCCTGCTGGCCTCTTCGCGGGCACGCCCGCTCCCACAGGTACAGCGACAACCTCGAGAGTTGTGCGATCCCTGTGGGAGCGGGCGTGCCCGCGAAGAGGCCAGTACAAAAGAGCTAAACAGTCCGAACCCGCCGCCGATCAATCCATATGAGCATGGCGCTAGCGTACACCGACACCGCCAGAAACAGCGCCATGCGCACGGCAAAGGCGCGGTACACATCCTGCCCGCCCGCGCTGTCCTGCACCGACTGCCCCAGCAAGATCAGCATGGTCGTCAGGCAACTCACCCAATAAGCCGGGCTTTGCCTGGTATCAACCGCACGGTAGAGCCTGCGCCCCTGCCAAAGGACGAAAAGCAGCACCCACAGGAAAAACATCCACAGGTGCACGAACAGGCTCAACGCGCCCCACGTCAGTATCGCCAGCAACCCGGCCAGCAAGGTCGAGCCGATCAGCTCGCGGCTGGCATGCCGCGCGCGGGTCTCGCCGGCCTGCTGCCCCAGGCTCACTGCCTTCATGATCAGCGGCATGTACTGGTCCGGGGCAATCAGCGCCAGCAAAAAGGCCGGCATGACGATCAGCGTGGCACGCAAGGCGACCCAGCTCACCTGATCACTGTCGAGCAGAGGCGGTGCCGGTTGCGCCGGCGCATCAGCCGGCTCTGGAAACAGCACATGCGCTGCCGCGGTACCCAGCACCGCCAGCAGCATGCCTTTGGCCAGCGCTTCGACCACAGACAGTGCCAGGCTGAAGTCGCTGGTGCCGGCGGCAGCGATCATGGTCAGGCCGATCACCAGCAAATTGGCCAGCAGGCCGTTGCCCCCTTTCAGCGCATAACGCAAGGTCAGGAAGACCCCTACCCCTACCAGCAACACTCCACTCACCGGGGCATGGCGCAGCAGCGGAATCAGCAGCAGCCCGCTGCCGCAAGCAAGCAGCACCAGCACCGCCAGAGCCGGTGCCGCACGCAGGGGCAAAGGCTGGCTGCGCATGGCCAGCAACAGCACCGCGAACACCGGCGCCAGAATCGGCACCGGCAGGCCGATGCCGAAACTCACCGCCAGGCACAGCGCCACGCCCCAGGCCAGGCGCAGGGCGCGCAGGCGGCGCAGCTCAATAGGCATACGACAGCCAGCTCATCAGCCACATGAACAGCCGGCCCAGCAGGTTCAATGGGTTGCCCTCGCTTGGCAGGGCCATGACTTCGGCCTGGCCGCCGACCCGCAATCCGCTCTTGTCCTGCAACTGGTCACGCTCCAGTTCGACGATCACCGGGAAGCGCTGCGCAGAGCGCAGCCACTCGCGGCTGTTCTGCACTGTCGGCAACGTGCCCGGCGGGGTACTCTGGCCCACGCTCACGCCGTAGCCGATGCTGCGAATGCGCCCCTTCAACACCGTGCCGGGCAGCGCATCGAGCACTACCAGCACCGGGGTTTCAGGGCGCAGCCGACCGAGGTTGTTCTCGGTCATGTCGGCACTTATCCACACGTCATGGATGGCGATCAGGGTCATCATCGGGCTGCCGGCGCCGACGTAGTGGCCAACGTCAGTGCGCAGGTCCGTGATCAGCCCGTTTGCATCGGCGCGTACAACGGTGCGCGCCAGGTCCAGCCGGGCTTTTTCCACATTGGCCGCCGCACTGCGCAGTTGGGCGTTGTCGTCCTGCGCCCCGCCCTGCTGCTCACGGGCCCGCTCCACTTCGGCACGGGCTGCCGCCACCTGGCTGATGGCCTGGTCGCGGCTGGCCTGGGCGCCCTCAAGGCGGCGCACCGAAACCGTGCCCGGGTCCTCATCGATCAGGCGCTTGAGCCGCTCGGCGTCCTGCCGCGCCTTGCGCTCGTTGGCCTGGGCCGCCACCAGCGCCGCCTGGGCCGAGTCGATGCCAGCGGTGTGGGCGCCGATCTGCCGGCGTACCGCGTCCAGGTCGGCTTCGGCGCGGGCCAGGGCGATGCGGTACTGTTCCTGGTCCAGTTCGAACAGCACATCGCCCTTGCGTACTTCCTGGTTGTTGCCTACCGCCACACGCTTCACCTGCCCGGCCACCTCGGCACTCACCGGCACCACGTAAGCCTGCAGGCGGGCCTGCTGGGTATAAGGCGTGAAACGGTCGGCCAGCAGGTACCACAGCAGGCTCACGGCAATCAGCAGCAGCACCCAGCGCATGCCGCGATCGGCGGCTGGCGGGGGGGGCGTCGGCATGGCGTCGCTCATTTCGTTTCACCTTGTGCATGTGCGCTGGGGGGTGGCTCGTCGAGCAGTTCGCCCCAGTCGGTGCGTTGCTGCATCTGCTTGCGGGTGGCCGGGTCGATCGGTGCGCGACTGGCGTCCCAGCCGCCGCCGAGCGCCTTGTACAACGTCACCAGGCTGCTGACGGCATTGCCCCGGCTGACCAGGTAGCCGTCCTGTTGCTGCAACAGCAGTTGCTGGGCGTCGAGCACGCGCTGGAAGTCGGCAAAGCCTTCGCGGTACTGCGAGCTGGCCAGGTTCAGCGAGCGCTGCGCGGCCTGCGAGGCCTGGTCGCGGATGCTTGCGCTCTGCAACGAACGCACCAGCCCGCTGGCGGCATCGTCGGCCTCGCGGGCGGCTTCGCGCACGCCCTGGTGATACAGCTCGATCAGCTGCTGCAAGCGGGCATCTTCCACGCGCACGGCGTTCTTGCGCCGGCCGTAGTCGAACGGGTTCCAGATCAGGCTGGGCCCGGCGGCGATGTCGAATGTGTCGGGCAGGTGATTGGCCGTGACGAAGCTCCAGCCGATGCTGCCCAGCAGGCTCAGCTGTGGATAAAGGTCGGCCTCGGCCACCCCGACCAGCGCCGACTGCGCCGCCACCGCCTGCTCGGCGGCGCGGATGTCCGGGCGACGCTGCAGCAGGCTGGCGGGCACGCCCTGCAGCACGGCACGGTCCGGCAACGGCAACTGGCCGTGGCCGGCATCCAGCTGTGGCAGCGGCCCGGGCGGCCGGCCCAATAGCGAGCACAGCACATTGCGCAGGGCATTGAGCTGGTTCTGGAACTCGGGGATGGTGGCCTGAGTAGCCAGGTACTGGGTGCGCGCCTGTTGCCAGTCGAGTTCGTCGTTTTCGCCATGACGGAACAGCCGCTCGGTTATCTCCAGGCTACGCGCCTGGCGGCGGGCGTTTTCTTCGGCGATATCCAGCCGCGCCTCGGCGGTGCGCAGGGCAAAGTAGGTGTCAGCCACCTGCGCACGCAACAGCAGCATGGCATCGGCGTAATTGGCCTGTGAGGCGAAGTAGGCGGCGTCGGCGCTTTCGATGGCGCGGCTGAAGCGCCCCCAGAAGTCGATTTCCCAGCCAATGTCGAAGCCCGCGCTGGATTGCCAGAACACCGAATCGCGGGCGGTGGACGTGCCGGACTGGTCCTGTTTCAGGTACAGGCTCTGGGCGCGCAGCTGCTGCAGCTGTGGATAACGCCCGGTCTGCACGATGGCCAACTGGGCGCGGGCTTCGGCAATGCGCAAGCCGGCCACGCGCAGGTTGCTGTTGTTGGCATCGGCCTCGGTGATCAAGGCGTCCAGGGCCGGGTCGGCGAACACGGCCCACCACTGGCGCAGGTCGGGCGCCGCGGCCTGCTGCCCGGCCTGCTCCAGCAGCGGGGTGTTCCAGGTGCTCAGCCACGGGTCTTGGGGCGGCTGGAAATCGGGACCGACCTGGGTACAGCCCACCAACGTGGCAGCCAGGCTCAGTGCACAACCACAGAGGCGTCCGGGCATGGCAGGCCCTGGCTCACGCCGACGGCTCGACGGGGTTTTCCGGCACCTGCAGCGCCACCCATTGCCAGAACAGCACATAAGTAACGCCAAGGATCACCGGGCCGAGGAACAGGCCGATGATGCCTTTGACCACCATGCCGCCCAGCGCCCCGATCAGCACCACCGGCATCGGCACGTCCACCCCGCGCCCCAGCAGCAGCGGCTTGAGCACGTTGTCGGCAAGCCCGGCGACGAAGGTATAGATGGCGAAGATGATGGTCGCCACGGTAAAACCTTCGACATTGAATACGTAGATTATCACCGGCACCGTGATCAACGTGGCCGGTGCCTGGGCAATCCCCAGCATGAGGATGACGATGGCCAGCATCCCGGCCCCCGGCACCCCTTTGATGACAAAGCCGACACCGATCAGCAGCATCTGGATGAATGCGATGCCGATCACACCCTGAGCCACCGCGCGAATGGTGGCGGTGCACAGTTTGGCCAGTGGCTTGCCGCGCTCCTCGCCCGACACCCGCATGGCTATACGCTGCGCCGCGATTTCGCCGCGGTCACCGAACGCCATGATAATGCCCGAGACGATGATCGCCGCAATGAACAACAGGAACGCGCCGCCTGCGCTGGCCGCCGCCCCCAGCACCGTGCGCCCGGCACCCTTGAGCTGGGGCATCCACTGGTTCAGCACGCCGGCCATGTTTTCCGAGGCTGCCAGCCACAGGGCATGCACCTTCGGCCCGATCAGCGGCCAGGCAGCCACCGAATCGGGAGGTGCCGGCACGGTCCAGGCCCCGCTCTTGAGCAGCGTCACCAGGCTGTCTACCGACTCGCCGATGGACATCACAACCAGGTAGATCGGCACCAGCAGCACGACCAGTACCAGCAGAACGACCAGCGTCGCCGAAAGCCCGTCCTTGAGCCCTGTGCGGCGCTGGATGCGGCAATATAACGGGTACAAGGTCACCGCCAGGATCACCGACCACAGCATCAGCTCCAGAAACGGCTGGAACGTCTGGAAGGCGAAAACCACCAGCGCAGCCACCAGGCCGGCTTTGATGAGCACATCGAGCAAGCCCCGCGACAGGCGGCTGTCCAGCTTGATACCCGGTTGCATGCTTCACCTCCGAACTCCAGGTGCGCCATGTGGCGCGATTCAGTGGCCCGCTTCAGGGGTTGCCCGCGAGGGGCTGTCGTCACGCAACTGCCGCGCCAGCGCCATCATTACCAATGGCACTACCGCCATCGACAAGGTGATGGCCAGCACCAGCAGGTCATGCACCTGCTGCGCCAGCACCTGATGGTCCAGCGCCAGCTTGAACACCACGAAGGCAAACTCGCCACCAGACGCCAGCACCACACCCAGGCACAACGCCTGGGCCTGGTTGAGCCCACCCGCCATGCGCCCCAGGCCATATAGCAGCGGCAACTTGATGACCACCAGCAGCAGGGTCAGCCCCAGCACCACCAAGGGCATACCGAACAGCAGGCGCAGGTCGGCGCTCATCCCCACGCCAACGAAGAACAGCCCCAGCAGCAAACCCTTGATGGGCTCGATCTGGGTTTCCAGTTCGTGGCGGAAAGGCGACTCGGCCATCAATACACCCGCCAGAAATGCCCCCAGCGCCATCGACACACCCACGTGCTCCATCACCCAGGCGGTGCCCAGCACCACCAGCAAGGCGGTAGCGGTCGACAGCTCGGGCAGGCCCGAACCGACTGTCCACTTGAAGACAGGAGTCAACAGGTAGCGGCCAAAGATGATCAGCACACCTATGCCAACCACCACCGCCAGCACCGGCCAGGCACCTTCGTCGGCGGTGCTGACATCACCGCCGAGCAGCGGCACCACGGCAATCAACGGGATCGCGGCAATGTCCTGGAACAGCAGGATCGCCACGGCCAGGCGGCCGTGTGGCTTGCCCAGGTCCTTGCGCTCGGCCAGTACCTGCAGGCCAAACGCGGTGGACGACAGCGCGAGGCCCAGGCCCAGCACGATGGCAGCCGGCTTCGACTGGCCGAACAGCCAGTACGCCAGCAGGCCAAGCACCACAGCGCTCAGGCCCACTTGTAGCGAGCCGACGCCAAACAGCGCCCGGCGCATGCTCCACAAACGCCGTGGCGACAGCTCCAGGCCGATGACGAACAGCAGCATCACCACACCCATCTCCGACAGGCGTGCCACGTTATCCGGGTTGTTCAGCAAGCCAAATACCGATGGCCCTATCAGGATGCCCGCCAGCAGATAGCCGGGCACCGCCCCCATTTTCAAACGCTGCGCCAGCGGTACAAGAAGCACCACGGCCAGCAGGAACACCACCGTCGCCTGCAACAGGCTGCCGTCATGTGGCATAGGCTCGCACCCTCGCTGATCCCCGCGGGGAAAGATCAGAAACGCTCTTCGACGACTTTGAATGGGTAGTTGACCGCCTTGTATTTGCCGATCTTGCCGCGCTTGGGCAATTTCACCTGCCCGTCGCGGGTGATGTCCTTGTAGGGGATGCGCGTCAGCAGATGGCTGATGATATTCAGCCGGGCACGGCGCTTGTCGTTGGAATGGGCCATGAACCACGGCGCCCAGGACGAATCGGAGGCGGCGAACATGTCGTCGCGGGCCCGGGTGTATTCATCCCAGCGGGTGTACGACTTGAGGTCCATCGGCGACAGCTTCCACAGCTTGCGGCCATCGTTGATGCGGTCCTGCAGGCGGCGGGTCTGCTCTTCGGCGCTGACCTCCAGCCAGTACTTGATGAGGATGATCCCCGACTCGACCATCATCTTTTCGAACAGCGGCACCACGGTGAGAAACTTGCTGCTCTGTTCTTCGCTGCAGAAGCCCATCACCCGCTCGACACCGGCGCGGTTGTACCAGCTGCGGTCGAAGATCACTACCTCGCCTGCGGCAGGCAGGTGGCCCAGGTAGCGTTGCACATACATCTGGGTCTTTTCCCGCTCGGTCGGTGCCGGCAGCGCCACCACGCGGAATACTCGCGGGCTGACGCGCTCGGTAATGGCCTTTATGGTACCGCCCTTGCCGGCGCCATCGCGGCCCTCGAAGACAATGCACACCTTCAGGCCCTTGGCCACCACCCACTCCTGCAGCTTCACCAGTTCCACATGCAGCTGCTTGAGTTCCTTCTCGTACGCCTTGCCGCCCAGTTTCTCCGGCTGGTCCTTGGGGTCTTTCTTCCTGGACGACTTCGACATGGCACTCTCCTGAGGGCGAATGAAGAGTCAGTATGGTCGATCCATGGCAGTTTGCCGCTTCGCTTGTGGATTTCGCTGGCTTGCTTCTATCTCATTGATTCTGCGGGTGCTTATGGGTGTTCCGGGGAGGGTGTGGGAGCGGGTTTACCCGCGAATGCGTCATTGAAGCTACCGACGCATTCGCGGGTGAACCCGCTCCCACAGGGTATGCGATGCCTTCGTGGCCAGATTACTTGGCCAGTTTGTTGTAGCTGGTCATCAGGTTGCGGTAGTCCGGAATATGGTTGGAGAAAAGGGTCCCCAGCCCTTCGATATCGTTGCGCCAGTCACGATGCAGCTCGCAGGCCACGCCGAACCAGGTCATCAGTTGCGCCCCGGCGGCCTCCATGCGCCGCCAGGCCGAGTCACGAGTCAGTTCGTTGAAGGTGCCGGAGGCATCGGTGACGACGAATACCTCGAAGCCCTCCTCCAGCGCCGACAGTGCCGGGAAGGCCACGCACACTTCGGTCACCACGCCGGCGATCAGCAACTGCTTCTTGCCGGTGGCCTTGACGGCCTTGACGAAGTCCTCGTTGTCCCAGGCGTTGATGTTGCCAGGCCGGGCGATGTACGGGGCGTCGGGGAACTGCTCTTTCAGTTCGGGCACCAGCGGGCCGTTGGGGCCGGTTTCGAAACTGGTGGTGAGAATGGTCGGCAGCTTGAAGTACTTGGCCAGGTCCGACAGGGCCAGGACGTTGTTCTTGAAGCGGTCGGGGTCTATGTCCCTTACCAGCGAGAGCAGGCCGGTCTGGTGATCGACCAGCAGCACGGCGGCGTTGTTCTTGTCCAGACGCTTGTATTGAAAGGCCATGACGGTTCTCCTTGCTTCAGCGGGTTGGGAATATCAGCGTAGGCAAGGATGAAAGGTGGATGGGACCGTCAGTCGGTTCGCCTGCCGAGGCCGGCGATGGGGCCGCATGGCGGCCCCTGCAATGCTCAGCCGAGCACCTTGCCAGCCACCTCATCGGCCGCCGCCTTGGTGATGGCGACGATCTTTTCGGCATCCTCCTGGTTCAGCACCAACGGCGGTGCAAAGCCGAGAATGTCACCATGCGGCATGGCCCGGGCGATCATCCCACGCTCAAGGCAGGCTGCCGACACCTGTGGCCCGACTTTCAACGCCGGGTCGAACGCCGTGCGCGCCTCGCGATCGGCCATGAACTCGACTGCGCAAAGCATGCCGTCACCCCGTACTTCACCCACCAGCGGGTGGCCTTCGAAGGTTTCGCGCATGCGCCGGTTCAGGTAAGCCCCCACCACTTCGGCGTTCTCGGTCAGGTTCTCGCGCTCGAGAATATCCAGGTTGGCCAGCGCCGCCGCCGCGCAGATCGGGTGCCCGGAGTAGGTCCAGCCGTGGCCCATGGGGCCGGCCTTCTGCGAGCCTTCTTCGATCACGTTCCACACCTTCTCGCCAACGATCACGGCCGACAGGGGCGCATAGGCGCTGGTCAGGCCCTTGGCCGTGGTGATCAGGTCCGGGCGAATGTCGTAGCGCTGGCTGCCCATCTTCGAGCCCAGGCGGCCGAAGGCGCACACCACTTCGTCGGCGATCAACAGCACGTCGTAGCGATCGAGCACGGCCTGGATAGCCTTCCAGTAGCCCTTGGGCGGCACGATGATGCCACCGGTGCCCATCAGCGGCTCGCCAATGAACGCGGCGACGGTATCGGGCCCTTCGGCCAGGATCAGTTGCTCCAGTTCGTCGGCGCAATAGCGCACGAAGGCCTGCTCATCCATGCCGGCCGGTGCCTTGCGGTACCAGTGCGGGCAGACCGTATGCTTGACGCCTTCCACCGGCAGGTCGAAATGCTGATGGAAGCTGGGCAGGCCGGTAAGGCTGCCGGTCATGATGCCCGAGCCGTGATAGCCGCGGTCGCGAGAGATGATCTTCTTCTTGAGTGGGCGGCCGAGGATGTTGTTGTAGTAGCGCACCAGCTTGACCTGGGTCTCGTTGGCATCGGAACCCGACAGGCCGTAATAGACCTTTTTCATCCCGGCCGGCGCCCAGTCGATGATGCGGCTGGAAAGCTCGATGATCGCCTCGGTCGAGTGGCCGACGTAGGTGTGGTAATACGCCAGCTCCTTGGCCTGGCGATGGATGGCGTCAGCGACCTCGGTACGCCCGTAACCGATGTTCACGCAGTAAAGGCCGGCAAAGGCATCGATCAGTTCGCGGCCTTCATGGTCACGCAGGCGGATGCCCTCGGCACCGGTGATGATCCGGCCCTTGAGCGCGCCGCTGGCGTGGTCATGGGCGTGGGTCGAGGGGTGCATGAAGTGGGCGCGGTCCTGTTCGAACAGCTGGTTGAATTCTTGGCTCATGGCAAACACTCCTTAGAACTGACCGTGGTGGTGCAAGCAAACGTATTTGGTTTCGACGAAGGGCTCGAAGCCCTCGCTGCCGCCTTCGCGGCCCAGGCCCGAGGCCTTCATGCCGCCGAACGGGATAGGGTGGCCGGTGAACTTGACGCCGTTGATCGCCACCATCGCGTGGTCGAGCCGGCGCACCAGCGGGTGCACGACATCGAGGCGGTTGCCGACGATGTAGGCAGCCAGGCCGTATTCAGTGTCGTTGGCCATGGCGATGGCCTGCTCCAGCGTGTCGAATGGCATGACCCCGGCAATCGGCGCGAAGTTTTCTTCCTGGTAGATGCGCATCGCCGGCGTCACATCGGCGAGCACCGTCGGCTGGAAGAACCAGCCCCCCAGCGCATGGCCCTCGCCACCGACCAGGCGCCGGGCGCCACGCTGCAGGGCGTCCTCGACCCGGGCCTGGGTGGCATCGAAGGCGGCCTGGTGCATCAGCGGGCCGACCTCCGTGGCTGTCTCCTCGCCATCGACCATCGCCGGGCCAACCTTCAGCGCCCGCACCGCTTCGGCAAAACGCGCCAGAAATGTTTCGTACAACGGCCGCTGCACCATGATCCGGTTGGCCGCGCAGCAGTCCTGGCCAGACGTCTGGAACTTGGCTGCCACGGCCACCCGCACGGCCAGCTCCAGGTCGGCATCGGCGCAGACGATGAACGGCGCATTGCCGCCCAGCTCCAGCGCCACTTTCTTCACATCCTGAGCCGCGGCTTGCAGCACCAGCTTGCCCACCCGGGTCGAGCCGGTGAAGCTGACCGCCCGCACGCGGCTGTCGCGCACCAGGGTTTCCATGGCCATTTGCGGCTCGCCGATCACCACGTTGAATACCCCCGGCGGGAAGCCGGCGTCCTCTGCCAGCTGGGCCAGGGCCAGCGCCGAGAACGGTGTTTCGTGGGCCGGCTTGACCACCACCGTGCAGCCGGCCGCCAATGCCGCAGCCGCCTTGCGGGTGATCATGGCGCTGGGGAAGTTCCATGGGGTGAGCAGCGCGCAGACCCCGACGGGCTCCTTCAGCGTACTCAGCTGGGCACCCGGAATATGGCTGGGGATGGTCTGCCCGTTGAGGCGCCGGGCCTCCTCGGCAAACCAGGGGATGAAGCTTGCCGCATAGGCGATTTCACCGCGTGCTTCGGCCAGCGGCTTGCCCTGCTCCTCGCTGAGAATGCGCGCCAGAGCCTCCTGGTGCTCGAGCATCAATTCGGCCCAACGCCGCAACAGCGCAGCGCGGCTGTCCAGGCTCTGCTGGCGCCAGGCCGGGAAAGCCCGCTGGGCGGCATCCACCGCGGCAACGATCTGCTCATGGTCGAGCAGAGGCACATGGCCGATGACCTGGCGGTTGGCCGGGTCATGCACGGCGATGCTGTTGCCGCTGTGGCTGTGCAGCCATTGGCCATCGACGTGGCACAGGCTGTTGAATGGGTAGTGGTGTGACATGACTGTTCTCCATACCTCGTTGTCGTGGCGCCAGGTTCAGGCCAATACGTCTGCGATTACCGCCAGGGTGTCGCCGCACTGCACCAGGCCGGGAAAGTGCCGGGCTGCGAGCAAGCCATTGCGTCGGGCGCAGTACTCGACCGGGGCGCTGCCGGTGCGGCGGATGTCATGGATACGGGCGATCACCTCACCCTGGCTGACCGTTTCGCCCAGGTCGCGGCACATCTCCAGCAATCCGTCGTGCTCGCTGGCGATGAAGCAATCGCCATCGGGCATGTCCAGCAGGGTTGTCTCGCCCTGCTCCAGTTCGCCGGCGAGGATGCCGGCGTGAATCAGCACATTGCGCACGCCGCGCTCCGCCAGGGCCACGCTTTTCGCCGTGGAGGTGCCACCACCGCCCAGTTCGGTGGTGATGAACACCTTGCCCTGCTCTTCTGCCGCGGTGTCGTACATCGCCTGCGCATCCAGCTCGAGCATGCGCATGCTGTAGGGCGCGGCGAAGGCCTGCATGCCAGCTTCACAACGGGCCTGCTGGGCCTTGTCGGGCAGCACATGGCATGCAGCGAACGGCAGGAAGTCGAGGGTGCGACCACCGGAGTGGATGTCCAGGACGATATCGGCCAACGGCAGCAGGGTGCGGCGGAAATAGTCGGCGATCTTTTCCGTCACGCTGCCATCGGGCCGGCCAGGGAAGCTGCGGTTGAGGTTGCCCCGGTCGATCGGCGAGGTGCGGGTGCCCGCCTGGAACGCCGGTGTGTTCATGAACGGCACGATGATCACCCGCCCGCTTATCTGCCCGGCCTGCAGCTGCTGGGCCAGCTTGCTCAGCGCCACCGGGCCTTCGTATTCGTCACCGTGATTGCCACCAGTGAGCAAGGCTGTCGGGCCATCGCCGTTCCTGACCACCGTCAGCGGAATCATCACCGCACCCCAGGCCGAGTCGTCACGCGAGTACGGCAGCTTGAGGAAGCCGTGCTGCACGCCGTCCTGCTCGAAATCCAAGGTACAGGTGATGGGGTTGGCCACCGTGGCGGCGGCCTGTGCAATCGCATTCATGGGTCAATCCTTCACGAACAGCTGGCGCGGCACGTTGCACAGGGTCTCTACCCCGGTCTCGGTGATGAGGATGCTTTCGGTGATCTCCAGGCCCCAGTCGTCCATCCACAGCCCCGGCATGAAGTGGAAGGTCATGCCCGGTTGCAGCACGCTGGTGTCGCTCGGGCGCAGGCTCATGGTGCGCTCGCCCCAATCTGGCGGGTAGCTGATACCGATCGGGTAACCACAACGGCTGTCCTTGTGGATGCCGAACTTCTCCAGTACGCGGAAGAACGCCCTGGCGATGTCACCGGTGGTGTTGCCCGGCCGCGCGGCATCAAGGCCGGCCGCGATACCTTCGACCACCGCCTTTTCGCCATCGAGAAAGTGTTGCGGCGGCTTGCCCAGGTACACGGTGCGCGACAGCGGGCAGTGGTAGCGCTTGTAGCAGCCGGCAATCTCGAAGAACGTGCCGGCGCCGCGGGTGAACGGTGAATCGTCCCAGGTCAGGTGCGGCGCGCTGGCATCCGCGCCGGTCGGCAACAACGGCACGATGGCCGGGTAGTCGCCGCCATGGCCATCGACACCGAGGATGCCGCTGCGGTAGATCTCGGCCACCAGCTCGTTCTTGCGCATGCCGGGCTCGATGCGTTCGAGGATGCACCCGTGCATCTGTTCGACGATGCGCGCGGCGATACGCATGTATTCGATTTCCTGCGGCGACTTGACGGCCCGCTGCCAGTTGACCAGCCCGGCGGCATCGCTGAAACGCGCCTGTGGCAGGTGCTTGCACAGCGCCTGGTAGGCCGCCGCGCTGAAGTAGTAGTTGTCCATCTCCACGCCGATGCTCAGGCCGCCCCAGCCCTTGGCCAGAATCACCTCCTGGCACAGGTAGTCCATCGGGTGACGCTCGCGTGACTGCACATAGATGTCCGGGTAGCCGACGATGTTGTCGTGCTGCATGAACACCGTGCGCCGTGCGCCATTGGCGTCCTGGCCGCGGCCAAACCAGATCGGCTCGCCATCGAGCGCCAGCAGCACGCACTGGTGCACGTAGAACGACCAGCCGTCATAGCCGGTGAGCCAGGCCATGTTAGAGGGATCGGTAACCAGTACAAGCTCCAGACCCTGTGCCTGCATGGCAGCGCGGGTCTTGGCCAGGCGCTGGGCGTACTCCTGCCGACCGAACGGCAGGTTGACCACTGTTTGTGACATGCGGATGCCCTTCTTGTGAGTGGGTTGCGAAAGCTGTCAGCTGTGAAACGCCAGGCCTTTGTCGGCGGCGATTGCGCGTTCGAAGGCAAGGTTGGCGATTGCGGTGTCCTGGGCCCCGGTGCCGGTCAGGTCGCACAGGGTGACCTCATCGGCCTGTACCCGGCCCGGGTACAGCCCGGCGATGATCTGGCCCAGCTCGGAATGAACGGCCTGCTCGCTGACCGCGCCAGCGCGCAAGGCATGGTGCAGTTCGCCCAGCACGCGGGTCTGGCTCAGGCGGTCGGCGACATAGCGGTCGAGCCGGGCCAGGGCCGTGGGCGCGATCTCGTTCTTGTGCTCGGCATCCGAGCCCATGGCAGTGATGTGCAGCCCCGGTTGCAGGTGATGCGGCTGGATCAGCGGCTCGCGGCTGGGGGTGCAGGTGATGGCGATATCGACCGACTGCATGGCCTGGTCGACAGTGTCGCAAGCCTGTACCTGCAGTTGCCCATCGCGCCCCAGGTCATCGCATAACGCTGCGGTTCTCTGCGCATCGCGCCCCCACACCTTGACCTGTTCGATCGGCCGCACCAGGCGCAGTGCCTGCAGCTGCAGGCGTGCCTGTTCGCCACTGCCGATCAAGGCCACGCTGCGGCTGTCCTGCCGCGACAGCCAGCGTGCAGCTACCGCACCGGCTGCAGCGGTGCGCACGGCGGTGAGGTAGCCATTGTCGAGGAGCAAGGCATCGAGCAGGCCAGTGCGGGCCGACAGCAGCATCATCATGCCGTTGAGGCTGGGCAGGCCAAGCTTGGGGTTGTCGAAAAAGCCAGGGCTGACCTTGATCGCGAAACGCTCCAGCCCTGGCAGGTAGGCGGTTTTCACGTCTACCTCGCCGTTGTGCTCGGGCACATCCAGGCGCAGGATCGGCGGCATCGCCACCTTTGCCGTGGCAAGCAGGGCAAAGGCCTGCTCGATGGCATCGATCGCGTTGCGATCGAGGGTGATGCAGCTACGCAGGTCGGCTTCGCTGAGCAAGGTGATGGCCGGCATTCGAATACCTCCAGTGAAGGAAACTTGAATTTCAGGCGTCGCCGCCGTTGATGACGCGCTGATGCTGTGCGCTGTCGACGTTGCGCCCGCTGACCACCACCACGACCGGGCCGCGGGCCGTCACAAGGCCGTCGAGCAGCGCGGCGATGCCGACTGCGCCGGCACCTTCGAGTACCAGCCGTTCGTGCTGATAGGCGTGGCGCATGCCGTTGGCGATCGACGCTTCCGGCAGCAGGTGGAGTTGGTCGAGCAGACGCTGGGTCATGCTCAGGGTGTGCTGGTTGTCCAGGCCGATACCGCCGCCAAGCGAGTCGGCCAGGGTTGGCAGCTCCTCGACTTCGACCGGGCAACCGGCCTGCAGGCTGGCGTACATCGCCGCGCCACGCTGCATGCTGACGCCATGGGTGGTGAGCGCCGGCTTGATGCTTTTCATGGCCAACGCCACACCCGCGAACAGGCCACCACCGGAGAGCGGAATCAGCACCTGCTCCACCTCGGGCAACTGCTCGATGATTTCCAGGCCCAGCGTGCCCTGGCCAGCGATGACCTGGGGGTGATCGAAAGGTGGAATCAGCGTTGCGCCCTGTTGCTCGGCATGTTGGTGCGCGGCCTGCTGGGCGTCGTCCTGGGAGTGGCCGACGATGCACACTTCGGCGCCCAGATCGCGGATGGCCTGGACCTTGTTGGCTGGCACCAGTTGCGAAAGAAACACGGTTGCCTTCACACCCAGTTGCGCAGCAGCGTGGGCCACCGCCCGGCCGTGATTACCGGTGGAAGCCGTAACCACGCCGCATGCACGTTGTTCCGCGTTCAGTGCGGCGATGGCATTGCTGGCGCCACGCAGCTTGAAGCTGCCGGTGGTCTGCAGGGCTTCGAGCTTCAGGTAGACCGGCGTGCCCAGGTGCCGTGACAGGCTGGGGGAAAGTTCCAGCGGCGTGCTGCGCACCAGGCCGTGGATACGCTGGCGGGCGAGGTAGAGATCGTGAAGCGAGAGCGCTGACATGACCGGGACCCAACAAGTGAGCTGATGTTGGGCGGAGTGTATGAGGCGAAAATTGTCGTGATGAATGTACTAGGGCAATTTGCCGGGGAATTTGTTTTTTCCTGCAGCGGCCTCTTCGCGGGCACGCCCGCTCCCACAGGTTTGGC
>NZ_JBNRIJ010000023.1:51103-73792 GCF_053557675.1 Pseudomonas sp. XP1 | reverse complement strand
GGGCTTGCCCGCTCCCACAGGGATAGCGCCTGCCTTGAGGGCGATGCAGTACCTGTGGGAGCGGGCAAGCCCGCGAAGCAGGCGACGCGATTATTCCGAGTTGGTGTTCCACACCCGGAACAACGGCTCTGCCAGAAACAGCACGAACAACAAGCGCATCACCTGCAGCGCCGTCACCAGCGGCACCGACAACTGCAGTGTCTCTGCCGTCAGGCTCATCTCGGCAATTCCGCCCGGCATCATCCCCAACGTCAGCGAACGCAGGTCCAGCGCGCTCATCACGCTCAATACCCAAGCGGCGCTGCCGGCAATCGCCATGCACAATGCCGTGGCCACCAGGGTAAGTCCCAGAAAAGACGGTGCGCGGCGAAAGAACGCGCGGTTGAAGTGGCAGGCCAGGCCACTGCCGATCAACCACTGGCCGATCTGGCTGGCGCCATTGGGCAGGGTTATCTGCAGGTTGCCCGCCAGGCTCACGGTGGCTGCCACCAGCAATGGCCCGAACAGCCATGGGTTGGGCTGGCGCAAGCGCTGCCAGAGCAGGGCGACGGCAACGCCCAGCGGCGCAATCAGCGCCAGCCAGCCCCAGCTCACAGTGCCGGTGTGATTCAGCGGCACCCCGTCACCCAGCAGGAACTTGAACAGCGCCGGCACGCACAGTACCACCGCCAGTACGCGCAGGCTCTGCGCCGCCGCCACCTGGCTGAGCGCCGCGCCATTGCGCGCGCCAAGGTTGACCATCTCCCCCGAACCGCCCGGCATGCTGGCAAAGAACGCCGTGGCACGGTCTTCACCGCTGCGTCGCAACAGCCATACGCTGATCACGCTGGACAGGGTGGTGAACAGGGCGCCGAAGAAGATCAGTGCGAAATGGCTGGCCACCTGCTCGATCACCGCCGGGGTGAAGTGCAGGCCGATACCGATGCCGATGATCCACTGCCCGCATTTACGGCCATTGGGGATTTCCGGCAGCTGCCAGGGTGTCAGGCAGCGTACCAGGATGATCGCCAGCAGCGAGCCGACCATCCACGGCAAAGGCCAGCCGACCTTGCTGGCGGCAAAACCGCCAGCGAGGCCGACCAGCCCGGTCGCGACAAATAACGGCAACGAGCGATCAGGCATCGGCCATCGCCCGGCGCTGCTGGCTGCGTTTGCGCCAGATGCGCAGCAGCGGCAGGGTCAGCATGCAAATGGTCAGTACCCATACCGACATGCTGATCGGGCTCGACCAGAGGATGCCCAGTTCGCCGTTGGAGATCGACAGCGCCCTGCGCAGGTTCTGTTCCATCAGCCCACCGAGGATGAAGCCGAGCAGGATCGGCGACAGCGGGAAGTCCAGCTTGCGCAGGATATAGCCCATGATGCCGATGCCGACCATCAGGAACAGGTCGAAGGTGGTGGCATGCACGGCGTACACCCCGATCCCCGTGATAATGGCGATCACCGGCACCAGCGCCCAGTTCGGCACGGCGAGGATGCGGGTGAAGATGCGGATCATCGGGATGTTCAGGATTACCAGCATGATGTTGGCGATGAACAGCGAGGCGATCAGCCCCCAGACGATGTCTGGCTGCTGTTCGAACAGCAGTGGGCCTGGGGTGATGTTGTACAAGGTCAGTGCGCCGATCATCACCGCAGTGGTGCCCGAGCCGGGTACACCCAGGGTCAGCATCGGTACCAGGGCGCCACAGCAGGAGGCGCCGATAGCGGTTTCCGGGGCGGCCAGGCCACGGGCGTCGCCCTTGCCGAACTTGCCCTTGTCACCTGCCAGGCGTTTTTCGGTCATGTAGGCCACGGCGCTGGCCAGTGTTGCACCGGCGCCAGGCAGCACACCCATGATGAAGCCCAGCAGGCCGCAGCGGATGTTGACCACAAATACCGAGGCCGCTTCCTTGAAGTTGAACAGCATGCGCCCGGTGGCCTTGACTGCCTGGTGGCCATGGTGGGTCTTTTCCAGCAGCAGGAGGATTTCGCTGATGGAGAACAGGCCCAGCACCAGCACCACGAACTGGATGCCGTCGGCCAGGTGCACGCTGTCGCCGGTGAAGCGGTACACGCCACTGTTGGCATCGATGCCGACCGCCGACAGGAACAGGCCGATCAGTGCGGCAATGAAGGTTTTCAACGGCTTGTCGCCGGCCATGCCGCCGAGGGCGACGATGGCGAACACCATCAGCACGAAGTACTCCGCCGGGCCGAAGGCGATTGCCCATTTCGCCAGCAGCGGGGCGAACAGCACCATGCCGCAGGTGGCGATCAGCGCACCGATGAACGAACTCCAGGCCGACAGCGACAGCGCTACGCCAGCCAGCCCATTGCGGGCCATCGGGTAGCCATCGAGAGTGGTCATCACGGTCGAGGCTTCGCCGGGGATGTTCAGCAGGATCGAACTGATGCGCCCACCGTACTCGCAGCCCAGGTATACCGCCGCCAGCAGGATCAGCGCCGACTCCGGCGGCAGGCCGAGGGCGAAGGCGATGGGAATCAGCAATGCCACGCCGTTGATCGGGCCCAGGCCCGGCAGCAGGCCGACCACGGTACCGATCAGCGTACCGGTGAGGGCGGTGACCAGGTTGTAGGGGGACAGGGCGACGCCGAAGCCCTGGCCCAGGTAGCTCAAGGTATCCATGTGTCAGTTCTCCAGTACGCTCAGCAGGCCAAGGGGCAGGGGCACGTCCATCACACGGTCGAACAGCCAGTAGAGGAACAGGCTCATGCCCACTACCACGATGGCACTGTGCAGCCAGCGGCCACCATACAGGCGGGCCATGGGCACGCCGACCAGGATGGCGCTGAGGATGAAGCCCAGGGCTTCGAAGGTGCTGGCGAAAACGATCAGCAGGCCGACGCAGGCGGTGATCTTGATCAGGGTTTCGCGGTCCAGTTCCGGCTCGTCGTCCTTGCGCACGATGGGTGTGGGGCGGAACACCAGGTACAGCAGGCCCAGGCCCAGCAGGCCGAGCATCAGCAGCGGGTAGGCGCGCGGGCCCACCGGTTCATAGGAAAACGCCGCCTGGTAAGGCCAGGCCATCACGGCCAGGGCGGCGCACACCGCCAGCAGGGCCAGGGCGAAGATGCGTTGCAGGATCATCAGAGAGTCCTCATTGAGCACGGACCTTGTGGGAGCGGGCATGACCGCGAACACCGGCAACGCCGGTGCCAGGCACCGCGGTGTCTTCTTCGCGGGCGCGCCCGCTCCCACAGGGTCGGTGAAAGGGCGGTGGCGGCTTACTGGATCAGGCCAAACTCCCTGGCCAGTGCCTTGTAGTCAGCCACTTGCTTCTTCACATAGCCGTCCAGCTCTGCACCGGTCATGGCGAAGGGGAACAGTTCGCGCTGGTCACGCAGCTTGGTGAAGTCTTCCGAGGCCAGCATCTTGTCGAATGACTGTTTCCACCAGGCGTAGTCCTCGTCGCTCACCTTTGGCCCCAGGTAGAAACCGCGTACCACCGGCCAGACGA
This sequence comes from Pseudomonas sp. XP1, assembly GCF_053557675.1. Taxonomy (NCBI): domain Bacteria; kingdom Pseudomonadati; phylum Pseudomonadota; class Gammaproteobacteria; order Pseudomonadales; family Pseudomonadaceae; genus Pseudomonas; species Pseudomonas sp. XP1. The sequence continues at coordinate 70,331 of NZ_JBNRIJ010000023.1, read as the reverse complement.
TGTCGTAGCCCTGTTCCTTGGCGGTGGGGATGTCTTTCATTTCGGGCTCGTCCAGGCGGTTTTCCGAGAACACCGCGAGGATGCGCATGTTGCCGCTCTGAATGTGCGGCATCGAGTCGGAGATGTCGGTCGAGCCTACCTGGATATGCCCGCCCAGCAACGCAGTGGCGATTTCGCCGCCGCCTTCCAGGGCTACGTAGCGCAGGTCACGCGGGTTGATGCCGGCGGCCTTGGCGATCAGGGCGGTCTGCATCCAGTCCTGGCTGCCGACGGTACCGCCGGAGCCGATCACTACCTTGCTCGGGTCTTTCTTCAACGCCGCTACCAGGTCGTCGAGGGTCTTGTACGGCGAGTCGCTTTTCACTGCGATGGCGCCGTAGCTGGTGCCGACGGCGGCCAGCCATTTCACCGCGTTCTCGTCGAAGCGGCCGAACTTGCCCTGGGCCAGGTTCAGCAGCGAGCCGCTGGACCAGGCCACCAGGGTGCCGGCATCGGCCGGGCGCTGGGCGACCACGGCGTTGTAGGCCACCGCACCGACACCGCCGGGCATGTAGGTGACGCGCATCGGCTTGGTGAGGATCTTTTCCTGCACCAGGGCGCTTTGCACCAGCTTGCAGGTCAGGTCGAAGCCGCCGCCGGGCGAGGCGGGGGCAATGCATTCGGGGCGTTTCGGTTCGGCAGCGAGGGCGTTGCCGGCCAACAGCAGGCAGCCGGTAGCGAGGACGAGGCGGCGCAGTGAAAAGGTCATCGTCTATCTCCGTGAGCGTTGTTGTAATCAAGTTATCGCTATGGGGTTACCACAGCGCCACGCTGTAGCTAACCAGCAGCCGCACTTCGTCCGCGTCGCGGGCGAAGTTGGAGCGGAAGGTAGCGTTGCGCAGGCGCACGGCGACGTTCTTCAACGGGCCGCTTTGTACCACGTACTTCAGTTCGGTGTTGCGTTCCCACTCCTTGCCCTCGCCACCGGCCGCGCGGCTGACGTTGTCGCCGCTGATGTAGCGGGTCATGAAGGTCAGGCCGGGCAGGCCGAGTGCGGCGAAGTTGTAGTCGTAGCGCGCCTGCCAGGAGCGCTCGTCGGCGCCGGCGAAGTCGTTGATCTGGACGAAGTTGACCAGGTAGGGGTCGGCACCATCGACGTACGGGAAGGCGCTGTCGCCTGACAGCTGCTGCCAGGCGGCGCTGACCTTGTGCCCGCCCAGGGCGTAGCTGAGCATGCCGTTGACGGTGGTGTTGTCGATGTTGCCGGCCTTGGCGGCGCCGGCGTCGTCACTCACCGCCAGGCGCAGGTCGGCGCCGAAGGTGCCCGGGCCCCATGGCTGGGTGGCGACCATGCCGATGAAGTGCTGGCGGTAGATATCGTCGAGCTGGGCAAAGTGGTAGCTGCCGGTGATGCGATCGGTGAACTGGTAGTCGAGGCCGGCCAGGTCCAGGTTGTCGGCGCTGAACGAGCCACCGAAGCGGCCGTTCTTGTTGTTCAGGGCCAGGTCTTCCCAGTTTGTGTCGTTGCGGTCCTTGGCCTTTTCCAGTCGGCCGCCGGTGAAGGTCAGGCCCTTGACCTCCTTCGAGGTGAGCAGGCCACCTTCGAAGGTTTGCGGCAGGATGCGCCCATCGTTGGGTTGCAGGGTCGGCAGTTCGGGGATCAGCGTGCCGATCTTCAGTTCGGTCTGCGACACCTTTACCTTGCCGGTCAGGCCGAGCTTGGAGTACTCGTCGGCGGCCTTGCCGTCATCGTGGGTCGGCAGCAGGCCGGTGTCGGTGCGGTCGGGGCTGGAGTCGAGCTTGATGCCGAGCATGCCCAGCGCATCCAGGCCGAAGCCCACGGTGCCATCGGTGTAGCCAGACTCGAAGTTGAGCATGAAGCCCTGGGCCCACTCGTCGCGCTTGGATTGCTGCGCACTGGTGCCGTCGCGGAAATCGCGGTTGAAGTACATGTTGCGGGTTTCGAAGGTGGCCGTGCTGTCTTCGAAGAAGGCGGCCTGGCTCATCGGGGCGACACCGGCAAGCGCAAGGGCGCTGGCGATGGCGGAGGGGCGTGCGGCAAAGGAACGGGTAGGCGCGAAGGCCTGCGGCTGCGATGACAGCATCACTGATGGCTCCGTTTATTGTTCTTATTCGTTGCACCTTGCTGGTGCTTTTTTCGGCGCGAAGGGCGACCGTGGTGCGATGCTAGGTAACCAACCTTTCGCTAACCTTTCAGCGTGAAAGGTTTGTCGACAGGGCTTCACAGGCCTGCCGACAGCGGTACACTCCGCGCCACCGTCCCACCCGAGCAGGGAGAATCCGATGCGTGTGCTGTTGGTCGAAGACCACCTGCAACTGGCCGAAAGCGTGGCCCAGGCCTTGAAAAGCCATGGCCTGACCGTGGATGTGCTGCATGACGGCGTGGCCGCCGACCTGGCCCTGGCCAGCGAGGAATACGCCGTGGCGGTGCTGGATGTCGGCTTGCCGCGCATGGATGGCTTCGAGGTGCTGGCGCGCCTGCGCAGCCGTGGCAAGACCCTGCCGGTGCTGATGCTGACCGCGCGCAGCGACGTCAAGGACCGGGTCCACGGCCTGAACCTGGGCGCCGACGACTACCTGGCCAAGCCGTTCGAGCTGACCGAACTGGAAGCACGGGTCAAGGCCCTGCTGCGGCGCAGCGTGCTCGGTGGCGAGCGTCAGCAACGCTGCGGGCCGCTGGTGTACGACCTGGACATCCGGCGCTTCACCCTGGGTGGCGAAAACCTGACCCTGACCTCGCGCGAACAGAGCGTACTGGAAGCGCTGATCGCCCGCCCGGGCCGGGTGATGAGCAAGGAGCAACTGGCCGCCCAGGTGTTCGGCCTGGACGAAGAAGCCAGCCCCGACGCCATCGAAATCTACATCCACCGCCTGCGCAAGAAGCTCGACGGCCACCCGGTGGCCATCGTCACCTTCCGTGGCCTGGGCTACCTGCTTGAGCACCGCGATGCGTGACAACGGCAGCCTGCGCGGGCGCTTGCTCGGCAACCTGGCCTTGCTGCTGGTGGTGTTGATGCTGGCCAGTGGCCTGAGCGCTTATTGGAACGGCCGCGAGGCCGCCGATACCGCCTACGACCGAACCCTGCTTGCCTCCGCAAGGACCATTGCCGCAGGCCTGTCCCAGCGTGACGGTTCGTTGAGCGCGGATGTGCCCTACGTGGCCCTGGACACCTTCGCCTACGACAGTGCCGGGCGCATCTACTACCAGGTGCTGGACATCCAGCAACGGCTGATTTCCGGCTACGAGAACCTGCCAGCGCCGCCGCCGGGCACGCCGCGTACCGACGATTACCCGGCGCTGGCGCGGTTCTACAACGCCACATACCTGGGCCAGGACGTGCGCGTGGTCAGCCTGCTGAAGCCAGTGAGCGAGCCGAACATGAACGGCATGGCGGAAATCCGCGTGGCCGAGACCGAGGAAGCGCGGGTGCGCATGGCCCGAGGCTTGATGGCCGATACCCTGTTGCGCCTGGGGATGCTGGCGCTGGGCGCGCTGGTGATGGTGTGGTTTGCCGTGAGTGCCGCGTTGCGGCCGCTGGAGCGCCTGCGCACGGCGGTGGAAGAGCGCCAACCGGACGACCTGCGGGCCTTGCCGGTGGTCCAGGTGCAGCGTGAGCTGGGCCCGCTGGTGCGGGCTCTGAACCATTTCACCGAGCGTTTGCGCGGCCAGTTCGAGCGCCAGGCGCAGTTCATCGCCGACGCCGCCCACGAGTTGCGCACGCCACTGGCAGCGCTGAAGGCGCGGGTCGAGCTGGGCCTGCGTTCGGCCGAGCCGCAGGAGTGGCGGCAGACGCTGGAGTCGGCGGCCCAGGGCACTGATCGGCTGACCCACCTGGCCAACCAGCTGCTGTCGCTGGCGCGGGTCGAGAACGGTGCGCGGGCGATTGCCGAAGGCGGTGCGCAGCGCCTGGATCTGAGCCAGTTGGCTCGTGAACTGGGCATGGCCATGGCACCGCTGGCGCACAAGCGCGGGGTAGCGCTGGCCCTGGAGGCCGAGGCGCCGGTGTGGCTGAAGGGCGAGCCGACGCTGCTCAACGAGCTGTTGAGCAACCTGGTGGACAATGCCTTGGCGCATACGCCGGCTGGCGGCAACGTGATCTTGCGAGTGTTGGCGCCGGCGGTGCTTGAGGTGGAGGACGACGGGCCGGGGATTCCCGAGGCCGAGCGTGAGCGGGTGTTCGAGCGCTTCTACCGGCGAAGTGCGCAGGGCAGTGGGCTTGGCTTGGCGATTGTCGGCGAGATCTGCCGGGCGCACCTGGCACAGGTGAGCCTGCATGACGGTGCGAAGGGCGGGTTGCGGGTGAGGGTGAGTTTTATCGCGGATTGATGTGATGCCTGTACCGGCCCTTTCGCGGGTGAACCCGCTCCCACAGGGACCGCGCCGCTGCAGAAGGCTACGCTATACCTGTGGGAGCGGGTTTACCCGCGAAGAGGCCGGCACAGGCTGACACCGGTCAGCGCAACATGCTCCGCGCCTCGATCAGTTCACCCACTTCCAGCTCGGTGCCGTACGGCAGGCCCAAGTGGCGGTATGCCGGTAGTGCCGCCAGCGGCCGGTGGCGCCCGCGCTGGCTGATGCAGCGGGCGATCTGCACGATGTCGATGTAGTCGATCTTGTCTGTCTGCCGGTCCAGGTCCTGCACCTGGCTCGGCAGGTTGACCAGTTGCTCCGGAAACTCCCAGGCCTTGAGGATCTTGTCACCCAGCACCGGCTGGATCTGCTCGATCACATAGTGCAGGCACACCGGGTCGGACAACAGTTCGTTGTGCTCTTCGGCATAGATCAGCACCGGTAGTGCACCAATCTGGTTGACCAGCCCACCGAGGGTAGCCTGGTCGGGCTTGAGCTGCGTAAAACGCCGGCAGATTTCGTAGCTGATGCCCGCCACATCCAGGCTGTTGGCCCAGATATCCCGTAACTTCTGTTCCACCGCCGGCGCACGAGCGTGGAAAATCTGCTCGATTACCAGGCCAATGGCCAGGTTGCAGCTGTAGTTGATGCCCAGCCGCGTGATGGCGGTGTGCAAATCGGTGACCTCGACCGCCGCGCGCAGCAGCGGGCTGTTGACGACCTTGATCAGGCGCGCTGAAAGGGCCGCATCGCGACCGATCACCTTGCTCAGGGCCGCCACGCTGATCTCACTGTCTTCCGCCGCCTCGCGGATGCTCAAGGCAACCTCGGGCAGGGTCGGCAGGACCAGGTCATCCTTTTCGATGGCATCGAGCAACTGTGCTTGAACCATCTCGGCCAGCTTGTTCATGGGCGTGTCTACCGCAGTGGTGGTGCGGCCCCGCCATGTGGGCGGGGCAGGCTGGTCAGCGCTGGATTTCCCGGTCGCGGTCCAGTTCGTAGGGCAGGGTCAGCACCTGCAGGCGCGGGCCTTCGAGGCTGCCCAGGTGCAGGTTGTCGTCTTCCACCGCTTCGGCGCTGAGCACGGCCAGCAGTTCGCAGCCTGTGCCGTTGCTGGCAGCAATGACCACTTCACCGACCGACGAAGCATGGGTGGGCGAGAAAATCTCGGCACCCGGGGCCGGAATGGCCTGCTGGTCCAGTGCCAGGCGGTACTGGCGGCGCTTGAGCTTGCCCAGGTACTGCATGCGGGCAACGATTTCCTGACCGGTGTAGCAGCCCTTCTTGAAGCTGACGCCGTCGACGGCCTGCAGGTTGATCATCTGCGGGATGAACAGCTCGCGGGTCGGCCCCATGACCTGGCCGATCCCGGCGCGAATCTGCCCCAGCAGCCAGTCGTCGAGGCTGCCTTCTGGCAGCGCGGCGGCCAGCGCCAGGCGAACGCTGTCGGCGTTGTCCGCAGGTACCCACAGTTCGACGCGGCCGGTGGACACGGCGATGGCAATCAATCCGTCGTGACGCACGGTGCTGCCGGCTGCCGCGGGCACATCAAGGCCCAGGGCCTGCAGCGCCGAGTCGCCGCCTTGCAGGCCGAAGCGTGCCCAGGCAGCGCTTTCATCGGTCAGCGTCGCCTTGGAGAACACGGCGTACTTCTTGAGGTCGGCCAGCTGGGCGTCGAGCAGCTCGCTGGCCATGGCCAGCAGGTAGCCGTTGCCTTCGGGCAGGATGCGGAAACTCGATTGCATGCGCCCCTTGACCATGCAGCGGGCGCCGAGGCTGGCGTGCTCCAGGCTGAGGTAGTTGATGTTGCAGGTCAGCTGGCCTTGCAGAAACTTGCCTGCATCGGAGCCGCGGACAGCGAGGATGCCCTCGTGGGACAGGGGGCAGAAGAAAGCGGAATCGGCCATGGGTCATCGCGGTGGCTAAAGACTGGCGGCCATCATAGAACGCTGGTAACAAAATAGGTAGGTGACTAGACCAACGCCCGGTGTCGCTTCGCTCGCCTGGCTGTATACTGGCGGGCCATTCGAGGAGGGCCCCATGGTCGAACAAACTGAACTCAACCGGCTTTTCTGGCACAGCCGCCGCGGCATGCTGGAACTGGACGTACTGCTGGTGCCTTTCACCCAGGAAGTCTACCCCACGCTCAACGAGACCGACCGCGAACTCTACGTGCGTCTGTTGAGCTGCGAGGATCAGGACATGTTCGGCTGGTTCATGGAGCGCACCGAGTCCGAAGACCCGGAGTTGCAGCGCATGGTCCGCATCATCCTGGACCGTGTCCAGCCCAAGTGAATGCTTCGAGTGCCGCTGGCAAGGCTCGCGCCTGCTGCTGGCGGTCTACCTGGTGTGCCAGGTACTGGCGTGGTTCGCCGCATGGGCGAGCCCGCTCCCCTGGTGGTCAGCCTTTGCTGTTGTTGCCGCCTGTATTGCCCACGCTGGCTGGGCCATTCCCCGACGTATTCTGCTGACGCATGAGCATGCCGTTGTCGGCCTGCGCCGTGATGTGCGTGGTTGGCAGGTGTTCAGCCGTGCCCGTGGCTGGCAGCCGGTGCGCTTGTGCCGGGATAGCTTGGCGTTGCCTGGGCTGGTGGTGTTGCGCTTTGTGCGGGCGGGGCGCTGGTTGGGGGAGAGCCAATGCGTGCCACTGGATGCGCTGGGGGCTGATGAGCACCGGCGCTTGCGGGTGCGGTTGAAGTTCAGCCGGCGCAGGTGGGCAGGGGTGAGCCGGGCATAAAACCATACCGAGTTGGCTTCTTCGCGGGCCTGCCCGCTCCCACAGGTACTGCGCAAGCCTGCAAGGCAGTGGGATTCCTGTGGGAGCGGGCGCGCCCGCGAAGGCCGCGACACCGATTTCAGATCGGGCTGAGAATGGTGTCCTTGGCCTCGTCCAGCATCCCCGGGTAATCCAGGGTGTAATGCAGCCCGCGGCTTTCCTTGCGCTGCATGGCCGACAGGATCATCAGCTCGGCCACCTGCGCCAGGTTGCGCAATTCGATCAGGTCGCGGCTGACCTTGTAGTTGCTGTAGAACTCGTCGATTTCATCCAGCAGCAGGCGAATGCGGTGCTGCGCTCGCTGCAGGCGCTTGCTGGTGCGCACGATGCCGACGTAGTCCCACATGAAGCGCCGCAGTTCGTCCCAGTTGTGCGCAATGATCACGTCCTCGTCCGAGTCGGTGACCTGGCTGGCGTCCCAGCCGGGCAGGGTCTTGGGCATGACCACTTCATCCAGGTGCGCCTGGATGTCGGCCGCGGCGGCACGGCCATAGACGAAGCATTCCAGCAGCGAGTTGCTGGCCATGCGGTTGGCGCCATGCAGGCCGGTGAAACTGGTTTCGCCTATGGCGTACAGGCCCGGTACGTCGGTGTGGCCGCGGTCGTCGACCATCACCCCGCCGCAGGTGTAGTGCGCGGCCGGTACCACCGGGATCGGCTGACGGGTGATGTCGATACCGAAGGCCAGGCAGCGCTCGTACACGGTCGGGAAGTGGCTCTTGATGAAGTCGACCGGCTTGTGGGTGATGTCCAGGTACACGCAGTCCACGCCCAGGCGCTTCATCTCGTGGTCGATGGCGCGGGCCACGATGTCGCGCGGGGCCAGTTCTTCGCGGGGGTCGAAGCGTGGCATGAAACGCTCGCCATTGGGCAGGCGCAGCAGGGCACCTTCGCCGCGCAGGGCTTCGGTGATCAGGAAACTCTTGGCCTGCGGGTGGTACAGGCAAGTCGGGTGAAACTGGTTGAACTCCAGGTTCGCCACCCGGCAGCCGGCCCGCCAGGCCATGGCGATGCCGTCGCCGCAGGCACCATCGGGGTTGCTGGTATACAGGTAGACCTTGGCCGCACCGCCAGTGGCCAGCACGGTGAAACGCGCACCGAAGGTGTCAACCTCGCCGGTGTTGCGGTCGAGCACATAGGCACCCAGGCAGCGCTCGCCGGGCAGACCGAGGCGACGTTCGGTAATCAGGTCGACTGCCACGCGCTGCTCCAGCAACTGGATGTTCGGGCGCAGGCGGGCCTGCTCCAGCAGCGTGGTGAAGATGGCTGCGCCGGTGGCATCGGCAGCGTGGATGATACGCCGGTGACTATGGCCGCCTTCGCGGGTCAGGTGGAACTCGAAGCCACCGTCGTCGACGCTGTAGTGCTCGTCACGGGTAAAGGGCACGCCTTGCTCGATAAGCCACTCGATGGCTTCGCGGCTGTGCTCGACGGTGAAGCGCACGGCGTCTTCATGGCACAGGCCGCCGCCGGCATTGAGGGTGTCCTCGACATGCGACTGCACGGTGTCGGTATTGTCCAGCACTGCCGCGACACCGCCCTGGGCCCAGAAGGTCGAGCCGTTGGCCAGGTCGCCCTTGCTGAGCACGGCGACTCGCAGGTGGCTGGGGAGGTTCAGTGCCAGGCTGAGACCGGCGGCACCGCTGCCGATCACCAGGACATCATGTTGGAATTGTTGGCTCATGTCGGGACACTAGTATTCTTTGGAAGGGGCGCGGCACAATAGTCACGCGCCGATGGCATTGTGAAACTATCGTTGAAACCGGCCGGGTTGCCTTTATAGCAGCCCCGGGTGGCCAATTTCCATGCCACCTGCCTGGTCGCTGCAACCTTTGTGGGAACTTTCCGACATGGCGGGAAATCCTATGAAGGCTGCCCACGCGCCACAACTGCCGCGGCGACGCAGGGCGGCAGGCCTGTCCGGGCTGTCCCTGCGTACTCGAAACCTGATTATCGACGTAGCCGGCCGTGTCCGTGCCGCGTCTTCCGTGCAAGCCGACCAAGGGCTGCAGGAAACTTGCTTGGAGGGGAGAACTTTTGCGCAAAGCCCGAGTCTATGGTTGCAAGCCTGAACGATGGCTGATGCAACGCTCCTTCGAGTTCACTGAGGAGTGTTCATGCTAACCCAGGAAGAGGATCAGCAGCTTGTCGAGCGCGTTCAGCGCGGTGACAGGCGAGCGTTCGATCTGTTGGTGCTGAAGTATCAGCACAAGATTCTCGGGTTGATCGTGCGGTTCGTTCACGACACCCACGAGGCCCAGGATGTAGCACAGGAAGCCTTCATCAAGGCCTACCGTGCGCTTGGCAATTTCCGCGGAGACAGTGCGTTCTATACGTGGCTGTACCGCATCGCCATCAACACGGCGAAGAACTACCTGGTGTCCCGTGGAAGACGGCCGCCAGACAGTGATGTGAGCTCCGAGGATGCGGAGTTTTACGACGGCGATCATGGTCTCAAGGATCTCGAGTCCCCAGAGCGCTCGTTGTTGCGGGATGAAATCGAAGGCACTGTCCATCGCACCATCCAGCAACTGCCCGAAGACCTGCGCACGGCACTGACCCTGCGCGAGTTCGATGGGCTGAGTTACGAAGACATTGCCAGTGTCATGCAGTGTCCGGTGGGTACCGTGCGCTCTCGAATCTTCCGCGCTCGGGAGGCAATAGACAAAGCCCTGCAACCTTTGTTGCAGGAAACCTGAGACAGCGGCGACAGCCAAGAGAGGAACCGCCATGAGTCGTGAAGCTTTGCAGGAATCGCTGTCCGCGGTGATGGATAACGAAGCGGACGAGCTTGAACTGCGTCGTGTTTTGAACGCCGTAGACGATGCTGAAACCCGTGCCACCTGGTCGCGTTACCAGGTTGCCCGCGCAGCGATGCACAAGGAGCTGCTGCTGCCCAACCTGGATATCGCCTCGGCGGTGTCTGCAGCGCTGGCTGACGAAGCCGTGCCGGCCAAGGCCAAGAAAGGGCCATGGCGCAGCATTGGCCGCCTGGCGGTAGCTGCTTCGGTCACCGTGGCAGTGCTGGCTGGTGTACGCATGTACAACCAGGACGAGATCACTGGCGCCGAGCTTGCTGCCCAGCAACCTGCCCAGCAGGGTCTGAGTGTGCCACAAGCACAAGGCCCGGCCGTTTTGGCAGGCTATAGTGAGAGCAGTGAGCAACCGACCGGGCCGATGGCCAACGGCGTACTGCAGAACCAGGCCGGCTGGGACCAGCGTCTGCCAGGTTACCTGCGCCAGCATGCCCAGGAATCTGCGCTCAAGGGCACTGAAACCGCATTGCCGTATGCCCGCGCCGCCAGCCTGGAAAACCGTTAAGTAAGGAGGATCATGCGCGCGCTACCTCTCCTGTCGCTGCTGATTGGCAGCTGCATGACGGTGCCAGCGTTGGCGGCCAATTCCTCGCCCGAGGCGAGCGAGTGGCTGAGCAAGCTGGCACAGGCCGAGCAAAAGCAGAGCTACCAAGGCTCTTTTGTCTACGAACGCAACGGCAGTTTCTCTTCCCACGAGATCTGGCACAGGGTCGACGACGGCAAAGTCAGCGAGCGGCTGTTGCAACTCGATGGCGCCGCCCAGGAGATCGTGCGCGTGGACGGCAAGGTAGAGTGCGTCAGCGGGGCCTTGGCCAGTGGTGTTGCGACGCCCCCGGACACCGCGCAGCGTGTGCTGGATCCGCTGAAACTCATGGGCTGGTATGACTTGAGCGTTGCGGGCAAGTCGCGGGTCGCCGGGCGCGATGCCGTGATAGTGACGCTCAGCCCGCGCGATCAGCACCGCTATGCCTTCGAATTGCACCTGGACCGTACTACCGGGCTGCCGCTGCGCTCGTTGATGATCAATGACAAGGGGCAGTTGCTGGAGCGCTTCCAGATGACCCGTCTCGATACTGACGCACCCAGCGACGACGACCTGCGCGCCAGCGCTGCGTGCAAGCCGGTGCCGCATGTGGTCGCTGCCGCCAATGACACGGTCGCCGGCTGGCGTTCGGACTGGCTGCCGCCTGGTTTCGAACTGGTCAACAGCTCGGTCCGCCGCGACCCCAAGAACGACAGCACGGTCAGCAGCCTGATGTACGACGATGGCCTGGCGCGCTTCTCGGTGTTTCTCGAGTCGGTAAAGGATGAGGGCGGGACCGACATGCGCACCCAGCTTGGCCCGACTTCGGCTGTTTCGCGTCGGTTGAACACGCCCAAGGGCAAGGTGATGGTCACTGTGGTCGGCGAGATTCCGCTGGGTACCGCAGAGCGTGTGGCGCTGTCGATGCGCCCCCAGGATGGCCAGGCGCGCCAGTGATGGCGCGCATTTGCGGGCCTGGCGTGTGGGTTATGCCAAGGCGTGCGGACATGCCTCTGAAATGAAATTAAAGCATTGTCATTTGCAATCCATCGGCAAATTTTCTATAGGTCAGGCTTCTTGGAGCCTGGCCTTTCCTGCTTTGTGCAGGGGCCTTTCTAAACTACCGCTCGTTGTGACGGGAGCCGTATGTCAATACCACGCTTGAAATCCTACCTATCGATGTTCGCCGCCGTGCTGATGCTCGGCCAGGTGCTCAGCGCACAGGCCGAGGAAGCCCTGCCGGACTTCACTACCCTGGTCGAGCAGGCCTCACCCGCAGTGGTCAACATCAGTACCAAGCAGAAACTGCCTGACCGCCGCATGGCTGCCGGGCAGATGCCCGACCTGGAAGGCCTGCCGCCGATGTTCCGCGAGTTCTTCGAGCGCAACATGCCGCAGCAGCCTCGCTCGCCGCGTGGCGACCGCCAACGCGAGGCCCAGTCGTTGGGTTCGGGCTTCATCATTTCCAGCGATGGCTACGTACTGACCAACAACCACGTGGTAGCCGATGCCGACGAGATCATCGTCCGCCTGTCGGACCGCAGCGAGCTGCAGGCCAAGCTGGTCGGCACCGACCCGCGCACCGATGTGGCCCTGCTCAAGGTCGAGGGCAAGAACTTGCCGACCGTCAAACTGGGTGATTCCGAGAAGCTCAAGGTGGGCGAGTGGGTGCTGGCCATCGGTTCGCCGTTCGGCTTCGACCATTCGGTGACCAAAGGTATCGTCAGCGCCAAGGGCCGTACCTTGCCCAACGATACCTACGTACCGTTCATCCAGACGGACGTGGCCATCAACCCGGGCAACTCGGGCGGCCCGCTGTTCAACATGAACGGCGAAGTGGTGGGTATCAACTCGCAGATCTTCACCCGTTCCGGCGGTTTCATGGGCCTGTCGTTCGCCATCCCGATCGATGTGGCGATCGATGTCTCCAATCAATTGAAAAAAGACGGCAAGGTCAGCCGCGGCTGGCTGGGCGTGGTGATCCAGGAAGTCAACAAGGACCTGGCTGAATCGTTCGGCCTGGACAAGCCGGCCGGTGCCCTTGTGGCCCAGGTGCTGGAAAACGGCCCGGCAGCCAAGGGCGGCCTGCAGGTGGGTGACGTGATCCTGAGCATGAACGGCCAGCCGATCGTCATGTCGGCCGACCTGCCGCATCTGGTCGGCAGCCTCAAGGACGGCGAAAAGGCCAAGCTGGAGATCATCCGCAACGGCAAGCGCCAGAACCTCGATATCAGTGTTGGTGCACTGCCGGACGACGATGCCGACATCGGTACCGCCGCCGAAGGCAGCGCCGAGCGCAGCAGCAACCGCCTGGGCGTTTCGGTGGCCGACCTGACCGCCGAGCAGAAAAAAGCCCTGGAGCTCAAGGGCGGCGTGGTCATCAAGGAAGTCCAGGATGGCCCGGCCGCGATGATCGGCCTGCGCCCGGGTGACGTGATCAGCCACCTGAACAACCAGGCCATCGGTTCGGCGAAGGAATTCACCGAAATCGCCAAGGAACTGCCGAAGAACCGTTCGGTGTCGATGCGCGTGCTGCGTCAGGGCCGTGCCAGCTTCATTACCTTCAAGCTGGCTGAATAAGCGGTCTGGCAAGGAGAAAAGGGCAGCTTCGGCTGCCCTTTTTCATGAAAGTTCACAATTGCGGGGGTGAATGCTATGTACAGCCCGATAGAGGAATCTCCCATATCCCGGCAGCTTAAGGTACAATTCCCGGCTATTTTTCGGCGGGCGTCCGGCTCGCAGCCTTTTCGAGTGTTGACCCGTGAGTGATTTGAGTCATATCCGCAATTTCTCCATCATCGCCCACATCGACCATGGCAAGTCGACGCTGGCCGACCGTTTCATCCAGATGTGCGGTGGCCTGTCGGCACGCGAGATGGAAGCCCAGGTGCTCGATTCCATGGACCTGGAGCGTGAGCGCGGTATCACCATCAAGGCCCACAGCGTCACGCTCAATTACAAGGCGCAGGACGGCAAGGTCTACCAGCTGAACTTCATCGATACCCCCGGCCATGTCGACTTCACCTACGAAGTTTCGCGTTCGCTGGCGGCTTGTGAAGGTGCGCTGCTGGTGGTGGATGCCGGCCAGGGCGTCGAGGCCCAGTCCGTTGCCAACTGCTACACCGCCATCGAGCAGGGCCTTGAGGTCATGCCGGTACTGAACAAGATGGACCTGCCCCAGGCCGATCCGGATCGCGTCAAGGACGAGATCGAGAAGATCATCGGCATCGATGCCACCGACGCCGTGGCCTGCAGTGCCAAGAGCGGCATGGGCGTCGACGAGGTTCTCGAGCGCCTGGTACAGACCATCCCCGCGCCGGAAGGCGATATCGAGGCGCCGCTGCAAGCGCTGATCATCGACTCCTGGTTCGACAACTACCTGGGCGTGGTCTCGCTGGTGCGCGTGCGCCACGGCCGCGTCAAGAAAGGCGACAAGATCCTGGTCAAGTCCACCGGCAAGGTGCACCTGGTCGACAGCGTGGGCGTGTTCACCCCGAAACACACCCAGACCGCCGACCTGAAGGCCGGCGAAGTGGGCTTCATCATCGCCAGCATCAAGGACATCCACGGTGCCCCGGTCGGTGACACCCTGACCCTGTCCTCGACCCCTGAGGTCGAAGTGCTGCCAGGCTTCAAGAAAATCCAGCCGCAGGTCTACGCCGGACTGTTCCCGGTCAGCTCCGACGACTTCGAGGACTTCCGCGATGCGCTGCAGAAGCTGACCCTGAACGACTCGTCGCTGCAATACATGCCGGAAAGCTCCGACGCCCTGGGCTTCGGCTTCCGTTGCGGCTTCCTCGGCATGCTGCACATGGAGATCATCCAGGAGCGCCTGGAACGCGAATACGACCTGGACCTGATCACTACGGCGCCAAGCGTGATCTACGAGCTGGAACTGAAAACCGGCGAGACCATCACCGTCGACAACCCGTCGAAGCTGCCAGATGTCTCGGCGGTCGCCGACTTCCGCGAGCCGATCGTCACCGCCACCATCCTGGTGCCGCAGGAACATCTGGGCAACGTCATCACCCTGTGCATCGAGAAGCGTGGCGTGCAGCGCGACATGCAGTTCCTCGGCAGCCAGGTGCAGGTGCGCTACGACCTGCCGATGAACGAAGTGGTGCTGGACTTCTTCGACCGCCTCAAGTCCACCAGCCGCGGCTATGCTTCGCTGGACTATCATTTCGATCGCTACCAGTCGGCCAACCTGGTCAAGCTGGATGTACTGATCAACGGCGACAAGGTCGATGCCTTGGCATTGATCGTGCACCGCGACAACGCGGCCTACAAAGGCCGTGCGTTGACCGAGAAGATGAAGGAACTGATCCCTCGGCAGATGTTCGACGTGGCGATCCAGGCAGCTATCGGCGGCCAGATCATCGCGCGGACAACCGTCAAGGCGCTCAGAAAGAACGTACTGGCCAAGTGCTACGGTGGTGACGTCAGCCGTAAGAAGAAACTGCTGGAGAAGCAGAAGGCCGGTAAGAAACGCATGAAACAGGTGGGCAACGTGGAGATTCCACAGGAAGCCTTCCTCGCCGTGCTCAGGTTGGATAGCTAGGTCCTATGTCGCTAAATTTCCCGCTGTTGCTAGTCATCGCCGTCTTCGTCTGCGGCCTGCTGGGCTTGATCGACCTGCTGTTCCTGGCCCCGCGCCGGCGTGCGGCAATCGCCAACTACCAGGGCAGCGTCAGCCAGCCCGAGATGGCGGTGGTCGAGCGCCTGGGCAAGGAACCGTTGCTGGTCGAGTATGGCAAGTCGTTCTTCCCGGTACTGTTCATCGTGCTGGTGCTGCGTTCGTTTCTGGTCGAGCCGTTCCAGATCCCTTCGGGGTCGATGAAGCCGACCCTGGAAGTGGGCGACTTCATCCTTGTGAACAAGTTCTCGTACGGTATTCGCCTGCCGGTGATCGACAAGAAGGTCATCGAGGTGGGTGACCCGCAACGCGGTGATGTGATGGTGTTCCGCTACCCGAGCGACCCGAACGTCAACTACATCAAGCGTGTGGTCGGCCTGCCAGGCGATGTGGTGCGCTACACCAGCGACAAGCGGTTGTTCGTCAACGGCCAGCCGATTGCAGAACAATTGGTGGGCACCGAGCCGGGCACTCTGGGCAGCGCCCAGCTGTACAAGGAAAAGCTCGGCGAAGCCGAACACCTGATCCGCAAGGAAATGAGCCGTTACCGCATGCCGCCGGACCAGCAGTGGACCGTGCCGGCGGGTCATTACTTCATGATGGGCGACAACCGCGACAACTCCAACGACAGCCGTTACTGGGATGACCCTAACATCCCGAAGGAACTGCACGGCATGGTTCCGGACCGGAACATCGTCGGCAAGGCCTTCGCGGTGTGGATGAGCTGGCCAGAGCCCAAGCTCAGCCACCTGCCCAACCTGTCGCGGGTCGGTCTGATCCATTGATACCCATCGGCGCTGGCCAGCAGGCAGCGCCGAATGCATTTCTGACATAGGCTGTGTTCTCAGGGATCGGGAGATTCGCCGCACATCGCGGCGGGCCACAGCCAAACAGTCTTTCAGGATGTTGATTTGAACAACGCGTTGAACAACGAACGGGTGGCTGCATGAGTGCTCCCCTTGCCCGTCTGGAGCGAAAGCTCGGTTATACCTTCAAGAACCAGGACCAGATGCTCCTGGCACTGACCCATCGCAGTTACGCCGGGCGCAACAATGAGCGCCTGGAGTTTCTCGGTGATGCCATTCTCAACTTCGTCGCCGGCGAAGCGCTGTTCGAGCGCTTCCCGCAGGCCCGCGAAGGCCAGCTGTCGCGCTTGCGCGCGCGCCTGGTCAAGGGTGAGACCCTGGCCCGCCTGGCCCGTGGTTTCGATCTGGGCGATCACCTGCGCCTGGGTTCGGGTGAGCTCAAGAGCGGTGGCTTCCGCCGCGAGTCGATCCTGGCCGACGCCCTGGAGGCGCTGATTGGCGCCATCTACCTGGACGCCGACATGGAAACGGCCCGGGAGCGCGTGCTGGCCTGGCTGGCCGATGAGTTCGAAGGCCTGACCCTGGTCGATACCAACAAGGACCCGAAAACCCGCCTGCAGGAGTTCCTGCAGTCGCGCAGCTGTGAGCTGCCGCGTTACGAAGTGGTAGATATCCAGGGCGAACCGCACTGCCGGACCTTCTTCGTCGAATGCGAAGTAGTGCTGCTGAACAACAAGAGCCGTGGCCAGGGCGTTAGCCGGCGTATTGCCGAGCAAGTCGCCGCCGCGTCTGCACTGATCGCCTTGGGCGTGGAGAATGGCAATGACTGATAGCAACCCGACCCGCTGCGGCTACGTGGCCATTGTCGGCCGCCCGAACGTGGGCAAGTCGACCCTGCTCAACCACATCCTCGGCCAGAAGCTGGCGATCACCTCTCGCAAGCCGCAGACCACCCGCCACAACATGCTCGGCATCAAGACCGAGGGTGACGTGCAGGCGATCTACGTCGATACCCCCGGTATGCACAAGGCCAACGACAAGGCCTTGAACCGCTACATGAACCGCAATGCTTCGGCGGCCCTGAAGGACGTCGACGTGGTGATCTTCGTGGTCGACCGCACCAAATGGACCGACGAGGACCAACTGGTGCTGGAGCGCGTGCAGTACGTGACAGGCCCACTGATCATCGCGGTCAACAAGACCGACCGCATGGAAGAGAAGGCCGAATTGATCCCGCACCTGCAATGGCTGCAGGAACAGTTGCCGAACGCCGAAGTGATGCCTATTTCCGCGCAGCAGGGGCACAACCTGCAGGCGCTGGAAGCACAGATCGCCAAGCACCTGCCCGAGAACGAACACTTCTTTCCCGAAGACCAGATCACCGACCGCAGCAGCCGCTTCCTGGCTGCCGAACTGGTGCGCGAGAAGATCATGCGCCAGCTGGGTGCGGAATTGCCGTACCAGATCACCGTGGAAATCGAAGAATTCAAGCAGCAGGGCCATGTGCTGCACATCCATGCGCTGATCCTGGTCGAGCGCGACGGCCAGAAAAAGATCATCATTGGCGACAAGGGCGAGCGCATCAAGCGCATCGGCTCCGAGGCGCGCAAGGACATGGAGGTGCTGTTCGACTCCAAGGTCATGCTCAATCTGTGGGTCAAGGTGAAAGGCGGCTGGTCCGATGACGAGCGCGCCCTGCGTTCGCTGGGCTACGGCGACCTCTAAGCCTCGCACGGCCGGTCTCTGCAGGAGCGGCCTTGTGTCGCGACAGGGCCGCAAAGCGGCCCCGGATTTTCAGCTTCGCAGCATAAATTGCTGGGGCTGCTGCGCAGCCCTATCGCGACACAAGGCCGCTCCTACAAGGGCCAGTGCAACCCCTGGGGCACGTATTTTCCATGGAACAACCTGTCGGCCAGCCAGCCTACGTGCTGCACAGCCGTGCCTACAAAGAAACCAGTGCGCTGGTGGACTTCTTCACCCCGCAAGGGCGCATGCGCGCCGTGCTGCGCCGTGCGCGTGGCAAGGGTGGCAGCCTGGTGCGGCCGTTCGTGCCGCTGGAGCTGGAACTGCGTGGGCGTGGCGAGCTGAAGAATGTCGGTCGCATGGACAGTGCCGGCATCGCCGCCTGGCTGCATGGCGATGCCCTGTTCAGCGGGTTGTACCTCAACGAACTGCTCATGCGCCTGCTGCCAGCCGAAGCGCCTTTTCCGGCGCTGTTCGAACACTACACCCTGACCTTGCAAGCCTTGGCCGCCGGTCGCCCGCTGGAGCCGCTGCTGCGCTCCTTCGAATGGCGGCTGTTGGACGAGCTCGGTTATGCGTTTTCGTTGCACCACGACGTCAATGACCAGCCGATCGCGGCCGATGGCCTGTACCGCTTGCGAGTGGATGCCGGCCTGGAGCGGGTCGAGCTGGTGCAACCTGGGCTGTTCCGCGGCAGTGAACTGGCGGCCCTGGCCGAAGCCGACTGGGATGCCCCAGGTGCCTTGCTCGCTGCCAAGCGCCTGATGCGCCAGGCATTGGCGGTTCATCTGGGGGCAAAACCGCTGGTCAGCCGGGAACTGTTTCGCAAGCGCTGATCACGACGTATGCTGTGGGGCTCAATCTTCAGGAGAGCCTTTCGTGACTCACAGCAACCGCATGCTTCTCGGCGTAAACATCGACCACGTGGCGACCCTGCGCCAGGCCCGGGGCACGCGTTACCCTGATCCGGTCAAGGCTGCCCTGGATGCCGAGGAAGCAGGCGCCGATGGTATTACCGTGCACCTGCGTGAAGACCGCCGGCACATCCAGGAGCGTGACGTGGTTCTGCTCAAGGATGTACTGCAGACCCGCATGAACTTCGAGATGGGCGTCACCGAAGAGATGATGGCCTTTGCCGAGAGGATCCGCCCGGCGCATATCTGCCTGGTACCCGAAACACGTCAGGAACTGACCACCGAAGGCGGCCTGGACGTGGCGGGCCAGGAAGCACGGATCAAGGCTGCGGTTGAGCGCCTTTCGCGTACCGGTGCTGAAGTGTCGCTGTTCATCGATGCCGACGAGCGGCAGATCGAGGCATCGCGTCGCGTTGGCGCGCCTGCCATCGAGCTGCACACCGGGCGTTACGCCGATGCCGAAACCCCGACCGAAGTGGCCGAGGAACTCAAGCGTATCGTCGATGGCGTGGCGTTTGGCGTGGGGCAGGGGCTGATCGTCAATGCCGGCCACGGGCTGCATTACCACAACGTTGAGGCGGTGGCGGCAATCAAAGGCATCAATGAGCTGAACATCGGCCATGCGCTGGTGGCGCATGCGCTGTTCGTCGGCTTCAAGGCCGC
>NZ_JBNRIJ010000023.1:48746-50911 GCF_053557675.1 Pseudomonas sp. XP1 | reverse complement strand
CCGGCACGGGCAGCCGATCAATCGGCAGGAAACACCAGGGTAAACCGAGTAGGTCCCAAGGGGCTGCTGCTGACCTCGACCCGCCCACCATGCAACTGCATGATCGATTTCACGATCGCCAGCCCCAACCCGGTCCCTCCCTCGAGCCGCGAGCGCCCCGAACCCACCCGGTAAAACCGTTCGAACAAGCGCGACTGGTGTTCTTCAGCAATACCAGGCCCCTGGTTTTCCACCGAAAGCCGAACTTCGCTGCCCATGCGCTCGATACGCAGTTCCACAGGATTGTCATCGGGGCAGTGCCGAATGGCATTGCTCAACAGGTTCGACAGTGCCCGCTGAAACATCAGCCGATCTCCCTGCGCCGTCCCCCAGCCATGCACACGTAACTCAACCCCTTTCAGCTCGGCACTGAACGCAAACAACTCGACAACCCGCGCCGTCTCGTCGGCCAATGCCATGGGCTTGAGCGCGACCTGGGCCTGGGGTTGGTCGACCTGGGCGAGGAACAGCATGTCATTGATGATGCGGTTGAGCCGGGTCAGTTCTTCGATGCTGTCTTCCAGCACTTCCCGGTAATTCGCGTTGTCCCGTTCGCGGGCCAGCGTCACTTGCGCCTTGCCCATCAGATTGCTCAACGGTGTACGCAGTTCATGGGCCAGATCATCGGAGAACTGTGACAGCTGTCTGACGCCCTGATCGAGGCGGTCGAGCATCACGTTGATGCTGCTGGCCAGCTCTGCCAGTTCCAGCGGCAGGCCGGTAGCGGGCAGGCGATGTTGCAGGTCCTGGGCCGACACTCGCCCGGCAATGCGCCGGAAGTGCCGCAGTGGCTTCAGGCCGCGCTGCATCAGCCACCAGGCACCGGCCCCGATCAGTAACAGCAGCAGCGGCAGCGCGAGCAAGGTGGAGTGCAGGTAGGCCTGCAGCAGGGCGTTGTCGTCGGCGCGGTTGAGCGACATCATTACCTTGACCGGGGTGTCGTCGCGCAGGCGCATCAGCCGGGTCACGGTGAGTATCTGGTTGCCATTGCTGTCGCGCCACGCATGAAAGGCCAGGCGGGCACCAGTGCGCAGCTCGCCTACCTGCGATTCCAGCGCTGGCCCCAGGCTGAGCAGGTGCGGGTGGCGGCCTTCGAGGGCCAGCACGCTGAGGCTGAGGTTATCGTGCCCCATCACCAGGTCGAGCAAGGGATGGGCGCGGCTGCCCAGATCTTCGCTACGCAGGTCGACGCGCAGGTTGTGCTCGACCTGCAGCATCTTGCGCGCCAGGTCCTTGCGTGCTCGGCTGTCCAGTTCGTGATCGAGGGCGAACACGGCAAGGCAGGCCAGCAGCAGCACCAGTGCGGCGCCCATCAGCGTCACGCTCAAACCCAGGCGCAGTGACAGGCTCGCGTTTTTCAAAAGCGTGCCTCGAGCACGTAGCCGACGCCACGCAGGGTATGGATCAGCTTGTTGTCGAACGGGTCGTCGATCTTTGCCCGCAGGCGCCGGATCGAAACCTCGACCACATTGGTGTCGCAGTCGAAGTTCATGTCCCACACCAGCGAGATGATCTGAGTGCGCGACAGCACCTCGCCGGTCTGGCGCATCAACAGGTGCAGCAGGGCGAATTCCTTGGCGGTGAGGTCGATACGCTGGCCGGCGCGGTAGGCGCGGTGGCGGCCGGGGTCCAGCTCCAGATCGGCGACGCGCAGAGTGCTGGGCTGCAATTGCTGGTCGTTACGGCGCAGCAGGCTGCGGATGCGGGCCAGCAGTTCCGGGAACTCGAAAGGTTTGAGCAGGTAATCGTCGGCACCCAGGTCCAGGCCCTTGACCCGGTCTGCCAGACGGCCGTGGGCGGTAAGCATCATGATGCGCGTGGCCGATTCAGCGCGTAGCCGCTGCAGCACGGTCCAGCCATCGAGTTCGGGCAGGTTGACGTCGAGGATGACCAGGTCGTACGGCTGCTGGCGTGCCAGGTGCAGGCCATCGGTGCCGGTGTGGGCGCAGTCGACCACGTAGCCGTTCTCGCGCAGGCCCTGTTGCAGGTAGTCGGCAGTACGCAGTTCGTCCTCGATGATCAGTAGGCGCATGGGTGGGCTCGGTGTGATGAAAGGGGACGATTCTCGACCCTGTAGTGGCATCAGGGTCAAGGCGCAGGATGTTACGGCATGAGTAAGGGCGTGC
>NZ_JBNRIJ010000023.1:43643-48607 GCF_053557675.1 Pseudomonas sp. XP1 | reverse complement strand
CCGGCAAGCCAGCTCCCACAGGTACTGCATAGTTTTCAAAACCTGTGGTGATCCTGTGGGAGCTGGCTTGCCGGCGATAGGGCCCGAACAGGTAAAACAAGGCCACATTGCAAGACTGTAATCCCCGCCTCACCTTGCCGTTAGCCAGCCCTCGCTAGGATGGCGCTGTCTGATCGGTTATCACGAGGCAACCACGATGAACCTGACCAAATACCTGCTGTTGGCCACCCTTGCCCTGGGCAGCGCCAGTGTTTATGCCGAGGGCGGCGCGGAACGTTCGAAACAATTCTGGCAAGCGTTCCGCGAAGACCAGCAGCGCCTGCATGGCGACAAGCAACAGGCCGTTGCCGAGCGTGAGCGCAAAGCGCAGCAAAAGGCCCGCGAGTTGGCCAAGGATTGAGTGACAGCACCTGCGCCGTGACAGCTCCTCGGCGCAGGTGTATTCAGGCGCCCATCCGGGCGCCTTTTTTATTTGCGCGCCAGCAGGGTGGCGCGGCGAGGGGCCGGCAGGCCTTCGATGGTCTTGCTGTGGTCGTTCGGGTCAAGGAAGTCGCCCAGTGACTGGTAGCGCATCCACTCGGTGCTGCGCTGTTCCTCGACGCTGGTCACGCTTACGTCGACGCAACGCACGTCGCTGAAACCGGCACGGCGCAACCAGCGTTCCAGGGCCGGCACCGACGGCAGGTACCAGACGTTGCGCATCTGCGCATAGCGGTCCTCAGGTACAAGCACCTGGTTTTCGTCACCCTCGATCACCAGGGTTTCCAGCACCAGTTCACCGCCTTTGACCAGGCAGTCCTTGAGCGCCAGCAGGTGCTCGATGGGCGAGCGACGGTGATAGAACACCCCCATGGAAAACACCGTGTCGAAACCTTCGAGATTGGCCGGCAGGTCTTCCAGGGCGAAGGGCAGGTGCCAGGCGGGCAGCTCTGGCAGGTATTGCTGGACGGCCTGGAACTGGCAAAAGAACAACCAGTTGGGATCGACGCCAATCACCATGTCGGCACCGGCACCGAGCATGCGCCACTGGTAGTAACCGTTGCCGCAGCCCACGTCGAGCACGCGCTTGCCCTTGAGATCCAGGTGCGGGCCGACCCGGGACCATTTCCAGTCCGAACGCCATTCGGTGTCCACATGCACGCCGAACAGGTCGAATGGCCCTTTGCGCCAAGGCGACAGGCCCATCAGTGCCTGGCGCATCTGCGCACGGGTGGCATCGTCGCAATCGCAGTCCAGGCGCAGCCCATTGACCAGGTCGATTTCGCTCGGTTGCAGGGCGGGCAGGGCTTCCAGCGCACCGCGCCAACGGTCGAGGTCACCGTGGCCCTTTTCCAGCTTGGCTTCCAGTTGCGCTTGCAGGCCTTGCGACCAGGAAGCCAGAGGCGTACCCGCCAGGCGGCGGACGAGGGGGGACAGATCGATCATGGCAGGGCAATCAAAGAGGCGAAGTTAAGACATTGGAACCAGGGCACCACCTTCGAGAAACCGGCTGCGCGCAGGCGCGCCTGGTGGGCTTCGAGGGTGTCGGGCCTCATCACGTTCTCGATGGCGCTGCGCTTCTGGGCAATTTCCAGTTCGCTGTAGCCATTGGCACGTTTGAAGTCCAGGTGCAGTTCATTGAGCAGGTCCTGCTGTTCATGATCGGCGAAGCGCAGCTTTTCCGAGAGGATCAGCGCACCACCAGGCAACAGCGCCTGGCGAATACGGCTGAGCAGCTCCAGGCGCTGGTCAGGGGCGATGAATTGCAGGGTGAAGTTCATCGCCACCACCGAGGCGGGCTCGAAGGGCAGGGCCAGGATGTCGGCTTCCAGCACCTGCACCGGCAACAGTTCCTGGAACATCGAGTCCTGGGCGGTGAGGTACTGGCGGCAACGCTCGACCATCGCCGTGGAGTTGTCCACGGCGATCACCCGGCAGCCGTCACTGCGCACATGGCGGCGCAGAGACTGGGTAACGGCACCCAGCGACGCACCCAGGTCGTACAGCGCGGTGTGCGGCTGGGCAAAGCGCGCGGCCAGCACGCCGAGGTTCTCGACGATGGTCGGGTAGCCCGGTACCGAGCGCTTGATCATGTCCGGGAACACACGCACCACATCCTCGTTGAAGACGAAGTCGGGCACTTGCTCCAGGGGCTGGGCGAAAAGGCGGTCGGGCTGTTTGCTCACGGCGGGCTCGATACAGGGTGAAACGGAGGCGCATTTTAGCCAAAGGCCACGCGTCTTGCCATGGCAATGCTTCAGGAGGGCCGGACGGTTACCCCAGACTAAAGCGAAGTTTCCCACATCGTTACTTTATCAAAGCGACAGTATCGAGACTGGAGAACAAACAAAATTCAAGTGCATGAATTTGCATGCTGTTGTCAATATCATGAGGTGAGTAATGACTGTCGCAACTGACCTGGAAAAGTATACCGTAGATGAAATGGATCCGCTGAGTAAAGTTAAAATGCTACCGGAGCGCTATTTTGAGTTCCTTGGAAGCCGACTGAGCAATGGTCAGCAAGCAGGCAGCTTGTTGACTGCGGAGAATCTGAAAGCAATAAAGAGGTATGCCAACGTGGTGAGCCAGTTGCCGCGTACCTTGGACCAGGTCGAAAAGGAAGTTGACTATGCAGCCTTGAGGCTGGACGCTTCGCTTGTGTATGAGCTTTATCGTGCGCTGCACAGGCATATTGATGTATGGGACGAGCTTGAGCGAAGCGTCAAGCAACTTGGCCCGGAAATTGAACTGTTCGCCGAAAGCCTTGTACAGCGTGGCAGTACCCTGTTGAACAATCTGGAAAACAGCGATGTGTTTCTGGCGATCAAGAGCTCCAGGGCCGAACAGGGTGACGACGTGTATATCACGGCGTTGAGTGAAGATGAGCAGGCACAGCTAAGGAATGTGCTGGAACCTGGTATTACCGAATTGGTAAGGGAAATCGAAGGCACTCGGCGTCGCATCGATGAAGTCGACGCCCGGGCCAATTGGTTCAATAGTGAAATCAAACGCGAGATCAAGCCGCGCCTGGGGCGCTTGATCACGCATTTCGACGAAAAGGCTTCCAGTGAAGTCATCATGCAAAAGCGGCAGCAACTCGATGAATGGGATGAAAAGATCGATCAGCTGGCGTCCGATTATTCTGCCAACGTGGGCTATGCATTCACCGGGCTTTGGTTCGGACCGATTGGCGTAGCCGTGACCGGAGGCGTTTTTGGCTCCAAAGCCGAAAGCATTCGGGCAGAAAAGAATGCACTGATCGAGAAGCGTGATGAGCTGGCGCAGGAAATGGCAAAACTCTTGCCAGCCCTCCAGGACTTCGAGCGTATCTCGACATTGGTCAGGGATTTGCAGTTCAGGTGCAAGGACCTGTCATCGGCAACTCGGCGTCTGGCGGACGTCTGGTTGTTCATGGCTTCGTATGCCAATAGCTCGGTAAACGAAGCAAAGGAATTGAAGGATATAAAACAGTTGGAGGCGTTCGTTCATGATTTTTCGGAAGTCATCAGACCTTGGGAAAAAATAGGGAGCATCTGCCACACCTTGTCTGAACTGTTTGATGAGCTCGTTGAAGAGTATGAGGATGCCTGACATGGACGTAGTAGATATCAAAGCCGCTGTGCCCGACTTCGTACGCATGCAGCAAGTGCAAGATCAGATATTCAGCCTTGAAGACGCATGGGGCATGAAAGTGCTCCCGCGGGCGCGAGAGCAACTTGGTGAGTTACGAGTGCTGTTGCTGGCAGTCGAGCGTTCTTTCAAGGAAAGCCTGATAGGCGCTATCGTGTTGCTGGAGGACCGGCAGTTTATTTCAAGCCATCCAGATGCTGATACCCACCACAGGTTGGCAACTGTTCTGAATCGTCTGAGTCAGCATCACTCGGTACTGGCCAGGCAAAATCAGCGTCTGGAACTGTTCTCGTTAGCCGCCTTGATTGAGGCATTGCCGGAACTGGAAAGCCGCGTCGACCTGCATAGGCAGCAAGTAATGGCGTTCGATGAACGCTTGACTGAACTGCGGCAAAAACAGACAGATATCGTCGCGGCTATCGAGGTACTGGAAAAGCCTTCTGTTGCCAGTGCCTTCAAGGGGCTTATACCGAACGATGACGAGATTGACCAGATAATCGGCTTGATCACGGATCCGAAAATCGATTCGAGTGTGCTCAAGGCGGCAACGCAAAAGCTGCACAAGCATGCTGATGTGCTGGAAGGGGTCAAGACATTCAGGGACTTAAGTAACGCCCGCAGCAGGCTTGATGCAAGAATCGAGGAGGCACTGAGTGACCGGCGGCATGCTCAGCAAACCTTGGAAAGCACCCTGGATGAGCGAGATGCCGTCAAGGCATTGGCCGGGGTTGAGCCACTCAAGAATGAGTGGCTGCAAGAGCTTCGCAAGTTGGAGCTGCAGTGGCAGGGTCAAGCTGAAAAGCTCGACCCGACGATGGCTTTGCCGGATGGCACGGCCGCGTTGCAAGATCTCTGCGAGTACCTGAAGGTGGTTCAGATGGCGTATGACCGCAGCTGATTGCCCTTAACGGACGATAACTTTGCATTCGAAGGTCTGCACCGGGGCGACGTCTTTAGCCCAAGGTTGTTGGTAAAGCAGCAGCAACTGGGATGTGCCGACACTGCTGGCCTTGTAGCGCCAGGTAGAGACACCGGCGCTGCCGACCATGTCTTCCTCGGGGGCGTTGTACACCTCCGGGCCGAGGCTTTTCAGCACGTTCGAGGCGGGGTTCTCGACGCGCCAGCGGTAGCCGGTGGATGGATTGCTGGGCAAGCTCAGGGTCAGCACCTGGCCAACCTGCAGGCGTGTCGGGCATTCGCTTTCGGCGTCCAGTTCGACGGGTTGCGTAGGCTGTTGGGCGCAGGCGGAAATCAGGGCGAAGCTCAGGGGAACGAGCAGACGAGGGGCGGTCATGTTGGCTCCGGAGGCTGACGATGGCCTGAGGATAACCGATGATCGAGGAGATTTGTGTTGC
>NZ_JBNRIJ010000023.1:36914-43520 GCF_053557675.1 Pseudomonas sp. XP1 | reverse complement strand
CCCGCGAAGGGGCCGGAGCAGCTCAGAACAGGACTTTGGCCACGTCGGCGAAGCGCTTGGCGAAATGCACTGTCAGGCCTTCGCGCAGGTAGTCCGGCAGTTCTTCATAGTCCCCACGGTTGGGCTCCGGCAGGATCAACTCGAAGATCTTCTGCCGCCGCGCCGCAATCACCTTCTCACGCACACCGCCAATCGGCAGTACCTGCCCGGTCAGGGTCAGCTCGCCGGTCATGGCCACGCCCTTCTTCGGCGCCTGGTCTCGGGCCAGCGACAGCAGGGCGCTGGCCATGGTGATACCGGCACTCGGGCCGTCCTTGGGCGTGGCGCCTTCGGGCACGTGCAAATGAATGAACGCTTCGTTGAAGAAACCTGGGTCACCACCAAACTGCTTGAGGTTGGAACTGACGTAGCTATAAGCGATTTCGGCCGACTCTTTCATCACATCACCCAGCTTGCCGGTCAGCTTGAAGCCGCGGTTGAGGGTGTGGATGCGGGTGGCTTCGATCGGCAGCGTGGCGCCGCCCATGCTGGTCCAGGCCAGGCCTGTGATCACGCCTTTGCCGGCCAGCACCTGCTCGCTGCGGAACACGGGCATGCCTAGCGCGGTTTCAAGGTCCTTGGCGCCTATCTTCAGTTTGGCTTCGGGGGTCTCCAGCAGCTTGACCACGGCCTTGCGCACCAGCTTGCCCAGTTGTTTCTCCAGCTGGCGCACTCCGGCTTCGCGCGCGTAGCCTTCGATTACCGCGCGCAGGGCACTGTCGCTGATGCCGAGGCTGGTCTTGGCCACGCCGGCCTTTTCCAGCTGCTTGGGCCACAGGTGGCGCTTGGCGATGGCCAATTTCTCTTCGGTGATGTAGCCGGACAGACGAATCACTTCCATGCGGTCGAGCAATGGCCCGGGGATAGAGTCCAGGGTGTTGGCGGTGCACACGAACAATACCTTGGACAAGTCCAGGCGCAGGTCGAGGTAGTGGTCGAGGAAGTCGACGTTCTGCTCCGGGTCGAGGGTTTCCAGCAGTGCTGAAGCAGGGTCGCCCTGGTAGCTCTGGCCCATCTTGTCGATCTCGTCGAGCATGATCACCGGGTTCATCACTTCGACGTCCTTCAGTGCCTGCACCAGCTTGCCGGGTTGGGCGCCGATGTACGTGCGGCGGTGGCCCTTGATTTCGGCCTCGTCACGCATGCCGCCGACACTGAAGCGGTAGAACGGCCGGCCGAGCGATTCGGCGATGGATTTGCCGATGCTGGTCTTGCCTACCCCGGGCGGGCCCACCAACAGCACGATCGAGCCGCTGATCTCGCCTTTCCAGGCGCCCACGGCGAGGAATTCGAGTATGCGTTCCTTGATGTCGTCGAGGCCGGCGTGGTGCTGGTCGAGGACCTTGCGCGCGTGCTTGAGGTCGAGCTTGTCCTTGCCGTAAACGCCCCAGGGCAGGGCGGTGGCCCAGTCCAGGTAGTTGCGGGTGACGGCGTATTCGGGCGAGCCGGTTTCGAGAATGGCCAGCTTGCCCATTTCTTCGTCGATGCGCTTGCGCGCCTGGTCCGGCAGGGTCTTGCCTTCGAGGCGCTGCTCGAACTGCTCGAGGTCGGCGCTGCGGTCGTCCTTGGTCAGGCCCAGCTCCTGCTGGATGACCTTGAGCTGTTCCTTGAGGAAGAACTCGCGCTGGTGCTCGCCGATCTGCCGGTTGACCTCGGCCGAGATCTCGTTCTGCAGGCGCGCGACCTCGACTTCCTTGCGCAGCATCGGCAGGACCTTTTCCATGCGCTTTAGCATGGGGACGCAGTCGAGCACTTCCTGCAACTGGTTGCCGGTGGCCGAGGTGAGTGCGGCGGCGAAGTCGGTGAGTGGCGACGGGTCGTTGGGGCTGAAGCGGTTGAGATAGTTCTTCAGCTCTTCGCTGTACAGCGGGTTGAGTGGCAGCAGTTCCTTGATCGCGTTGATCAGTGCCATGCCGTATGCCTTGACCTCGTCGGTCGGCTCGGCGGGCTGGCGCGGGTACTCGACCTCGACGAGGTACGGCGGGCGGTGGTGCTTGAGCCAGGTACGGATGCGTACCCGGGTCAGACCTTGGGCGACGAACTGCAGTTTGCCGTTTTCGCGGCTGGCGTGGTGCACCTTCACCAGCGTGCCGTACTGCGGCAGCGCAGAGGTATCGAAGTGGCGGTGGTCCTCTGGCGGGGTATCCATGAAGAACAGGGCCAGGCTGTGGTCTGGCGACTTGGCCACCAGGTCGAGGGTTTCTGCCCAAGGTTCTTCATTGACGATGACCGGCAGCACCTGGGCCGGGAAGAATGGACGGTTGTGGATCGGGATCACGTAGACCTTGTCCGGCAGTTGCTGGCCGGGCAGGGCGAGGGCGTGGCCGGTTTCGGCCTGGGGAGTGGTGTGTTCGACTTCGCTGTGTTCGTCGGGATGTTCCGGGAAATCCTGCTGGTCGCTCATGGGGCACCTGCGTGAATGACTATGGTGCTTAGATGGGGCGCGGGGGGATGGGTTTCAATGGTAGATGATGGCAGGAGGGAAGGGGATCTTTGGTGGCCTGTTCCGGCCCTATCGCCGGCAAGCCAGCTCTCACTGGTGACCCACTGCTTTCAAGGCTAGTGGAGTACCTGGGGGAGCTGGCTTGCCGGCGATGAGGCAAGTACAGCGGGTGAGCCCCGCTGGCGGGGCTCGGCAGCTTTACTCAGCCAGTTTGTAGGCGATGATGTAGTCGCCCATCCTGGTGCCCAGCGAGCCATGCCCGCCGGCAGTCACCAGCACGTACTGCTTGCCATCCTTGCCGGTGTAGGTCATCGGCGTGGCCTGGCCACCCGCGGGCAGGCGGGCTTTCCAGAGTTCCTTGCCGTTGTTCACGTCATAGGCACGCAGGTACTGGTCCAGGGTGCCGCTGAGGAAGCCGACGCCACCAGCGGTGACGATCGAACCGCCCATGCTCGGCACGCCAACCGGCAGGCCGATCGGCACCGGGGTGCTGTCGCGGGTGGTGCCGTTCTTGTGCTTCCACACCACCTTGTTGGTGAACAGGTCGATGGCGGCGACATAGCCCCAGGCCGGGGCCTGGCACGGGACGCCCAGTGGCGACATGAACGGGTGCATGGTCACCGCGTACGGCGCGCCGGTATTCGGCTGCACGCCGCTGGTCTCGCTTTCGCGCTTGCTGCCCTCGGCCACCTGCTCACGCGGGATCATCTTCGACACGAAGGCCATGTAGTTTGGCGAGGTGAACAGCAATTGGCGCACCGGGTCGACCGACACGCTACCCCAGTTGAACACACCTACGTTGCCGGGGTAGACCAGCGACCCTTGCTCGGACGGCGGAGTGTATTGGCCTTCGTAACGCAGTTCGCGGAACTGGATGCGGCACAGCATCTGGTCGAACGGCGTTGCGCCCCACATGGCCTGTTCGGTCAGCTCGGGGCCGAGCAGGTTCAGGTCGGAGCGGGCCTGGGTCGGCGAGGTGTGGTCGCCCTTCACCGCACCTTGAGGGGTGGGGATCTCACGGATCGGCACGATCGGCGTGCCGTCGCGGCGGTCGAGCACGTACAGGCTGCCTTGCTTGGTTGGCACGATGATAGCCGGCTTCACGCCATCGTCGGTCTTCAGGTGGACCAGGGTCGGCTGGCTGCCGACATCCATGTCCCACAGGTCGTGGTGGGTGAACTGGTAGTTCCAGCGAGCCTTGCCGGTGGCAAGGTCGAGGGCGACCACGCCGGCGCTGTACTTTTCGGCACCCGGTGTGCGGTTTGCGCCCCACTGGTCCGGGGTCTGGTTGCCCAGTGGCAGGTAGATCATGCCGAGGTCTTCATCGACGCTGGCGATCGACCACATGTTGGCCGAGTTGCGGCTGTACATCTTGCCGGGAGCCAGTGGCTTGGTGTCGTCCGGGTTGTTGCTGTCCCAGTTCCACACCAGGTGGCCATCGTGCACATCGTACGCACGGATCACGCCGGATGGCTCGTTGGTCGACTCGTTATCGGTGACATGGCCACCGATGATCACCAGGTCACGGGTGATCGCGGCTGGCGAGGTGGAGTAGTAGCCACCAGCGGTGAACGGGCCGATGCCGGTAGTAAGGTCGATCACGCCCTGGTTGGCGAAGCCTTCGCAGACCTTGCCGTTGTCGGCATTGATGGCGATCAGGCGGGCGTCCGCAGTCGGCAGGTAGAGACGGCGAGGGCAGGCCTGGGCCACGGCTTGGCCGGCGTCGGTGATTTTCGGAGCCGGGCTGCCGTCGCGGCTGACGTAGCGGTTTTCGTCGTAGTACGAAACGCCGCGGCAAGTCATGTGGGCAAAGCCTTTGAAGGTGCCGACCGGGCTCTTGACCTGCGGGTCGTAGCGCCAGATTTCCGCGCCGGTGTCCGGGTCCAGGGCCAGCAAGCGGCTGTGCGCGGTGCAGGCATAGAGCATGCCGTTGACCTTAAGCGGGGTGTTCTGGTTGGTCAGCTCCACCGGGTCGTTTTCGGTCGGCAGGTCACCGGTACGGATGCGCCATGCCTCTTCCAGGCGGTAGGCGTTCTGCGGGGTGATCTGGCGCAATGGCGAATAGCGGTCGCCGTGCTCGGTGCGGCCGTAGGCTTGCCATTCACCGTCGGGCATGGCCGGGGCAGCGCTGGCCATTTCGCTGCTGTCGCGGCCCAGTTCGCCGAACACTTCACCGGGGTGGGTGAACTGGCTGCCCAGGGCGCAGGCGCCCGAAGCGACCACTGCAACGCCGAGCAGCGCAGTGTTGGCCTTGCTGGCCGGGCCGATCAGTGGACGACGCGCCCAGGGCAGCAGCAGGACCACGCCGATGGCAAACCAGATGGCCAGGCGTGGCACCAGTTGCCACCAATCCAGGCCCACTTCGAGCAGGGCCCACACGGTGCTGCCCAGCAGTACCAGGCCGTACAGGCCCAGGGCGAGGCGGCGCTGAGCCAGCAGCAGGATGCCCGACAGGGCAAAGCCGATACCGGCGATCAGGTAGTACAGCGATCCGCCCAGCTGGCTCAGCTTGATGCCGCCGGCCAGCAGGGCCAGGCCCATCAGCAACAGCAGCGCGCCGATCAGGCGCGGTAGCCAGCGGCTTCCATTGTTGGCACCTTCAGTGCTCATCGTAGGTTCTCCGTCAGGTCAAAAAGGGGTTAGAAACTGCTCTGGATCTTCAAGCCGCCGATCAGGGCGCCATCGACCTGCGACACCCCGCCCGGGTGGCGGATGTACTGCAGGTTGGGGCGGACCGTGAGCCAGTCGGCCAGGTAAATGCCGTAGTACAGCTCGGCGCTGTATTCGGTGTCCTGCACCGGCAGGAAGCCTGGATTGTCATAGTCGTCGGTGCCAATGGCCTGGTTGGCCAGGCGCGTGTTCTTGCGATAGGCAGGGTTGACGTGCACACGGGCCAGGGCGAAGCCGATGTCGTCCTTGGCGCGGGCGTCGAAGGGCCCTTTGTATACCAGTCCTGCCTGCACATAGTTGTCGATGGCATTGGTCTTCTTGTCGTGCATCGTGGCGTTGGCGAACAGGCTCAGGCCACGCGACTGGTCGGACGCCAGCGAAGTCACCTGCTGCTGGGCGCCGAGCCACAAGCCGTGCTTGCTCGAACTGCTGCGGTAGGCGGCGCCGCTGAGCGCTGCGGGCTGGCCATTGCTGTCTTTGAGAACATCCTGTGCCTTGGCATTACTGTAGTAGTAGCCGGCGCGATATTCCCCTTTCAGACCATTGACCTGTGGGCTCCATACCAGTTCTATCGGCATTACCGCACCTTGGGTGCCGCTGCCGCTGAGCTTGAAGCCGTTGCCTGACTCCAGGTTGGAGGGGTTCTGCTCGAACACGCCGACCTGGGCGTACAGCGCATTGCTGAGGTTGTAGCGCACGCGCAGGGCCCACTGGCTGACCGGCCAGTTGTACCAGATGCCGCCTACCCAGTTGCCTACCTGCGAACCGCAGAAGGCCAGGTTCTGGAAGTCGCAGGGGAAGCTGTTGAAGTCCTCGCCTTCGCCGAAACGGCCGAATTTCACATCCAGTGCGCCATCGAAGTACTTCTGCTTGATCCACATCTGCGTCAGCCGCCAGGTTTCGCCACGGCCCCATACCTCCTGGGCCGAGGTGAAGCCGCCGACACGCGGGTCGTTGATGCGGTCGTTGCTGATGTTGTCGCCGTGACGCTCGGTGATGGTCAGCTGGAATTCGGTGTCGTGCCAGCCAAGGATCTTCTCCAGGTCCAGGTGGCTGCCGAAGGTGAACTGGTCGCTGTAGCGCGCTGTGCGGTCGTGGTCGAAGCCACCATGCAGGTTGCTGCCCATCTCGCCGGTGTAGCCGAGGGTGAAGTCGTAGCCTTTTTCCAGCAGTTCGCTGCGGGTGCCACCCCAGTCGCCGAGCATCCACGGGGATCCTTTGACGAACATTTCGCTGGCGTCAGTGGGGGCCGCCAGGGCGCTGAGTGCAAGGCCGATGTAACAGGTTTTGGGCAGTTGGAACATGAGATAGCGCTATCTTTTGATTATTGAATAAACGGCAAGCGCATCGAAGGGCGGGCCCTTCAATGGATATGGCAACAAGATGGTTTCGATGAAGCGATTCAGCTTGCGGCGGGGAGGATATAGGGGAAGTTGTAAGAAAAAAAGACAAAT
>NZ_JBNRIJ010000023.1:33611-36759 GCF_053557675.1 Pseudomonas sp. XP1 | reverse complement strand
CTCCCCGGCGAAAGGGGCGCGAAGCGCCCCGCACTTTCAGAAAGTGGTACGCAGCCCCACTTCAACACTGCGTCCCGGCGCTGGGGCGATATCGCGCAGGATCGAACTGGCATAGCGCACGGTCTGGTCAGTCAGGTTCTCGCCGCGCACAAACGCCAGCCATTGGCTCTGGCCAACTTCGAAGCGGTAGCCAACGCTGGCCCCCAGCGTGGTGTAGCCATCGGTACTGGTTTCGTTGGCCGGTTTGCGATGCTGCGACGCAGCATGCTGCACATCGACCCGCGCCTGCCAGCGGTCCAGTTCCCAGACCAGGCCGCTGTTCAGGCGCAGCGGGGCAATGCGTGGCAGCGGCTCGCCACTGTCGAGGTTCTTCGCCCGGGTGTAGTCACCGGAGAGCTCGAGGGCAAAGCTGCCATAACGGTTCTCGGCCAGTTGCCAGCGGTCCTGGGCCTCGATGCCATAGAAGCGCGCACGCACGCCCTGGTACTGGTATTCCGGGAAACCGTCATGGTCGTGATCGTGGTCATGGTCATCTTCGCCATGGTCGTGGTCATGCCCCTCGCGAATGTTGCCGGTGCCGATCAGGCCGATGTAGTTGCGGAAGTGACTGTAGAACACCCCGACACTGCCCTTGTGGGTGCCGTTGTCGAAACGCAGGGCCAGGTCGCCGGAAATGGCTTTTTCCTTGTTCAGGCTGGCATCGCCAACCTCGAAGGCTCCAGTGGCCACGTGGGCACCATTGGCATACAGCTCGTAGAAGGTTGGGGCGCGCTCGGTGTAGCCGAGGTTGGCGGCCAGCGACCAGATCGGGTCGAGCTGGTACACCGCCCCGGAAGACAGGCTGAAGGCATTGAAGCTGCTGGCGCTGTCAGCGTCGGCGAAGTTTTCGTTGCCTTTGGCATCCGGGTCGACCCGGGTGTGTTCCATGCGTGCGCCCAGGCTCAGGTTCAGGCGCTCGGTGGCTTGCCACTGCTCCAGCATGAATAGCGCCAGGCTGTCGGTGTCGGTGTGCGGGACGAAGGCTTCCTCGCCCAAGGCGGAGAACTCGTTGCGGCTGACCTGAGCGCCGATCACGCCTTCTACCGGTCCGAGCGGTTGGTGGCGGGCTTCGATACGTGCCTCATAGCCCTTGTTCCTGAAGGTGGTGTGGACCTCGCCTTCTTCGATTTCACGGTGCTCGTAGTCGGTGTAACCGGCATCGACCTTGACCGAAGTGAACGGGCCGTCCAGGTCACGCAGCTCGGAGGCGAAGGCGTAGTGGTCCTGCTTCATGTCCAGGCGCACACCCGGCTCGGCCACCGAGCCATAGTTGCTGTCGTAACGGCTATACGACAGGCCGGCGTAACCGTGGTCCCAATGGTAGGCACCACCCACGGCGCCACCGTCCTGGCGGCCGTCGCTGTTTTCCAGGCGGTGCTTGCTACCGGGTTCGTCGGCGTCGCGCACCTTGGAACTGCGCGCATAACCGGGGATGCGCAGGTCGTTGAACTGGCGGCTGTTGGCATCCAGGTGCAGGGCGAAGGTACCGTTGCCGGCCTCCAACTTGCCTGCGCTGCTGCGGGTGGTATCGGCGCCGCCGTAGCGCAGTTCACCGGCACCTTGAATGCCCTCGATGGGAGCATCCGGGATTCGATTGTCGAAGGTATTGACCACGCCGCCGATGGCGTTGCCGCCGTAGAGCAGGGCAGCCGGGCCACGGACGATCTCGACGCGGTCAACGGTCACCGGGTCCAGCGGCACGGCGTGGTCGTAGGACAGCGATGAAGCATCCAGGGCGCCGACGCCATTGCGCAGGATGCGAATGCGGTCGCCATCCAGGCCACGAATTACCGGGCGACTGGCGCCTGGGCCGAACCAGGTGGAGGCGACGCCGGGCTGCTTGTTCAGGGTTTCACCAAGGCTGCCGTGCTGCTGTTGCAGCAGGTTGTCGCCTTCGAGCACGGTACTGGGGGCGGCCAGTTGGCTGTTGCCCAAAGGGTTGGCGGTGATGACCTGGGGATCGAGTTCCACGGCGTGGCTGGGTGATGCGGCCAGCCACAGCGCGATGGCGAGGGGAGAGAGGCGAAGCGGTGTGTACAGCATGGGGATGGGGCGTTCCTTGGCAGATGCTTTTGTATTGTTACAATATAACATCTCTATTTCAGCACAGAGTTTTTGCGCCTGGCCAGCGGTTTTTCTGTCGACTCACCTGATCCCACCCACCACTACACTCGTGTAAGGTGCGCATCTTTCATACGGAGCACTGGCATGAGCACGGCCCAACACAATGCGCTGCACGGCAAGACCCTCGAACAGATCCTCACCGAGCTGGTGGCGCACTACCAATGGCAGGGCCTGGCCGAGCGCATCGATGTGCGCTGCTTCAAGAGCAACCCGACCATCAAGTCGAGCCTGACCTTCCTGCGCAAGACGCCGTGGGCACGGGAAAAGGTCGAGCAGCTGTACGTGAAGCTGCAGCGCCAGGCCTGACATGCCGCGCCGTCCCTGGCTGACCGGCATGGCCGTGCTGGGCTGGTTCGGCCTGACTGTGCAGGTGTATCTGGTGCTACTGGCGCGCTGGCAGGAGCAGGCCAGCCTGGTGGGTGGCCTGATCAATGTGTTTGGGTATTTCACCGTGTTGACCAATACCCTGGTGGCAACGGTGCTCAGTTATGCGGCGTTTGGCCGGGAAGGCGGTGCCAAACGTTTTTTCCTGTCGCCTGCGGTGAGTTCCGCAGTAGCCGCCAGCATCGTGCTGGTGGCATTGGCCTACAGCGTGCTGTTGCGTCACTTGTGGCAACCGCAGGGCTGGCAATGGCTGGCGGACGAGTTGCTGCACGATGTGATGCCCGTGCTATATGCCTTGTACTGGTGGTGCGAGGTGCCCAAGGGCAGGTTGCGGCTATGGCATCTGCTGGCCTGGGCGGTGTACCCGGCGGCGTATTTTGCCTACGCGCTGTGGCGGGGGAGCGAGATTGGTGTGTATGCCTACCCGTTCATCGATGTGGCGAGCCTGGGGTATGGGCAGGTATTGCTCAATGCCCTGGGGGTGTTGGCGGGGTTCTGGGGGATTGGGCTGGTGTTGCTGGGGCTGGACAGGTGGCGGGGGCTGCACAGGTTGGCTTGACCTGCACTGGCCCTATCGCCGGCAAGCCAGCTCCCACAGGAT
>NZ_JBNRIJ010000023.1:20752-33527 GCF_053557675.1 Pseudomonas sp. XP1 | reverse complement strand
CCCCCGGCGACAGGGCCGGGGCAGCAATAATCAATCACTCGTCGTCCGCAGTCCCGTCGGCACGCCAGTAGGCCACAGCCTTGAGCGCATCCTCAGGCAAACCTTTCTCCAGCAACAGTGCCTTGGCCTGCCGTGTCAGGGCTTTTTCCAGGGCCACCCAGCCAAACAACCGGCCTTGCGGCAAGGTCAGGTTCTTCACCAGCGCCAGCAAGTCATCCTGTTGGCGACGTACCCAGATCACCTCCACCTGCGCCTTGCTTGGCAGTGGCTGGCGTTCCTGCTCGTCTTCGATCTGGATAACCGCCAGTACCTGGCGGCCCGCTGGCAACTCCTCCAGGCGGCGGCCAATGGCCGGGATGGCGGTTTCGTCGCCGATCAGCAGGTAGCTGTCGAAGATGTCCGGCACCACCATCGAAGCCCGCGGCCCGGCGATGTCCAGGGTTTGCCCGGGGGCCGCCTGGGCGGCCCAGGTGGATGCAGGGCCATCGCCGTGCAGCACGAAGTCGATATCCAGCTCATTGGCCACCAGATCGATGCGCCGTGGCGTGTATTCGCGCATGGTAGGCCGCGCACCACCTTCTCGACCCAGGTTACGAGCCTCGATGGCCTGCTGTTGCTCCGGCGTTTCGGCGAACAGCAGTTTGATGTGGTCGTCGCTGCCCACGCTGGTGAAGCCCTGCAGCTCGGCTCCCCCGAGGGTGATGCGGCGCATGCGTGGGGTCAGTTCGGTGACCCGCAGCACCTGCAGGCGGCGTTGGCGGATTTCGTGGTTCACGCGGTGAATGGTGTCACTCATGGGGTGTCTCCCTGACAGGTTCGGCCGGCCCGGAGGCGATGGCCTTTGCGGTGTGGTTGAGCAGGTCGCGGACCCGCTCGATTTCTTCCGGTGTCCAGCGGCCACTGTGCATGTGCAGCGCGTGGCGCAGGTTACCGACCGCTTCATGAATCTCTGGTGGGCGGTCGTGGCCACGCAGGGCGCGCTTGCTGACTTCGATGCGCATGCGCACGCCGTCCAGTGCTACGGCCTGTTCGGCCAGGGCGGTGCGGCCGGCTTCGGTAATGGCATAGAGGCGTTTGCTGCCCTGCACCTGGCCGCTTATGAGCTCGGCCTCTTCCAGGAAGTTGAGGGTGGGGTATATCACCCCGGGGCTTGGGCTGTAGCTGCCGTCGAACAGGTTTTCGATCTGTCGGATCAGGTCGTAGCCGTGGCCTGGCTGCTCGGCGAGCAGAGCCAGCATCAGCAGCTTGAGGTCGCCGGGTGCGAAGACGCGAGGGCCGCGTTCGCCACGACCTGGGCGCCGCTCGAAGGGGTCATGGGGGGTATGTTCGCGCATGGGGGCAGGGCTCCGTCGTTTGCGATATATCGTAAGATATTACTCAAGATATATCTGAAGACAAGCCCTCAATTGCAGATGATTATCATCTAGTTGTTCGATGTGTCCTCTTGCGGCGTGGCTGTGTGCATGGCCACCTGCGGCGGCTTGCACTCGTTCGGATTGCCCGGTTGCAGGTACGGCATGAGAATCGGAGCCATGCCCTTGAGTACCTGCACTGGCAGCGCCGAGGTGAACTTGAAGGCCTCCGCAGAGCGCCCCGGCACGAACGCAGTCAAGGTGCCGAAGTGGTTGTCGCCCAGGAAGAACACGAAGGTGGCGGTACGGTTCAGCGAGCGTGAGCCGATCAGCCGGCCGCCGGCACCAAAGCTTTCGATTCGGTTGTCACCGGTACCGGTCTTGCCACCCATCACCAGTGGCGTGCCGTCCTGCAGTTTGAAACTGCCGGAAATACGCCGCGCGGTGCCGGCATCCACCACCTGCGACATGGCGCCTTTGAGGGCGCGCGCCACTTCGACCGGCAGAATTCGCACACCCCGGTCCGGGTCGGTGATCAGCTTGGTCTCGTAAGGCGTATTGGCCGCGAAGTGCAGGGTGTCGATCCGCAAGGTCGGCAGGCGCACGCCGTCGTTCTGGATGATGCCGACCAGTTCGGAGAGGGCGGCGGGGCGGTCGCCCGAGCTGCCGATGGCGGTGGCCAGCGAGGGTACCAGGTGGTCGAATGGATACCCCACGCGCTTCCAGCGCTGGTGAATGTCGAGGAACGCTTCGATCTCGACCATGGTGCGAATGCGGCTGTCACGGGCGCCCTGATGGCGGCTCTTGAACAGCCAGCCGTAAACCTCCTGGCGCTCGAAGCGGCTGGCATTGACCATTTCGGTCAAGGTTGAACCGGGGTTCTTAAGCAGGTAACCCAGCAGCCAAAGGTCCAGCGGGTGGACCTTGGCGATATAGCCTTGGTCGGGCAGGTCGTACTTGCCAGGGCCATAGGCGTCGTACATCTCCGACAGGCGGCCATCGGTCAGTTTGCCCAGGACGATCTTGTCACCCTTGAGGTGGGCGCGGACGAAGGCGTTGAAAGTTTCCTGGCCAGCCTCGGGGAACAGGTAGCGGTGCACGGCCGCCAACCGTTGTGGGGTCACGCGCATGCTGTCGAGGAAGGTGTCCAGGCGCTGCTGCGAGGTCTTGCGCTGGTATTTCTTCCAGAAGCGCATCAGGTAGTTGGTGCCTTCCTTGTCGGCGAAACGGGCCAGGTATTCCTGGCGGCGCGGGTCGGAGTCGTCCTTGAGCAGCGGCACGCGGTTGTACGGCTGCTGGTAGGTCACGTAGCGCACCAGGTCGCGCATCAGGCGGATGAACGGAAGGTTGATCGACTCGCGCAATGCATCCTTGAGGGTTGGATTGCGGCTGTTGTCTTCCTTGCGGAAGTTGTTGAACACATGCATGCCGCCGCCGGTGAAGAAGGCTTCGCCGGTGTTGGCCGAATACTTGCGTTCCAGCGCCGCATCGAGCATCGCGTCCAGGCTCTGGTTCTTGCTGTTCTGCGCCAGCCATTCCAGCGACCACTGGCTGATACGGTCAAGTTCGGCGACTTCGACTTTCTTCAATTCGGCGGCAGGCTTGCCGGCGTACTTGTCGTGCAGCTCGGCGATGATCTCCAGGTAGGTGGTGAGCACCCGCAACTTGGCGGTGGAGCCCAGCTCCAGCTTGCTGCCCTCGTTGATGTCGAAGGGCTGATCGGTGCTGTCGGTCTGCACCCGCACCCGCGAGCCGTCGGCGGTGCGCTCGAACAGGGTGAAGCTGTAGCTCACCTGATCGGTGGTCTTGGCGGTGAGCAGGCGTTCGCCGATCAGGCCGATCTGCGCTGCAAATTCTGGGTCGGCAAGGTTTTTCAGGTATTGGCTGACCTGCAGCTGCAGGTCGGACTGCAGGGTACTGGTGGCCGAAACGTCGAGCCGGTCGAGGTCGTACAGGGGGCGGTTGAGCATGGCCGCCAGGCGGTTGCGTGCCAGGCTGATGCCCTTGTTGGTGACGATCGGCACGATGGTCGGTTGCGCCACCCAGTCGCGGTATACCGCCTTGCTGGCC
This sequence comes from Pseudomonas sp. XP1, assembly GCF_053557675.1. Classification (NCBI taxonomy): domain Bacteria; kingdom Pseudomonadati; phylum Pseudomonadota; class Gammaproteobacteria; order Pseudomonadales; family Pseudomonadaceae; genus Pseudomonas; species Pseudomonas sp. XP1. Next base: position 30,105 of record NZ_JBNRIJ010000023.1, on the reverse strand, counting down.
AGTGCAGCGTCGGCCAGTGGCTGCTCGATGATCTTGTTGGCGGCCAGCACGCGGATGTGCGCGTCGGTCAGTTCGGCCAGTTCGAGCCGCCCTTTGGACAGATAGTGCGATGGCCGGCGCTGGGCAATCATCAGCGACAGCACCTGGCGCAGGGCCAGGCCGCGTGCGGCCATGCTCTCGGGGTCGCTGGCGGTGGAGTTCAGGGCCTGGTTGACCTGGTCGAAGTCGGCGCCGTACCACACCCGCAGCCCCTCGGCCATGCCATGTACTTCGCCATGCCCAGGCACTGCCGACAGCGGCACGCTGTTGAGGTAGTCCCGCACGATGCGCTGGCGTGCCTCCGTGGTGTCAGGGCCACCCTGGTAGGCACGCACGCTGGCGGAAATCATCTGGCGGATCTTCTCGGCGCCGGAAACGGTCAGGCCGTCTGGTGAATGGCGGTACTTTTCCAGCTGCGTGGCCAAGGTACTGCCGCCAGCGGACTGGCCGGGCAGGGCCAGGTACTTGGCCACCTGGCTGTAGGCGGCCTTGGCGAAGCGTGGCCAGTCCACGGCCGGGTTGTTGCGTGGGTCCTTGGTGTCGAGCAGGTCGCGGTTCTCGATGAACAGCAGGCTGTTGACGATCACCGGCGGGATCGCCGCAAAGTCCGGGTACAGGTGTTGCGGGTAATTGTACTGGTACAGCATGTCGCCGCGGCAGTCGGTGATCGACAGGCCAGCCTGGATTTTCTCGATATAGGGGGCGAACAGCCCATGGTCGACGTAGTTCATCAACGCCGGCGAGAACCTCACCTGCTCGCTGATCAGGTAGTCGCGCTTTAGCAGGCGCGGCAGGAATTCGCCCAGGGCGCTGTAGCCCAGGCGTTTATCGAACGGCCCTTCGCCGGGGTACACGATGGCATCGCTGGGGCCTGGTTGCAGCGAATAGGTGAGGGTGCTGGCCAGCTTGCTGAATTCCCGCGACTGCAGGTTGGAGGTGCGGAATTCGTCATACGCAGCGAAGCCGATGGCCACCAGCGCCACCAGCAGGATGAGGATGATCAGCCGCCACCATAGCCGACGCTGACGGGGGGATTTGGGTTGTGGCGTCTCGGCCGGAGGTATCTCGGGTGCTTCCGTTCTGCTTGGTTCCGATTGCCACAGTGCGCCCATAGTCTTCTATCCGGCCAGGTATTTTCGTCTTGCTTGTCTGAAGCTTAGACGTTGAGCGGGTCAGGTGAAAAATTTGTAAGAGGCGGGAAAGTGGCGTAGGGCTATGCGGCTTTGGTGTGGGTTTCTTCATACGGCGATGTTGCTATGGTGGCCGGGCGATTTTGGGGCCGCTTGCGCCCCATTCGCAGCACAAGGCTGCTTCTACAGGGGAATGCGTATCCTTTGTAGGAGCAGCCTTGTGCTGCGAATGGGGCGAAGCGGCCCCAGAGATCTTGCTGAATTTTCCTGTTTATACAGCGAAAAACCCTGCAACGGTCTTCCTATACTGCTCGCCCCCTTCGCCTTGCCGGGCGCTCTATTCCGGCACACGGGCCGGCCCACAAGGCCAGCTCGGCAAGCCAACGCCATGCCTATCGGCCTGGCCGGTGCTGCACGAAGGTCAAATCCAATAACAAAATGAGGTTGTATTGCTATGCCAGTCGGCAACCACCCTGCCCACGGCCAGGCCACCGAGGGCGGCCCGCTCAAGCGCGAACTGGGCGAACGGCACATCCGCCTGATGGCGCTGGGCGCCTGTATCGGTGTCGGTCTTTTCCTCGGCTCGGCCAAGGCCATCGAAATGGCCGGCCCCGCCATCATGCTGTCCTACATCATCGGCGGCCTGGCCATTCTGGTGATCATGCGCGCCCTTGGCGAAATGGCCGTGCACAACCCTGTCGCCGGTTCGTTCAGTCGTTATGCCCAGGACTATCTCGGCCCGCTGGCGGGCTTCCTTACCGGCTGGAACTACTGGTTCCTGTGGCTGGTGACATGCGTTGCCGAAATCACCGCAGTGGCCATCTACATGGGCATCTGGTTCCCCGACGTACCGCGCTGGATCTGGGCCCTGGCGGCGCTGGGCAGCATGGGTGCGGTCAACCTGGTGGCCGTCAAGGCCTTTGGTGAATTCGAATTCTGGTTCGCCCTGATCAAGATTGTCACCATCATCGCCATGGTCCTTGGCGGCATCGGCATCATTGCCTTTGGCTTCGGCAATGACGGCGTGGCAGTAGGTATCTCCAACCTGTGGAGCAACGGCGGCTTCATGCCCAATGGCGTGACCGGCGTGCTGATGTCGCTGCAGATGGTGATGTTCGCCTACCTGGGCGTGGAAATGATCGGCCTGACCGCCGGTGAAGCACGCAACCCGCAAAAGACCATTCCACAGGCCATCGGCTCGGTATTCTGGCGCATCCTGCTGTTCTATGTCGGTGCGCTGTTCGTGATCCTGTCGATTTACCCGTGGAACGAAATCGGCAGCCAGGGCAGCCCGTTCGTCATGACCTTCGAGCGCCTGGGCATCAAGACCGCCGCCGGCATCATCAACTTCGTGGTCATCACTGCAGCGCTGTCGTCGTGCAACGGCGGCATCTTCAGCACCGGGCGCATGCTCTACAGCCTGGCGCAGAACGGCCAGGCCCCGGCGGCCTTCGCCCGTACGTCGAAGAACGGCGTGCCGCGCAACGCGCTGCTGCTGTCGATCGGCGCGCTGCTGCTGGGCGTGCTGGCCAACTACCTGGTGCCGGAAAAGGTCTTCGTCTGGGTGACTTCGATCGCTACCTTTGGCGCGATCTGGACCTGGGTGATGATCCTGCTGGCGCAGCTGAAGTTCCGCGCAGGCCTCAGCGTCACTGAACGCAAGGCACTGAAATACCGCATGTGGCTGTGGCCGCTGAGCTCGTACCTGGCGCTGGCCTTCCTGGTGCTGGTGGTCGGCCTGATGGCGTACTTCGAGGATACCCGCGTGGCGCTGTACATCGGCCCGGCGTTCCTGGTGCTGCTGACGGTGCTGTACTACGCGTTCCGCCTGGCGCCGAAAGACGCGCAGGGTGTAGCCAATACTGCTTCCTGATCTGAAATGGCTGGGGCCGCTTTGCGGCCCTTTCGCGACACAAGGCCGCTCCCACAAGAAATAGCGTACTCCTGTGGGAGCGGCCTTGTGTCGCGATGGGCTGCGTAGCAGCCCCAGGTTCAATCAGGCCGCCACCTCGCTGTGCGGCTCGAAGCTGTCGGCCCGTGCCAATTGCCACATGCGCGAATAGAACTGCCCGTTCACCTCGCCAGTCAGCAGTTCACCCGGCTTCAAGAACACATGCATCTGTGAGAACAGCTTGATCTCGGTGGCTGAAATGCGCCGTACCAGGTGCTTGGCCTCCAGCTGCGCCGGGTGCTCCAGGCCTGCTGCCGCAAGCATTTCGGCCAGGGCGCGCAGGGTATTGTGATGGAAGTTCAGCACCCGCTGGGCTTTGTCCGGCACCACCAGCGCGCGCTGGCGCAGTGGGTCTTGCGTGGCGACACCGGTCGGGCACTTGTTGGTGTGGCAGCTTTGCGACTGGATGCAGCCGATGGCGAACATGAAACCGCGCGCCGAGTTGGCCCAATCGGCGCCAATGGCCAGCACGCTGGCAATGTCGAAAGCGCTGACGATCTTTCCGCTGGCGCCCAGCTTGATCTTGTCGCGCAGGTTCAGGCCGACCAGGGTGTTGTGCACGAACAGCAGCCCTTCGCGCAGCGGTACACCAATGTGGTCGGTGAACTCCACCGGCGCCGCGCCGGTGCCACCCTCCTTGCCGTCGACGACGATGAAGTCCGGCAGGATGCCGGTTTCCAGCATGGCCTTGGCGATGCCCATGAACTCCCATGGGTGGCCCAGGCAGAACTTGAAGCCTACCGGTTTGCCGCCAGACAGCTCGCGCAGTCGGGCAATGAACCGCATCATCTCGATGGGGGTGGAGAAGGCGCTGTGGCGCGACGGTGATATGCAGTCTTCGCCCATCAGCACGCCTCGGGTTTCGGCAATTTCCCGGGTTACCTTGTGCTTGGGCAGGATGCCGCCGTGGCCGGGCTTGGCGCCCTGGCTCATCTTGATCTCGATCATACGCACCTGCGGGCTGCGCGCCTGGGCGGCGAAGCGTTCGGGGTCGAAACGCCCGTCCGGCGTGCGGCACCCGAAGTAGCCACTGCCCAGTTCCCAGACCAGGTCGCCACCATGCTCGCGGTGATAGGGGCTGATGCTGCCTTCGCCAGTGTCATGGTGGAAATTGCCCAGCTTGGCGCCCTGGTTGAGGGCGCGGATGGCGTTGGCGCTGAGCGAGCCAAAGCTCATCGCCGATATGTTGAAGATCGATGCCGAGTACGGCTGGCTGCACTGAGGCCCGCCGACGATGACCCGGAAGCTTGCCGGGTCGGCCAAGGGCGCCGGGCGCATGGAGTGGCCGATGAATTCGAAGCCGGACTCGTACACGTCGATCAGGGTGCCGAAAGGTTTGTCCGAGGCTTCGTTCTTCGCCCGTGCGTACACCAGCGAGCGCTGGGCGCGGGAGAACGGCAGGGCGTCGCTGTCAGCCTCCAGCAGGTACTGGCGGATTTCCGGGCGAATGGCCTCGACCAGATAGCGGATATTGCCCAGAATCGGGTAGTTGCGGCGTACCGCGTGGCGTTGCTGCAACAGGTCGAACAGGCCGATCAGGCTGAGGATGGCGGTGCTCAGGGTGAACGGCCACAACCATTCGTGGTGGATGAAAGGCAGGGTCGCCAGGGTGAACAGCACACAGGCGGCGAAGAAGGCATAGCGGCTGAGAAGTGACAGGCTCATACAGGATCCTTGCGATGGCGCGGTCAGGCTCAGGGCCTGGGGCAAACCCCGAACATAGCCAAGTTGCACGGCTGTGCAAATTAAAATCGGGGTAGCGAAAATCATTCTCGCCAAGCCTGGCAATAGTGTTCAGGCCAAGACGGGCTTTTGTAGGAGCAGCCTTGTGCCGCGAAGAGGCCAGTAGGGAAACACATTGTCTTCGTCAATAATGGCTTCTTCGCAGCACAGGGCTGCTCCTACAGGTGCTGTGCATGCCTGTAATCAGCATCAATGGGATTCAGATAGAGTCGCGCAGCAGCTTCTGCCGCCAGCATTCCTGCTCTTGTGCCGGCGCTTCGACCAGGTACGAATAGTGCCCGGCCACCCGCACCGCCACTGGCACTCCATCGCGATACAACAGGCGGTTGCCACTGACCGCCGGCACTTTCGCACCTGGCAGCAACGACCCGACCAGATTCAGCGGGTCACTGGCACTTGCCACCACCAGTGCCCCGTCCAATTCACGGCGTCGTACCTGCCGCAGCAGCCCCACCGCCTCCGTCAAGGCGAACTGTTCGCCGGCCAGCCCGGCAATGAAACGCCCGCCACGAATCTCGCCACGTGCTTCCAGCCGGTGATAGCAGCGCAGCAGTTCGCGCCAGGGCGGCAGCACATCGCTTTCGCGCTCCAGCAGGCGCCAGCAAACCACGCCATAGCGCCGAAGCAGGGCCCGGGCGATGTGCTCCAGGCGCTGGCTGTCGTCTACAGCGCCCCTGCGTAGCAAGGCCCAGCGCCCGGCCTGGGACATGCTGCTGGACAGCGGCGGGTGGCCGCGCCGGCTGTTGCGCGCTGTGCGTTTCGCCGCCGGGGTGATCAGGCTGCGCAGGCCGGTGAAGCTGTCGGCCCCCACCAGGCCTGCGCCTACCAGCTCCTGTAACGCCGTCTCCAGTTCGCTGGGCAGCAGGTGGGCGTCGTGTGCCAGCTCGTCGAAGAACAGCGCGCCATGTGTGTTCAGCACCTCGTGGACGCGTTGCGCCCGTTTACCGAGGCTATCAAGTGCTGGCAGGGGGGCAAGGCTGCGCCACAACCCAAGATGCTCGCGCGGCAGCAGTACCAGCGGTGTGCTCGACAAGGTGTTGCTCGACACGGTTGCCGCCAGCCGGCTCCAGGCGAACTGCCCGCTGCGGCAGGCATCGTCGAGCCAGTGTGGGCTGTAGTCCTTGATACGTGCCGGCAGCAATTCGGCCTCCCAGGCTCCGGCTGCACTCGGGAACCCTTGCAACTGGCCAAGTACCTCGGTCACGGCTTGCGGGCCGCGAAGGCGCGTGTCATCAGCCAGGTGCTGCCAGTCGAACAGAAAACGCATGAAGTCTTGCAGGCTGACCGGCTCGATCTCCCGGCGCAGGCGTTTTACCGTGTAGCGGTGGATGCGCGCCAGCAAATGGCGCTCGCACCACTGCAATTCGCTTGCGCCGGGGCTGAAATACCCACGCAGCACATAGCCTTCGGCCTCCAGGTGGGCCAGTGCCTGTTCGATGGCCGGCAGCGGTTTGCCAAGTGCTGCCGCAATCTGCGCACGGGTCAGCGGGCCATGGCCGCTCAGGCGGGCTCGGAGCAGTTCGACCAGCGCAATGTCCGGCTCGATGGCCTGATCGAAGCCTGGCAGTACCTGCAACGCAGGCTCAAGCCTGGAGCCGGGATACAGCACCTGCAGCAGGTTCAACCGCTCACGCGCCAGCCACAGTTTTTCATCCACCAGGCGCAAGGCCCGGCCGGCCTTGGCCAACTGCCTGAGCAGCAGCTCCCAGCTGGCATTGCCCTGCACTTCGTCCTGACTGATGGCCCCCAGGCCCATCAACGCTTCATGCATCTCATCGGCATTGCCCGGTTGCGGCCATGCCTCGGCTGCGACGGCGGCAATGGCATCGGCATCCAGCGCGCCCAGGTCGTCGCCGCTCTGCACTTCGCTCCAGCGCCGGCTGAGCACCGCCTGAGTGCGCCGTTCTTCCAGCGGCGCGTCATCCAGGAAGGCATAGGGCCGTGCATTGAGGATGGCTGCCGCCAGCGGCGAAGGAGCGGGCAGGTCGCGACACAGCAGGCGCACCGTGCCGCTTTCCATACGCCGCAACAGCGCCAGCCAGCCTTCGCTGTCCATCGCCTCGTGCAGGCAGTCGTCGAGTGTTTGCTCGACCAGCGGATGATCGGGAATCTGCCGCTCGCCGACGATGTTCTCCAGGCAGGCGATCTGGTCGGGGAACACGGCGGCAATCAGGTCTTCACTCTTCATCCGCTGGATCTGTGGCGCCACCTTGCGACCGCCGACAAAGCGCGGCAGGGCCATGGTCACGCTGGCGTTCCAGCGCCAGCGCACCCCGAACAGCGGGGCATCGAGCAGCGCCTGGACAAGAATCGGCTCGGCGCTGCGGCTATTCAGGTAACGCCACACGTCGTCCAGTTCGAAACTGTGACTGGAAGACAGCGACAGCACGATGGCGTCTTCGCTGGCAGCCGCCTGCAGCTCGAAGTTGAAGGTGCGACAGAAGCGCTTGCGCAGGGCCAGGCCCCAGGCGCGGTTGATGCGGCTGCCGTAAGGCGAATGGATGATCAACTGGGTACCACCGGACTCATCGAAGAAACGCTCCATCACCAGCATGTCCTGCGAGGGCAGGGCGCCGAGCACTTCGCGGGTGCGGGCCAGGTAGTCGAGCAGCTGGCCAGCGGCGTCTTCGCCCAGTTCGAAGGTAGCCTGCAACCATGCCAGCACCTCGGCCTGGTTGTTGTCAGCCAGCTGTTGGTCGATCTGCGCCTGCAGTCGGGCCACTGCGGCAGACAGCTCATCGCTGCGCCCCGGGGCCTCGCCCAGCCAGAACGGGATGGTAGGTGGCAGGCCCTGGGCATCCTCCACCCGCACCCGGCCCGGCTCGACCCGCAGGATGCGATAGGAGGCATTGCCCAGCTGGAAGATATCGCCGGCGATGCTCTCGACGGCAAAGTCTTCGTTGACGGTGCCAATGTTCAGCGCCTGCGGTTCGAGCAGCACGGCGTAGTCGGCGTTGTCGGGAATGGTGCCGCCGCTGGTCAGGGCGGTCAGCTGGCTGCCGCGTCGGCCACGCAGTGTGCCGCTCACCGCATCGCGGTGCAGGTAGGCACTGCGCACGCCCTGGCGGCCGTTGTAGCCCTCGGCGAGCATGCGCAGCAGGGCCTGGTAATGTTGCTGGTCGAGTTCGGCGTATGGCGTGGCCTGGCGCAGGCAGTCGAACAGGGCCTGTTCGTGCCAGGGCTGGTTGCTGGCTTCGGCGACGATCTGCTGGGCCAGCACATCCAGCGGCGCCCGGGGAATGTGCAGTTCGTCCAGTTCGCCCCGGCGTATGCAGTCGAGCAGGGCCACGCATTCGATGAGGTCATCGCGCGAGGTCGGGAACAAGCGCCCCTTGGGCACGCCATCGACCTGGTGTCCGGCGCGGCCAACCCGCTGCAGCAAGGCCGCGATCGAACCTGGCGAAGCGATCTGGCAGACCAGGTCGATGTCGCCGATATCGATGCCCAGTTCCAGCGAAGCAGTGGCCACCAGCACCTGCAGCTGGCCATTCTTCAGGCGTTGTTCGGCATCCAGGCGTAGCTCCTTGGCCAGGCTGCCGTGGTGCGCGGCAACCGCCTCCTTGCCCAGGCGGTCGCTGAGGTGGCGGGTGATGCGCTCGGCCAGTCGCCGGGTGTTGACGAACACCAGGGTGGTGCGGTGTTCGCGCGCCAGGGTGGCCAGGCGGTCATAGACCAGGCCCCAGACATCGGTGGCCATCACTGCCCCCAGCGGCACTGGCGGCACCTCGATGGCCAGGTCGCGCTGCCGAGCATGGCCGACATCGACGATTGCACAGGGGCGGCCGTTGCCGACCAGGAACTGTGCCACCCGCTCGACCGGGCGTTGCGTGGCCGATAGGCCGATGCGCCGCAACGGCCGGTTGCACAAGGCCTGCAGGCGCTCCAGGGTCAGTGCCAGATGAGCGCCGCGCTTGTTGCCGGCCAAGGCATGGATTTCGTCGACGATTACAGTATGCACGCTGGCCAGGCCTTCACGGCCAGAAGCCGAGCCCATCAGCACGTAGAGCGATTCGGGGGTGGTCACCAGGATGTGCGGCGCCAGCTTGCGCATGGCGGCACGCTCCTTCTGAGGGGTGTCGCCGCTGCGTACGGCGGTGGTGATGCGCGGGGCATTCAGGCCTTGGTCCGCGAGGGCTTGGCTGATGCCTTCGAGCGGGGCTTGCAGGTTCAGGCGGATATCGTTGGACAGCGCCTTGAGTGGCGACACGTAGACCACCTGGGTTTGCGCTGGTAGCTCGCCGTGGCGCTCCAGGCCTTGGCGGAACAGTTCGTCGAGCACGGCCAGGAACGCACTGAGGGTCTTGCCCGAGCCGGTCGGCGCGGCCAGCAGCATCGACTGGCCCGCATGGATCAACGGCCAGGCCTGGGCCTGGGCATTGGTCACCGTGGCGAAGTGGCGACGGAACCAGGTGCTCACGGCGGGGTGGAACAGCTCGAGCACCGGGTGGTGTTTGGCGGGCAGGTTCATGTGTTGGTTATGGAGGGTGTGG
>NZ_JBNRIJ010000023.1:3566-20579 GCF_053557675.1 Pseudomonas sp. XP1 | reverse complement strand
CCCGCGAAAGGGCCGGCGCAGGAAACACTGGCCTTGTCAGGCCAGGACCCTCATGGGATCCTCCCCGGCCATTGTTTCAAGCGAGCCCAGCCCATGCCCAACACCATCCGCATCGCCGCCGCCCTGTTGATCGACCCCCAGGGCCGCACCCTGCTGGTACGCAAACGCGGGACCCAGGCCTTCATGCAGCCCGGTGGCAAGATCGATGCTGGCGAAACCCCGGTGCAGGCGCTGGTGCGCGAGCTGCATGAGGAACTGGGCCTGCACATCGACCCGTCCCAGGCCGTGCACCTGGGCCAGTTCAGCGCCCCGGCCGCCAACGAGCCGGGCTTCGAGGTACAGGCCGAACTGTTCCGTGTCGACAGCGCCGCAGCCGTGCTGCCGGCTGCGGAGATCGAGGAGGTGGTGTGGCTGGCCGCAGACCAGGTACCCGCCATGCAGCTGGCACCCCTGACCCGCGACCTCATCCTGCCGCTATACCGCCAGGCCGTCAGCGCACCGCGCTGACACCATCGAGGGTGGCGAACGAGGTGTCCTTCGCCGTCAGCAGGAAGTCGCGCATGTATGGCGCATCGAGCATGTCGGTGCGCACGGCAGCATAAAGCGTGGCGAACAGGCCTTTTTCACCCAGGCGCTTGCCCTTCACATACCCGCGCGAACTGTACTCGTGCAGCGCCCAGTGCGGCATGCCGCACACACCTCGGCCGCTGGCCACCAGTTGCATCATCATCACCGTCAGCTCCGACGTGCGCACGGCGGCGGGCTCGATGTCGGCCGGCTCCAGGAAGCGGGTGAAGATGTCCAGGCGATCGCGCTCCACCGGGTAGGTGATCAGGGTCTGGTCAAGCAGGTCCTGCGGCACGATGTAGGGCTTGCTGGCCAACGGATGCTGGTTGGCCACCGCCAGCATCGCCTCGTAGGTGAACAGCGGCACGTAGGTGATGCCCGCCAGGTCCAGCGGGTCGGAGGTCACCACCAGGTCCAGGTCGCCGCGAGCCAGGGCCGGCAGTGGGGCGAAGGCAAAGCCGGAGGCCAGGTCCAGCTCCACCTCCGGCCAGGCGTCACGGAACTGGTCGATGGTCGGCATCAGCCACTGGAAGCAGCTGTGGCATTCGATAGCCATGTGCAGGCGCCCGGCGGTGCCACCGGCCAGGCGCGCGATGTCACGTTCGGCGCCGCGAAGCAGCGGCAGGGTGGCATCGGCCAGTTGCAGCAGGCGCAACCCGGCGCTGGTGAAGCGGATCGGCTTGGTCTTGCGCACGAACAGCGGCAGGCCCAGGCGCTCTTCCAGCTCCTTGAACTGGTGCGACAGCGCCGACTGGGTCAGGTGCAGGCGCTCGGCGGCCTCCACCAGGCTGTCGGCCTCGCGCAGGGCATGAAGGGTTTTCAGGTGACGGATCTCCAGCACAGCTGACTCCGGTGTGTGGACTTGAGGAAACAGGGGGTGAGTTGAGTTTCCCTCATGTTGCTGCGCCTGTCGACTGGGCGTTTGGCCGCACCGCCTGGCGGGAGTCATCAAAATGTCACTGAAATGTGGCAGCGCGCCCGAACAGAATTCATCAGACTCGCGCTCTACTGGGGATTTGCATTCTGGTGTTTCTTTCATGCGGGCTTATTGGCTTCTTCTTTTCTTTGTATTCGGCGTACCTGCGAGTTTCGCTGAACAGCGTTGTGATGCCCACGTGCCGGTGCAGCGGGCCGAGCTGGGCGCGGTCAGCCTGGTGTACCAGAGCGTCGGTGCGCCACGCGACCCGGCCTTGCTGCTGGTGATGGGCCTTGGCGGGCAACTGATCCACTGGCCGGACGACGTGGTCGAAGCTTTGTGCCGCCAGGGCTTTCGGGTAATTCGCTACGACAATCGCGATGTCGGCCTGTCACGCTGGAGCCAGCTGCCACCGTCGGCCAACCTGACGGTCGAACTGCTGCGCTACAAGCTGGGCCTGCCGGTGGCTGCGCCATATACGCTGACCGACATGGCGGACGATGGCCTGAGCCTGATGGATGCGTTGGGCGTGCACCAGTTTCATGTGCTGGGGGTGAGCATGGGCGGCATGATTGCCCAGCACCTGGCGGCCATGGCGCCCGAGCGCGTGCGCAGCCTGACGTTGGTCATGTCCAGTTCAGGGGCGGCGGGGTTGCCGGCGCCGGATCCGGCGCTGGTGCAGCTGCTGGCCCGGCGCAGCGCGCCGAACCGCGAGGTTGCCATCGAACAGCAGGCCGACCTGCTGGCGGCGCTGGGCAGCCCCGAGGTGCGTGACGACCGTGCGGCCTTGCTGCAGCAGGCGGCCGTGGCCTATGACCGGGCGTTCAATCCTGAAGGCGCCAAGCGCCAGATCATGGCGATACTGGCCGAGCCGAGCAGGGTCGAATTGTTGAACCAGTTGCGGGTGCCGACCCTGGTGGTGCATGGCACGGCCGACCCGTTGCTGCCGGTGATGCATGGTGTGCATCTGGCCGCGCATATCCGGGGTAGCCAACTGCGTTTGATACCGGGGTTGGCGCACCGCTTCCAGGAGCCGTTCAAGGCGCCGTTGCTGGGGGCGGTGTTGCCCTACCTGCAGGCACATCGGCAGGATGTCACGCATATCGCAGGGCTGTGAATTTCCATGCTTCCAGGCTGATGCGATCCCCTGTAGGAGCGGCCTTGTGTCGCGAAAGGGCCGCAAGGCGGCCCCAGCAATATTCGCGGCGAAGCTGAAATCGGGGGCCGCTACGCGCCCCATCGCGACACAAGGCCGCTCCTACACGGACCGCGTCAGCCGACCGGCCTCAGTGCATCCGCACCCACAAGGTCACCAGCACGGTGGCGGCCATCAGCCAGGCCACCGTGGCCAACGCCAGCGATGCCTCCAGGCGCATGCGGTCGACCAGCACATACAAGGTCGCCAGGTACACGAAGTACGGAATGATCGACCACATGCCGAACAGGATGGTGGTCTTCAGGTCGGTAATGCTGCGCCCCTTGCCAACTATGTAGTGGGCAATCAGGGCAAAGGTGGGGAATAGCGGCACCAGCCCGGCGATGTAGTAATTGCGTGTTTTCGACAGCACCGCCAGCAGGAGCACCACGCCAGCGCCCAGGGCAGCTTTGAATACCAGGTCCACGATGTGTTTCCAGGTTGGGTTGAGGTCAGCCGAGGCCGTATTTCTTCACTTTGTCGAACAACGTGGTCTTGGCCATGCCCAGTTCCTGGCTGGCCTGGCTCAGGTTGCCGCCGGTGCGTTGCAGGGCATCGCCGAGCAGGTTGCGCTCGAACGCTTCCACCGCCTCGGCAAAGCCCAAGCCTTGGCTGGCACCACCGCTGGGGCCTTTCTTGAACGCTGGCAGGCCGAGGGCATAGCGTTCGGCGACGTTGCGCAGTTCACGCACGTTGCCCGGCCAGTCGTGGGCCATCAGGCGCGACAAGGTCTGGCTGTCCAGCGCAGGCGTTTCGCGGTCGAAGCGCAGTGCCGATTGCTGCAGGAAGTGCTCGAACAGTTGCAGGATATCTTCGCGGCGCTCGCGCAGCGGCGGCAGCTCCAGGGTAACCACGTTCAGCCGGTAATACAGGTCGCTGCGGAACTGGCCGCTCTGGCCCATGGCATCCAGGTCGGACTTGGTAGCCGCGATCACCCGGCAGTCCACCGGAATGCTCTGGTTCGAGCCCAGCCGCTCCAGGGTGCGCTCCTGCAGCACGCGCAACAGCTTGATCTGTAGGTTGATCGGCATGCTCTCAACCTCGTCGAGGAACAGCGTGCCGCCATTGGCATGTTCAATCTTGCCGATGCGGCGTTTGCCGGCACCGGTGAAAGCGTTGGCTTCGTGGCCGAAAATCTCGCTTTCGAACAGGTTTTCCGGCAGGCCGCCGCAGTTCAGTGCCACGAACGGCTGGCCCTGGCGGCGGCTGAAGTCGTGCAGGCAGCGGGCGACCAGTTCCTTGCCGGTACCTGTCTCGCCTTCGATCAGCACGTTGGCCGAGGTATCGGCGACGTTGGCGATCAGTTCGCGCAAGTGCTCCATGGCTGGCGAGCGGCCAATGATGCGCCCCTCCAGGCTGCTTTGCTCGGCCAGCTGGCGGCGCAGGGCCACCACTTCGCGCGACAGCCCGCGCTGTTCAAGGGCGCGGCGCACCACATCGACCAGGCGCTCCGGGGAGAAAGGCTTTTCCATGAAGTCGTAGGCGCCATTGCGCATCGCGCCGACCGCCATGTCGATATCGCCGTGGCCGGTGATCAGCACCACCGGCAGGCTGCGGTCGCGGGCCTTGAGGCGGTTGAGCAGCTCCAGGCCATCGATGCCCGGCAGGCGGATATCGCTGACGACGATACCGGCGAAGTCGTCGCCGATGCGTTCCAGCGCCTGCTCGGCGCTGCCCACGCCTTCGCAGGCGATGTCTTCCAGGGCCAACGCCTGTTGGCAGCCGAGCAGCACATGCGGGTCGTCTTCGACGATCAGGACGGTAAGAGGCGCTTGGTTCATGGTTGCTCTGCCGATTCGCTAGGGGGTGAGACCAAGGGCAGGGCCAGGACGAAGGCCGTGCCGCCGCTGGCGGGGTGCTCGACGTTGAGGCTGCCCTTGGCGGCGGCGGCAAGGCTCGCCGACAGGGTCAGGCCCAGGCCCAGGCCGTGTTCGCCCGGTTTGGTGGTGAAGAAAGGTTCGAAAAGATGCTTGCGCGCCTCGGCATCGATGCCGTGGCCATTGTCGCGCACCTGCAAACGGTACTTGTCGCCCTGCAGCTCGCCTTCCAGCCACAGTTGCGGAAGCGGCTGGGCGGTCATGGCATCCAGGGCGTTGCCGATCAGGTTTACCAGGATCTGCTCCAGGCGGGTCTGGTCGATGGCCAGCTGTTGGTCCTCGAACTGATTGTGCAATTGCAGGTGGCAGGCGCTGATGCGGTTGGCCAGCACCTGCAGGGTAGCGTCCACGGCCTTGGCCAGCGAGGCCTGGCCGCTGTCGTCGCTGCGTCGGGCGAACGAGCGCAGGCTGGCGGTGATGCGGCCCATGCGGTCGATCAGGTCGTTCATGGTGCGCAAGTTGGTGCTGGCGGTTTCCAGTGCCCCACGCTCGAGGAAGCGCACGGTGTTGCCGGACAACGTGCGCAGCGCGGCCAGCGGCTGGTTCAGTTCGTGGGCGATGCTGGTGGACATCTGCCCGATGGCGGCCAGCTTGCCGGCCTGTACCAGTTCATCCTGGGCGTGGCGCAGGGTCTGCTCGGCATGTCGGCGCTCGCGAATCTGGCCCTTAAGGCGCTCGTTGCTGGCGCGCAGGTCGGCCGTGCGTTCGGTAATCCGTCGCTCCAGCTGGCTGTTGGCTTCCTGCAGGGCCTCGCGGGCTGCCAGGCGGGTGGCGATGACCTTGCGCCGTTCGTTCCAGGCGATGCCCAGGATCGCCAGCAAGGCGAAGGCAACGCCCACCAGCACGCCCTGTACCATGGATTCGCGGCGCAGGTCCTGCAGCGGTGTCAGCAGGGTGAAGTGCCAAGGCGTGTCGACCAGGCGCCGGGTCTGGGCCAGGTAGGCCATTTCGCTGGCCTTGCCCTGTGCGGTTTCGCTGTTTGCCGGGAAGGTCAGCTTTTCCACACCATCGGCCAGGGTTTCCCGAGCCAGAGGCTGCAGTTCGTTCAGCGGCCACCAGTAGTACTGCAGGCTACGGGCCAGGCGCTCCTTGATCTGCGGAGTCAGTGGGCGTACCGACTTCAGGCGCCGGGCCGGGTCGCTGGAGAGGATGATGATGCCGTTCTCGTCGCTGACGAACGCTTCCAGGCGGGCACGCTGCCAGCGCTCCTCGAGGGTGTCCAGGCGCACTTTGATCACCGCCACGCCAATGATCTTGCCGTGTTCCTCCAGGCCGTGGGCCAGGTAATAGCCGGCCTCGCCGGTGGTGCTGCCGATACCGTAGAAACGCCCGGGCTCGCCGCGCACGGCAGTCTGGAAGTAGGCACGGAACGACAGGTCCTCACCCAGGAACGAGTCGGCATCGCGCCAGTTGCTGGTGGCCTGGACCCGGCCATTGGTGTCGAGGACGAAGATGGCCCGGCTGCGGCTGCGCCGGTTCAGGCCTTCGAGGTATTCGTTGACGATCTGCCGCGAGCCACCGTCAGGGTCGGTGAGCAGGTGCGAGACGCTGTCTTCCAGCTCCAGCAGGCTCGGCAGGTAGGTGTACTTGCTGATTTCGCTCTCGACCGTGCGCGCGTGCAGCTCCAGCTGGCGCTCGCCGTTTTCGCTGAGGGTGCGGATGCCGTTGCTCTCGCTGATCAGGTAGCCAGCCATTCCCAGGCCGACCATCAGCAGGATGATCAGTGGCGGCAACAGCAATTGGCGGAGCAGGCGGGATTTCACGGCAGGCTTGGCAGGGAGAAGAAGCGAAGGATCGCATTTCATCACAGTGGCCTTGTCACGACCAGCGCCTGCTGCCCGAAAGGACAGCGGCGCCGACCGCTTCAGTGAGGCAAAATCAGTGTTGCAGGATCTTGCTGAGGAAGTGCTGGGTACGCTCGTGGCGGGCGCTCGGGTTGCCGAAGAAGTCTTCCTTCTGGCAATCCTCGATGATGTTGCCCTTGTCCATGAAGATCACGCGGTTGGCCACCTTGCGGGCGAAGCCCATTTCATGGGTCACGCACATCATGGTCATGCCTTCGTGGGCCAGCTCGACCATCACGTCCAGTACTTCGTTGACCATCTCCGGGTCCAGTGCCGAGGTCGGTTCGTCGAACAGCATGACGATCGGGTCCATCGACAGGGCGCGGGCGATGGCCACGCGCTGCTGCTGGCCGCCGGACAGCTGGCCCGGGTGCTTCTTGGCGTGGGCACCGAGGCCGACACGGTCGAGCAGGGCCAGGCCCTTCTTGGTCGCTTCCGCTTCGCTGCGGCCAAGCACCTTGCGCTGGGCAATGGTCAGGTTCTCGGTGATGGACAGGTGCGGGAACAGCTCGAAGTGCTGGAACACCATGCCAACGCGCGAACGCAGCTTGGGCAGGTTGGTCTTGGGGTCGGCGATCGAGGTGCCGTCGACCACGATGTCACCTTTCTGGAACGGCTCCAGGGCGTTGACGCACTTGATCAGGGTGGACTTGCCCGAACCCGACGGGCCGCATACCACCACCACTTCACCCTTCTTGACCTCGGTGCTGCAGTCGGTCAGTACCTGGAAGTCCCCGTACCACTTGTTGACGTTCTTGATGGAAATCATACGGTGATCCTTTTTTGCAGGCGCTTGACCAGCCACGAAGCGGAGAAGCTGATGAGGAAGTACACGACACCGGCGAAGATCAGGAACTCATGGGAGCGCCCGATGATGTCGCCGTTGGAGCGTGCCGAGTTGAGGAAGTCCACCAGGCCCACGGTGTATACCAGCGAGGTGTCCTGGAACAGGATGATGCTCTGCTGCAAAAGCAGTGGCGTCATCTTGCGGAAGGCCTGGGGCAGGATGATCAGGCGCATGGTCTGGCCGTAGGTCATGCCCAGCGCCTGGGCGGCGCCCATCTGGCCCTTGGAGATCGACTGCACGCCGGCACGGACGATTTCGCAGAAGTACGCGGCCTCGAACATCATGAATGCCACCACGCAGGAGGTGAAGGCACCCACCGGGGTGTCTTCACCAGTGATCCAGCGCAGCACGAACGGTACCGCCAGGTAGAACCAGGTGATGACCAGCAGCAGCGGGATCGAGCGGAAGTAGTTGACATAGGCGCCGGCCAAGTTCGACAGCAGCTTGCTCGACGACAGGCGCATCAGGGCCAGGATGGTCCCCAGCACGATGCCGCCGACCACGCCCATGACCATCAGCTGCAAGGTCATGACCATGCCTTCCCACAGGGCAGGCAGGGCCGGGATGATTTCGCTGAAATCCATGTCCATTTATTTGCCCCCTACGGAAATCAGGCCGGGCACCGAGACTTTCTTCTCGACCATGCGCATCAGCAGCATCAGGCCCATGTTCAGGGTGAAGTAGATCAGCGTGGCCAGGGTGAAGGCCTCGAACAGGTTGGCCGAGAATTCGGCGGTCTGCTTGGTTTGTGCCAGCAGCTCCATCAGGCCGATCAGCGACGCCACCGACGAGTTCTTGAACACGTTCAGGAATTCCGAGGTGAGCGGCGGAATGATGATCCGGTAGGCTTGCGGCAGCAGCACGTTGGTGTAGATCTGCGGCAGGCTGAAGCCCATGGCGCGGGCGGCGGCTTCCTGGCCCCGGGGCAGCGCCTGGATGCCGGTACGTACCTGTTCGCACACGCGGGCGGCGGTGAACAGGCCCAGGCAGATGACCACGCTGATCAGCGCCGAAGTGGTCGGGTTGAGGTCCTGCTTGAACCATTCCTGCAGGCCTTCTGGCAGCAGGTCCGGCACCAGGAAGTACCAGATGAACAGCTGCACCAGCAGCGGTACGTTGCGGAACAGCTCCACGTAGGCAGTGGCGATACCTGCTACCACACGGTTCGGCACGGTACGCATGACACCGAGGACCGAGCCCAGCAGCAAGGCGATGATCCAGGCGGAGATGGCGATGGCGATGGTCCATCCCAGGCCGGTGATGTACCAGTCCAGATAGGTTTCGCTGCCCACGCCGGTGGACTTGAAGAACACGCCCCAGTCCCAGTTGTAATTCATCGGGATTTCCCCTCAGACGATCGTTTCACGGGCACCTTCGAGCATCCGAGGGCGCTTGGCGCCCTCGGATGAAAGGTTAGACACTAATGAGTGGCCTGCAGTATTGATTGGTGCTGTTGAGCACCAGGCCACTATCTGAGAGTCAGGACTTCTTCTCGTCCGCAGCCTTGTCGGTCGGCTCGGCGATCAGTTTCTTCAGCTCGTCGCTCATCGGGAACTGCAGGTTCAGGCCCTTTGGCGGGATTGGCTGCTGGAACCACTTGTCATAGCTCTTGTTGACTTCGCCCGACTTGAAGTAACCAACGATGGCGTCATCGACCGCTTTCTTGAAGGCCGCGTCATCCTTGCGCACCATGCAGCCATAGATTTCGTACGACTGCGGGGTACCGGTGATGACCCAGTCCGACGGCTTGCGAGCCTTGGCCATTTCGCCGGCGAGCAGGGCGTCGTCCATCATGAAGGCCACGGCGCGGCCGCTTTCGAGCATGTTGAAGGCTTCACCGTGGTCCTTGGCGGAGATCACGTTCATCTTCATCTGCTTGTCGGCATTCATCGCCTTGAGGATGCGCTCGGAGGTGGTACCGGCGGTGGTCACCACGTTCTTGCCGGCCAGGTCCGGGAAGTCCTTGTATGCCGGCTGACCGTCCTTGACCTTGGTCAGCAGGCGGGTACCGACTTCGAAGATGCCGACCGAGAAGCCGACCTGCTGCTGGCGCTCGACGTTGTTGGTGGTGGAGCCGCACTCGAGGTCCACGGTGCCGTTCTGCACCAGCGGGATGCGGGTCTGGGAGGTGACGAGGTTGTAGCGGACCTTGATGTCCGTGCCCAGCTGCTTCTTCAGGGCGTCGACGACAGCCAGCTGGATGTCATGCGAGTAGCCTACGGGCTCGGGCTTGCCGGCCAGGTAGGAAAACGGGATGGAGGAGTCGCGGTGGCCCAGGGTGATGGTGCCCGAATCCTTGATCTTCTTCAGGGTGCCGGTCAGTTCCTCGGCCATGGCCGGCGAAGCGATCACAGCGGCCGCGATGGCGGCGCCCAGCAATTGACGAACGATGCGCATCAAATTTTCCTCGACGTGTTTGTTTTTTTTATGGAGCCGTTGGCGGACTCTTCGTTCAACGAATACAGAAATAAACGATTGCATTCGGCTACCAAGTGTAGAGCATGAGTCGTGCCAAGCCCTGACATTGATCATAACGCCGCGGATTCATTGGGAATCAAACTTTATTGCGCATCTTGTGACGGTACGTTTCATCCGCCATTCCGAATGAATTGCTGTTTTCTGTTCGGAAATCCGAACGAATTTGCAATTCCCCGGCTACCAAGCACTGGGGCGATCAGGCCGCCGTCACGAGAGGCCTGATCGCAGCGCTGTCCGCCATTTCAGTGGGGCATCAGCCGCTCTAGCGGCGACTGGTTCCAGCGCGCCCAAGCCTCGGTAGTGAGGGTGCGTATCAGCGTTGATTCCTCGGCGGCAAGTTCGCGCATCAGGTTCCGGGCGCGGTCTTCATAGCCTGCTTCCTGGCCGGCCATGGCTTGTGCCTCGAGCGCTTCCATTCGCTCGTGATAAGGCCGTGCTATCGCCTCGAAGCGGTCAGCATAGGTTTCTCGCAAGTAGTTCTGCCAGTAAGGGCGGCTTGCCAGCGCGTCCAGCATCGACAGGGTACTGTAGGTTTGCAGCACTTCTATTTCTGCCGCGTTCAGATCCCGCGTTGTAACGTGGGCGAATGAAGCGAAGTGCATTTCATCCGGTGGTGCTGGCAAGTCAAGTGCCCCTGTCAGCTGCAGGCGATAGAAAAGCCGAACTTCGATTTCATCCACTCCGCGCCCTGCTTCGCGCAGGGCCTGGACGTGGCGGTTGGCAATATCGTCAAGCAGGTCCAGGCGGTGCAACTGGCCTCCCAGATACAGCAGGCGGCTCTCTCTCATTGCAACCGGCACGCCTTCGATGCCCTGAAAGGCCAGCACACCCACCTCCATCTGGTTGAGCAGCAGCAACAGGCGATCCTCGCAGGTACGCGGCCCGTCGGCCTCGCGAAATAACTGCTCGCGTAACGCTTCGTTGTTTTCGCAGGCTTCGAGGATATGCCAGATGCGGCGTCGATAATGCCGGGGATGGGCCTCGAAGTCCTCGCTCTGGGCGAAGTCAGCCAAAAATCTGAACAGGCCTCCCGAACCCGGCTCCTCGCTCAGGCGGTCCCAGGCTGCCTCACGTTCTGCACGTAGCAGCACGTTTCTGGATGCTACCCAGTTCGCGCGGGTCTCCTCACCGATCGGCTCGTGGACATACGACGCGCTGCCTCGGGCACCTGCTTCGCTGGCTCCTTGTGCCTGGTCCAGATACTCGATGCTGTCTTCGCTCAAAGGGTTGTCGTGCAGATTCAGCCGTTGCAGGCGCAGGCGCAAGCCGCGCATCTCGCGTTGCAGTTCGCTGATTCTGTTGTCGCGCAAGTCGATATGGGCGCGTAGCGCCACGTTCTGGTGGACCAGGCCAATGTCCGCCTGACCCGTTGCTCGCAGGTGCAGGTCCCGCACATGTGGCAAGGCCGAGAGGTCGGGCATGCCGTTGAGCGGGTTGTTGTTGAGTATCAGCGTGTTCAGCCGTTGCAGTTGAGCCAGGCGGCTGTTGCCTGCGGCATCCAGCGCAATCAGGTTGTTGCTCAGGTTCAAGCGCCGTAGCTGGCCGAGAGCCTCGATGCCCTCGGGGACCAAAGTCAGCCGGTTGCCGCTGAGGTCCAGGTCCACGACGTTGGGGAACAGCCTGAGGAACCGCGCGTCGATCTGTTGCAAGCGCATGTTGCGCAAGGTCAGCCGGCGCACATGTCGGTATTCCACACCCTCCGGCAGGCCTGGCAACGCATTGATGTGCTCGCCATCGATGGTCAGTTCATACTGGTCGTTGCCGTCCACCAGTTTGCGCCGCCAACTGCGGCGAAGGGTATCGGCTATGCGGCGTCTGCGAATGGCGTCGATTGGCGATTGCCAATCGGCCTGCCAGATCTGTAGTGCTTCGCGCAGGTCGGCAAGCTGGCGTTGCAGCGCCTGGTAATGGTCCCACAAGCTCTCCCCGCGCTGGCGCACCGCTTCCAGATAAGCGTCCAGTTGCAGTTCGGAGAGTGTGGGGAATATTTGATGGATCCCTTGGCGAATAGCGCTCTGGCTGCTTTCACCTCCGCCGCTGAGTGCATAGGCCAGCCTGCCGTCGGCGAAACGCCGGGGCGGCCTGATATTTGCGCGGATGCCGGAAATGCCGAGCAGGCTAGCCGTAGAGTTGCGATCCTGTTCGGCCGCCATGGCCAGTACGTCACGTAATTGCTTGAGCTGCAGGTTGCGGTTTCCCAGGCGGGTTTTCTGCTCGTCGTCCAGGCACCCCAGGACCGCTGCCAGCAAGGGCTTCCCCTGGCTGTCTTCGCCTGCCAGGGCGTAGCCTTGCGTGTTTTTGACAATGGTTCGTACGTTCTGCGCGGTCTCGCTCTGGCTGGCAAATATCAGTAATCCATCCTGGGCGCCTTGGCGTAACTCTATTCGCACGGAGTCTGGCCATGGGGCGTCCCGTTCGATGAGGCGCAGCGCCAATAGGTCGCTATCTGTGTTGGCCAACTTTTGCAGACGCAAGCCAAGGCAAGCCCGATCAATACGGCTGGCGCTTTCATACCACCGCGCATGTTGCGCCATGCTCAGTGGCATCCGTCCGGAAACTCGCAACTGTTCTATCTGGGCGGTACTACTATGGTCGATGATTTCCTGGGCGCCCCTTGGTGACAAACCCCGGAAAACCCCGATCAGCCTGGCCTGGTCGGCAGATTGCGGTGTTTGCCACGCCTGAAGTTGCTGCTCGAAG
Organism: Pseudomonas sp. XP1; assembly: GCF_053557675.1. NCBI lineage: Bacteria > Pseudomonadati > Pseudomonadota > Gammaproteobacteria > Pseudomonadales > Pseudomonadaceae > Pseudomonas > Pseudomonas sp. XP1. Next base: position 8,155 of record NZ_JBNRIJ010000023.1, on the reverse strand, counting down.
GCGTGTCCTTTCAGGGTCGGATCCTGCTGGTGCAGCTTGATCCGGTCGTGGAGATCGAGCAGCCGCGCGGGTGGTGCAGCGTTCTCCAGGCAAAGTCGGCGCAACTGGTCCACGTTGAGGCCTGTGGCCTGTAGAAGTATCCGGCCATGATCTGACAAAGTATCGGCAAAGTGCTCCCCTTGCAGGCTTTCCAATAATACCGAGACATCTTCCTCGGCAGGCAGGTAACGGGAGTTTCTGGCCAGCCTGATGCCACCGGCAGGCAACACCATTGGCGCAAGACTGTCGACAAAAGGTGTTCGTCTCAGCGTGTGCAGAGCCCCTGCAGACAGGCCAGTGGTCGCTACGCCCTGGGCTATGTTGAACAAATGCTCCAGCGCTCCTTGGCGGTTACCTAGCTGCCAGTCCTGATAGCCTTCATAGACTTCATCGAGCAATTGCGCCGCGCTGACGACCAGTAGCAGGTCACCGAGCACCGGTACGACCAAAGCTGCCAGCCCCAGCAGGTCCAACCCGGCGCTCAGCATGTCCTGCAAGCGCCGGTGCCTGCTCAGGCGATCTTCAAGGTCCGTTGGAACAGCAAGGTAGGCTGCATCATCGAACATTCGCCCGAGCAGTAGCCCCCGTACATGTGCGAACACATTCCCCTTGACGGGCAGGTTTCGCCCGTCGAGCTGCAGTTTCATTGCTCCAGGCGACGCTGCGAGCCGTTGTGCAAGTTCCCTGGCGAACTCGCTTGTGTCCCGTGCCGTGATGAAACGCCGGAAAAACTGGCGGAATGACCACTGCTTGAGGCGAGTGGCCAGGTCGTTGTAAACGCTGTCCCAACTGTCGTAAAAGCGCAGGCTTTGCCCGGCGGCATCGGGTATCCAGACGATGATTTCGTCGATGTCTTCAGCCGGAGCAGGGCGCCACTCAAGTGTGATGACCCCCGTCACGCACTTGCCGAGCAGATAAAGTTGGCGAGCTGTCAGCGTGCCCTTGCCATAGGGTGCAAGGGCAGGGGCTTCGAGCATCGGCCGCAGCCGAAGCAGATCCCGCTCGTCCAGCTGCCCCTTGAACCGGGCCTCGTAAACCGCTGCCTGCATGCGCGTACGTACGCCGCTTTCAAAAAGGTGCTTTATTGTCGTGCGCGCTTGATCGCCCGACTGGCCACGGCCAGCCTTGGGCTCGAGCACCGTCCTGAGCAGCGTCTGATACTTGCCGCCCAGGTCCAGTGAGCGGCACAGGCGAACGAAGTGCTCGAAGGTCATGGCCAGCTTTTCGCCTTTCTCGTTCTCCAGGTGCGCTTTGCGCAACAGCCACGGTTCAGCTTCGTGTGCTTCGAAATTATGCAGGGCAGCGGCCAATAGCGTTTGTCGCGTTCTATGGGTAACCGTCGGCGTATAGAAATGCTCCGCCGCCGAAGGCAGTTGAAACTCTTCGCTGACGACGACGTGCCCAAGTTGCGGGTCGACATGCCCCAGCCCCTGCTCACGCAGGGCGCGTTCGAGCAGGGGCCTGGCGAAGTCTTCGAGGCGAGGGATTCTTTCGAGCAGATGGCCAAGCCTGTCCGCGGCCTGTTGCTGTGCAAGCAAGGCCCTGCCGTAGGCTTCCAGGTGCGTCGCATCGGCGCTGGTCAACCAGCCAGGTAGTTGCCGGGCGATCAGGGTGTCGACGGAGTACGACGGGTTGTATTCGGTGGGGGGCACGAGATATCTCCGGGTCTGAAAGACACCAGAGCATCACTGCCGGGAACGTGGGGTGGTGGTAGTTACTGCTGCACCGACCGACTGTGCCATCCGGGCCCGCTGGCGACTGGCCGGACGAGCCAAGGGGCGCTGGATGAGCATTGATTAATGCTCATCCCAAGCACGCAAGGCTGTGTTTGCGATAATCGCTCGATCGACCACGCCCGCCGGGCACGATACATTTGAAGACTTCGCCAACGTCAAAGACTGATTGTGGCGTTCCAGTACGTGCAAGCAGGCCATGGGTCACGCCGCTTGCGTGCGCGCCTGTTGCTCTCGTTGCAGATAGTCTGCAAGCGCCTGTTGCTCGCCCGTGCTGGTGAACAAGCCCAGCTTGGTGCGGCGCCAGAGAATGTCTTCAGCGCTGCATGCCCATTCGTTGTGTGCAAGGTAGTCCACCTCCCGGCCAAACAACCCACCGCCAATTGCCTGGCCCAGGTCTTCCGGCCCTTGAACGCCCTCCAGCAACTGCCATACACGGCTGCCATAGGTCAGCACCCAGCGCTTCGCGATATCGACAGGCAACCAGCCACAGCGCGCCAGCACCGCATCGACCAGAGCCTGCACCGTGGTCATGTACTCACCACCTGGTAGCGGCGCGCCAGCGGTCCAGCTGCCGCGCATCTGCGGGAAGTGCGGCTTGAGCTCGGCCATGGCCGACTCGGCCAGTTTGCGGTAGGTAGTCAGCTTGCCACCGAAAACCGAGAGCAACGGCGCTTGCCCTTCAGTGGCAGACAGCGCCAGGGTGTAGTCGCGGGTGACCGCGGACGGGTTGTCCGATTCGTCGTTGCACAGCGGGCGCACGCCGGAATAGGTGTGCACGATGTCGCTGCGGCTGATCTGGTGGTTGAAATGGGCATTGACCACCTTGAGCAGATAATCGGTTTCCTGCTCGGTGATCGCGACTTTGGCGGGGTCGCCGCTGTACTCGCGATCGGTGGTGCCGATCAGCGTGAAGCGCTCCAGGTACGGGATGCAGAAGACGATACGCTGGTCCTCGTTCTGCAGGATGTAGGCATGATCGCCTTCGTACATGCGCGGCACGATGATATGGCTGCCCTGGATCAGGCGGATGCCATAGGGCGCATCGAGCTTGAGGTCATCCTTGATGAAGCTGGCCACCCATGGCCCGGCAGCATTGACCAGAGCGCGGGCGCGAATGGTCTGCAGGCGGCCGTCAGCATGCTGCAGCTCGACCTGCCACAGGCCATCCACACGCTCCGCGCGCAGGCAACGGGTGCGGGTATGGATATGGGCACCTTTTTCACGTGCTGCCATCGCATTCAGCACTACCAGGCGGGCATCGTCCACCGCGCAGTCGGCATATTCGAAGCCACGGCTGATTGCAGGCTTGAGCGGGTAACCCGGGCCGAAGCGCAGGCTGCGCGAAGCACCCAGGCGCTTGCGCTTGCCGAGGTGATCGTAGAGGAACAGGCCGGCGCGAATCATCCAGGCCGGGCGCAGGTGCGGGCGGTGCGGCAGCACGAAGCGCATCGGCTTGACGATGTGGGGGGCTTTGGCCAGCAGCACTTCACGCTCGGCCAGCGCTTCACGTACCAGGCGGAACTCGTAGTGCTCCAGGTAGCGCAGGCCGCCATGGATCAGTTTGCTGCTGGCCGAAGAGGTGTGCTGGGCAAGGTCGTCCTTTTCGCAGAGAAATACCTTGAGGCCACGCCCGGCGGCGTCGGCAGCAATGCCCACGCCATTGATGCCGCCGCCGATCACGGCGAGGTCATAGCAGTCGGCGACTGGTGGCTGGGACGAAACGGGCTGGGACACGGGCAAGGCCTCCTGGGGCTGTTCACATCGAATATGAACATTGATGTTCGTTTTCGAAAATACTAGCGCAACAGAAAGCCGGTCGCCAGTCAGTCTTTATAGAAAAAACTGATCAGATGACAATGAAATGAACATTTACGAAAATTCTGGATGATCGGTTTGAAAGTTGTGGCGTCTGTGGGATCGAGCGCTGCGCGGACGACGCTCGATCTCACAGGCGCGACAAGCCTTGCGGCATGCGCCTGTCAGCCCTCAAACCACCTCAAGCCGGATCTTGTACTGGTTCAGCAGCTGGGTGAGTGCGGGGGTTGGCGCCTGGTCGGTCACCAAGCAGTCGACCAGGCTGATCGAGCCCATGCGCACCATGGCGTTGCGCCCGAACTTGCTGGAGTCGGCGGCAAGGATCACTTGACGGGCATTGGCGATGATCGCCTGGGACACCCGCACTTCCTGATAGTCGAAATCGAGCAGGCTGCCATCTTCGTCGATGCCGCTGATGCCCACCAGGGCGAAGTCGACCTTGAACTGGTTGATGAAGTCGACACTGGCCTGACCGACAACGCCGCCATCACGGCGCACCGTGCCACCTGCCACCAGCACTTCGAAATCGTCCTTGGCAGCAAGGATTGCGGCCACGTGCAGGTTGTTGGTGATGACTTTCAGGTGGTTGTGGTTGAGCAGCGCCCGGGCGATGGATTCGGTGGTGGTACCGATGTTGATGAACAGCGAGGCATGGTCGGGAATCTGCCGGGCAACCGCTTCGGCGATGCGTTGTTTTTCGTCACGCATCTGGTCGGCGCGCATGGCGTAGGCGGTGTTCTCGATACTCGAGTCGTAGGCTGCGCCCCCGTGGTAGCGGCGTAGCAGATTGAGCTCGGCCAGCTGGTTGATATCACGGCGGATGGTTTGCGGTGTTACGACGAACAGCTGCGCCATTTCTTCGATACTGACGTAACCGCGTTCGCGCACCAGTTCGAGGATTTGTTGTTGGCGAGGGGGCAGATTCATGGGCGGTCCTTTGGGGCTGCCGGACAAATGCTGCAATGATGCCGTAGGACGCGGACTACGACCAGTAGACTA
>NZ_JBNRIJ010000023.1:0-3465 GCF_053557675.1 Pseudomonas sp. XP1 | reverse complement strand
GCGCATCAATCCTGGGGCCGCGTTGCGGCCCTTTCGCGACACAAGGCCGCTCCCACAGGTACAGCGACAACCTCGAGATCAACGCTGCACCCACAGAATTTGGACAAGCTATCGCGCCGGGGATCAGGCCTCGTGATCTTCCCAGTCACGGGTACGGTCGACCGCCTTCTTCCAGCCGGCATACAGCTTCTCTTTCTGCGCTTCATCCAACTGCGGGCTGAATTCGCGCTCGATGATCGCCTTGTCGCGCAGCTCGTCCAGGCCGCTCCAGAAACCACAGGCCAGGCCTGCCAGGTATGCCGCACCCAGCGCCGTGGTTTCGCGCATCTTCGGCCGCTCCACGCAGGTGCCGAGGATGTCGGCCTGGAACTGCATGAGGAAGTTGTTGGCCACCGCACCGCCGTCCACGCGCAACTCGGACAGGCGCTGGCCGCAGTCCTGCTGCATGGCGTCGAGCACGTCGCGGGTCTGGTAGGCGATCGATTCCAGTGCGGCGCGGATGATGTGGTCCACCTTCACGCCACGGGTCAGGCCGAACAGTGCACCACGGGCATATGGGTCCCAGTACGGGGCACCCAGGCCGGTGAAGGCAGGCACCAGGTATACCCCGTTGCTGTCCTTGACCTTGCTGGCAAAGTATTCGGTATCGAGTGCGTCGTTGACGATCTTCAGTTCGTCGCGCAGCCACTGCACGGTGGAACCACCATTGAACACCGCGCCCTCCAGCGCGTAGGCCACTTCGCCTCGCGGGCCGCAGGCGATGGTGGTGAGCAGGCCATGGGACGACTTGACCGCCTTGTCGCCGGTGTTCATCAGCAGGAAGCAGCCGGTGCCATAGGTGTTCTTGGCCTGACCCGGCTCAACGCACATCTGGCCGAACAGCGCCGACTGCTGGTCGCCGGCGATACCGGCAATGGCGATGCCGCTCTTGGTGTGGCCGTAGATCTCGGAGGAAGGGCGTACCTCGGGCAGCATCTGCCGTGGGATGCCGAGGATTTCCAGGAGCTTGTCGTCCCACTGCAGGCTGTGAATGTTGAACATCAGCGTGCGCGAGGCGTTGGTGTAATCGGTGACATGCACCTTGCCGCCGGAGAACTTCCAGATCAGCCAGGTATCGATGGTGCCGAACAGCAACTCGCCGCGTTCGGCGCGTTCGCGGGCACCCTCGACATTGTCGAGGATCCATTTCAGCTTGGTGCCAGAGAAGTACGGGTCTGTGACCAGGCCGGTGGTCTCGCGAATGTAGTCTTCATGCCCGTCGCGCTTGAGCTGGGCGCAGATCTCGGTGCTGCGGCGGCACTGCCAGACGATGGCGTTGTACACCGGGCGGCCGGTTTCCTTGTCCCATACAACGGTGGTTTCACGCTGGTTTGTGATACCCAGTGCGGCGACCTGGGCGTGGCTGATGCCTGCCTGGGCCAGGGCCTCGACCATGGTCGCGCTCTGCGTGGCGAAAATTTCCATCGGGTCGTGTTCGACCCAGCCCGCTTGCGGGTAGTGCTGTGCGAATTCGCGCTGGGAGGTACCCACCACATTGGCGTCGCGATCGAAAATGATGGCCCGCGAACTGGTGGTGCCCTGGTCCAGGGCGATGATGTAGTTCTTATCCTGGGTGTCTGTCATGGTCGTAGGCCTTGCGGAAATAGGGGTTCAGGGCTGGGCGTGATGCCGGCGTCAGTTGACTTGAGTATCGCCCTGGCGATTGTCATTTGTCTCAGGGTTCACGGCGGCTGCCATTGGCAGGTTGCGGGCGATCAGGCCGCGATAGGTCGCAGCACCCAGGCAGGCGCCAAGGATCGGTGCGAACACCGGAACCAGGAAATAAGGCATGTCCCGACCGCCAGTGAAGGCGATTTCGCCCCAACCGGCCAGGAAGGTCATGAGTTTTGGCCCGAAATCACGGGCCGGGTTCATGGCAAAGCCGGTCAACGGGCCCATGGCGCTACCGATCACGGCGATCAGCAGGCCGATCAGCAGTGGGGCCATGGCACCGCGCGGCAGGCCGTTGTTGTCGTCGGTCAGGGCCATGATCACTGCCATGAGGATGGCAGTGATGATCACTTCGACCAGGAACGCCTGGCCGGTGGATAGCGAAGGGTGCGGATAGGTGGAGAACACCGAGGCCAGTTCCAGGCTGGCTTCGCTACCGCGCAACATGGCATGGGCCTGTTCGAAATCGAAGAAAAGGTTGCTGTACAGGGTGTAGACCAACGCTGCACCACAGAATGCGCCGCATACCTGGGCCAGCATGTAGAAGGGCAGCTTGCGCTTGTCGAAACCGGCGAACAGGGTGAGGGCGATGCTCACCGCAGGGTTCAGGTGCGCGCCGGAAATACCGGCGGTGAGATAGATCGCCATGCTGACGCCCACGCCCCAGATGATACTGATTTCCCACAGGCCGAAGCTGGCGCCCGCGACCTTGAGCGCTGCGACGCAGCCGGTACCGAAGAAGATCAGCAGGGCAGTGCCGAGGAACTCGGCCAGGCATTGGCTGGACAGCGTGGGTTGGCGTAGAGCAGTCGTCATGTAGGACCTCGTTTTTTTTTGTTGTGAGGCGCGTGGCGCTCGACAGCAACGCCCGGAGTCTATCCCCGTTGACTCCAGGCAGATGTAGGAAATGCACCTTAAAAGTGCACCATTTATTCAGAAACGAAAAAATATAGACAAGAAACGCTGATGTCAAAGGTCGAAAGTGAACGGTTGGTCACGATGTGGATGCTGATTTTAGGCGCGGATCCGCGTACTAGACGCGCGCGACTGCGGTGCGCTGGCTGTGATGTGGGAATTGTCCTAAAGTAGCCGCCGAGCTGTCCCGACCGGAGCCCCCGCATGACCCCCGCCCTAGACCTGTTGAAGAAACACCGTGCCGAGCATCGTGTGCACAGTTACGAACATGACCCCAAGTCGGCGTCATATGGCCTGGAGGCGGCGGAAAAGCTCGGTCTCGACCCGCAGCAGGTGTTCAAGACCTTGCTGGCGAGCAGTGAGAAGGGGGAGTTGCTGGTGGCGGTGGTACCTGTGGTGGGTACACTCGACCTCAAGGCCCTGGCCCATGCTGCCGGGGTGAAAAAGTGCGAGATGGCCGACCCGGTGGTTGCGCAGCGGGCCACGGGGTACCTGGTGGGCGGGATCAGCCCGCTGGGGCAGAAGAAGCGCCTGCGTACATTCATCGATGATTCGGCGCAGAACTTTGCAACCATCCATGTCAGCGCCGGGCGGCGTGGGCTGGAGGTAGAGTTGGCGGCAGCGGTATTGGCCGAGCATACCCAGGGCAAGTTTGCCGGGATCGGGCGGGGCTGAGAATTTTCGGGGCTGCTTTGCAGCCCTTTCGCGACACAAGGCCGCTCCCACAGGTACAACGCCGCCCGTGAATGGTGCGCTGTACCTGTGGGAGATTCTATGGTTGTGGGCAATGCTTTTTGCCCCCTTTGCTCATGTATTCGCCTTGAGTCTTCATCAAGGCGA
>NZ_JBNRIJ010000022.1:18033-76325 GCF_053557675.1 Pseudomonas sp. XP1 | reverse complement strand
ACCTGTGATGCACCTGTGGGAGCTGGCTTGCCGGCGATAGGGCCGGTGCAGGTCAATGAGCATCTATACCCACCGCAACCGCCGGAACAGCCACCACTGCCCCACCGCCAGCCCCAGCACGACGATGCAGGCGAACAGGAAGCCATAGGGGTTTTCCGCCCCGGGGATGCCGCCGACATTGATGCCCAGCAGCCCGGTGATGAAGCTCATGGGCAGGAAGATGCAGGTGATGATGCCGAAGCGGTACATGGTGCGGTTCATGCGCTCGCTGCGCCGGCGATCCTGGCTCTCCAGCACCAGGGCGGCCCGCTCGCGGGCCAGTTCCAGCTCTTCGAGGTAGCGGATCAGACTGTTGTTCAGCTCGTTCCAGTAATCGGCGTCGGCATCGACGAACCAGCTCCATTTGCTGCGCGACAGCTGGGCGTAGATCTCCCGCTGCGGAGCCAGGAATCGCCGCAGGCCGGCGGCACGCCGGCGGATCTGCTGCAAGCAGCCGTTTTCCGGGGTGTACCGTTCGTCGGACTCGACCTTTTCTTCTTCCAGGTCGACCAGTTCGGACAGGTCGCTGACCAAGCCCTGGACCTTTTCGGTGAGCAGTTCGCCCATCAGCAGCAGCAGCTCGGACGCCGATTTCGGGCCCCTGCCCTCTTCGAGCTGCTGGAGAATCTCGTCACTGGCGCGCAACGGCCGCAGGCGCAGCGAAATGACCCGCTGCGCCTCGGCGAAGATGCGCACCGAGACCATGTCTTCGGGCTCTGCACCCGGGTTCAGGTTGACCCCACGCAGGAACAGCAACAACTGTTCATCGGCCATGGGCAGCAGGCGCGGCCGGGTGTTTTCCTCCAGCAGCAGCTCGCAGGCAAACGCGCTCAGGCCGCTGTCGTGCAGCAGCCAGGTACGGGTTTGCGGATGGCTGCGGTCCCAGTGCAGCCACAGGCTCTGCTCAGGTTGCAGCTGCAGGTCGTCCAGCTCGGTACGGGCAATCGAGCGCGCGCCACCTTTGCCATCGAGCACCAGGGCGTGTACCAGCCCCCACTGCGCGTTGTCTTCCTCGAACATCAAAGCTCCATCAGCGCGGGCGGCGCATCACTCCGGCATTTTCAGCGGGCTTGGCGAAACCAGCACGCCATTGTTGTCGGCATACACGTACTCGCCCGGGCGGAAGGTCACCCCGGCGAAGGTCACTGCCACGTTAAGGTCGCCGATGCCGCGCTTGTCGGTCTTCATCGGGTGGCTGGCCAGGGCCTGCACACCGACATCGGTCTGGATCAGCACGTCGACGTCACGCACGCAGCCGTAGATGACCAGGCCTTCCCAACCGTTCTTGGCAGCCTTCTCGGCGAGCATGTCGCCGAGCAATGCACGGCGCAGCGAGCCACCGCCGTCGACGACCAGGACCTTGCCCTTGCCATCGAGCTCGACCTGCTCCTTGACCAGCGAGTTGTCTTCGAAGCACTTGATGGTGACGATCTGGCCGCCGAACGAATCACGGCCGCCGAAATTGCTGAACATCGGTTCCAGCACCTGCACCAGGTCCGGGTAGGCATCACACAGGTCGGGCGTAACGTAATGCTGCATGGGAAGCTCCTGTCAGTCACAACGAAAGCGGGTATCGGCCAAGGCTACACCGTAGAGCCCATCGCAGTCATCCGGGACCAAGCAGTCAATTGTGTTTTGCCTGTACCGGCCCTTTCGCGGGTAAACCCGCTCCCACAGGGACCGCACTGCACTCGAGCCCTGTGGTATTCCTGTGGGAGCGGGTTTACCCGCGAAGAGGCCAGCACAGGCGCAACCCATTCAACCAACGGGCACAGGCTCCGCCACCACCGTGGATTCATGCACCGGCACCAGCGGATCCCGCAGCCAACGCTCCACCAGCGGCCACACCTGCACCTGCGCGGCCTTGCTCACCAGCATGTCGACATGCCCGAAAGCCTCGAACCCTTCCTCGGGGCCCAACCGCAAAAACTGCTTGCGCTCACCGCCCAATTGCTCGAACAGCTTGCGGCAGGCCCACACCGGGTCCTGGAAGTCCCCTGCACCAGCCACCGCCAGCAGCGGCACATCCACCTTGGCCAGCCCCGCCCACCAGTCGCTCTGCTTGTCGCCAAAGCGCCCGAACAGGCCATGCCAGCGCATGCTCTCCAGGGCCAGGCCGATCGGCTCATCCTCCGGCCCACGCTTGAAACGCGGCCCGGAGATCTGCCCCCAGCGCTTGAGCAGCAGCTTCGCCCCCCACGTCAGTGGCGGCACCTTCAGCGGCCAGTACACGCGGCTGATCTGGGTGCCGAACAGCGCCACGCTGGCCACCTGCTCGGCAGGCAGAAAGCCACCGCCCAGCGCTGCCGCCAGGGTCGTACCACCCAGGGAATGGCCGACCCAGTGCGGCGCCTGGCCCGATTGTTCACGCACGAACGCGGCAATCAGCGGCAGGTCATCGCGGGCATAGGCGGCAACGCTGTTGTGCTTCCAGTCATGGTTGCGCGGCGACAGGCCGTGGCCGCGCATTTCCGGGATCCATACATCGAAGCCGGCGCGGGCGAGATAGGCCCCCAGGCCAATCCCTTTGGGCGAGTACCAGAAGCGGCGGTTGGAGAAGCTACCGTGCAGGAGAATGACCGGCACGCCCTGGGCCTGGCCCTGATCGGCCAGCCCCAGGCGGGTGACAGCCAGCTCGACGCTGGGGTCAGGGCTGTTGCCGGCCTTGATCCGGTACACGTCTTCGCTGAGGTCGCCGCGGCGTTCGGCACTGAGCAAGGCGACGGGGAATAGAGTGCTGCTGCTTTGCATAAGGTTGCTTGGTGCACAAAAAAGGGCGGGATCCATTGCTGGAGCTCGCCCTGGAAAAAACCAGGCGGGGGTACGCCAGACGTACCCCCGCGTTTTACTGCATCAGACCGCGCCCTGCCCTTCGGCCAGGTAGAACCAGGTTTCGAGTACCGAGTCCGGGTTCAGCGACACACTGTCGATGCCCTGTTCCATCAGCCACTTGGCCAGGTCCGGGTGGTCCGACGGGCCCTGGCCGCAGATGCCGATGTACTTGCCAGCCTTGTTGCACGCGGCAATGGCGTTGGCCAGCAGCTTCTTCACCGCAGGGTTACGCTCGTCGAACAGGTGGGCGATGATGCCCGAATCACGGTCCAGGCCCAGGGTCAGCTGGGTCAGGTCGTTGGAGCCGATCGAGAAGCCGTCGAAGTATTCCAGGAACTCTTCGGCGAGGATGGCGTTGGACGGCAGTTCGCACATCATGATCACGCGCAGGCCGTTGTCACCACGGGCCAGGCCGTTTTCGGCGAGCAGGTCGACAACCTGGCTGGCTTCACCCAGGGTACGCACGAACGGCACCATGATCTCGACGTTGGTCAGGCCCATCTCGTTGCGCACGCGCTTGAGCGCACGGCACTCGAGCTCGAAGCAGTCACGGAACGATTCGCTGATGTAACGCGAAGCGCCACGGAAGCCCAGCATCGGGTTTTCTTCTTCCGGCTCGTACAGCTTGCCGCCGATCAAGTTGGCGTACTCGTTGGACTTGAAGTCCGACAGGCGCACGATGACCTTTTTCGGGTAGAAGGCCGCAGCCAGGGTGCTGATGCCTTCGACCAGCTTCTCGACATAGAAGCCGACCGGGTCGTTGTAGCCGGCGATGCGCTTGTCGACGCTGTCTTTCAGGTCGGCTGGCAGGCCGGCGTAGTTCAGCAGTGCCTTGGGGTGCACGCCGATCATGCGGTTGATGATGAACTCCAGGCGCGCCAGGCCGACACCGGCGTTGGGCAGCTGGGCGAAATCGAACGCACGATCCGGGTTGCCGACGTTCATCATGATCTTGAACGGCAGGTCGGGCATGGCGTCGACCGAGTTCTGCTTGACGTCGAAGCCCAGCTCGCCCTCGAAGATGAAGCCGGTGTCGCCTTCGGCACAGGACACGGTCACACCCTGGCCGTCTTTCAACACCTGGGTGGCATTGCCGCAACCGACCACCGCCGGAATGCCCAGCTCACGAGCGATGATCGCCGCGTGGCAGGTACGCCCGCCACGGTTGGTGACGATGGCGCTCGCGCGCTTCATCACCGGTTCCCAGTCCGGGTCGGTCATGTCGGAGACCAGCACATCGCCCGGCTGGACCTTGTCCATTTCCGATACGTCGTTGATCACGCGGACCTTGCCGGCGCCGATGCGCTGGCCAATGGCGCGGCCTTCGACCAGTACGGTGCCCTTCTCTTTCAGCAGGTAGCGTTCCATGACGTTGGCGCTGGAGCGGCTCTTCACCGTCTCGGGGCGCGCCTGGACGATATACAGCTTGCCGTCGTCACCGTCCTTGGCCCATTCGATGTCCATCGGGCGCTGGTAGTGCTGCTCGATGATCATGGCCTGCTTGGCCAGCTCGCTGACCTCGGCATCGGTCAGGCAGAAGCGCGCGCGCTCGGCGCGGTCCACTTCGACGGTCTTGACCGAACGGCCGGCCTTGGCTTCTTCGCCGTAGACCATCTTGATCGCCTTGCTGCCCAGGTTGCGGCGCAGGATAGCCGGGCGGCCTGCCTGCAGGGTGCTCTTGTGCACGTAGAATTCGTCAGGGTTGACCGCACCCTGCACCACGGTTTCGCCCAGGCCGTAGGCACCGGTGATGAACACCACGTCGCGGAAGCCCGACTCGGTGTCGAGGGTGAACATGACGCCGGCGGTGCCGGTTTCGGAGCGGACCATGCGCTGCACGCCGGCGGACAGGGCCACCAGCTTGTGGTCGAAGCCCTGGTGCACGCGGTAGGCGATGGCGCGGTCGTTGAACAGGGAGGCGAACACTTCCTTGGCCGCGCGGATCACGTTGTCGACGCCGCGGATGTTGAGGAAGGTTTCCTGCTGGCCGGCGAACGAGGCGTCCGGAAGGTCTTCGGCGGTGGCCGAGGAACGCACGGCGACGGCCATGTTTTCGTTGCCGGCGGCCATTTCGGCGAAGGCCGCACGGATTTCGCTGTCAAGACGCGGCGGGAAGTCGGCTTCCATGACCCACTGGCGAATCTGCGCACCAGTCTTGGTCAGGGCGTTGATGTCATCCACGTCGAGTGCGTCGAGCGCGGCGTGGATACGGTCGTTGAGACCACTCTGTTCGAGAAAATCGCGGTACGCCTGCGCCGTAGTGGCAAAGCCGCCCGGTACCGATACACCAGCACCTGCGAGGTTGCTGATCATCTCGCCCAGGGATGCGTTCTTGCCCCCCACATGCTCTACATCATGGACGCCGAGCTTATCGAGGGAAACTACGTACTCTACCAAGGTGATCTCTCCACTAACTGTATTGGAAAAGCTCAAGGGCGCCCGCCTGCCTTCGTTGACTTGGCCGGACGCTTGTGGCCTGTACCTGGAAAATAAGTGAGAATGCCGACAGCCGCATTCGGCAAACCGAACTTATCATATCCAAGAAACGTCATCAGCTTAAGGCCCAGATCGCAAATGAAACGAACCGCGTTCTTCATCTCCGACGGCACCGGCATCACTGCCGAAACCCTGGGCCAGAGTCTGCTCGCTCAATTCGAGAGCATTCCGTTCAATAAATTCACCCGTCCCTACATCGATTCGCCGGAAAAGGCACGGACCATGGTCCAGCAGATCAATGCCGCGGCCGAGCGCGATGGTGTACGCCCGATCATCTTCGACACCATCGTCAATCAGGACATCCGTGAGATCCTGGCTACCTCGAATGGCTTCATGATCGACATCTTTTCTTCGTTTTTGTCCCCGCTTGAACAGGAATTGACTGCCCATTCGTCGTATTCCGTCGGCAAGTCGCACTCGATCGGCGGCAATTCCAACTACATGGAACGCATCGAGGCGGTGAATTTCGCCCTGGACAACGACGATGGCGCGCGCACCCACTACTACGACAAGGCCGACCTGATCCTGGTAGGCGTATCGCGCTGCGGCAAGACCCCCACCTGCCTTTATATGGCCATGCAATTCGGCATCCGCGCCGCCAACTATCCGCTGACCGAGGACGACATGGAGCGCCTGCAGCTGCCGGCGGTGCTGAAAAAGCACCACAACAAGCTGTTCGGCCTGACCATCGACCCCGACCGCCTCACCGCCATCCGCCACGAGCGCAAGCCCAACAGCCGCTATTCCAGCTTTGCCCAGTGCGAGTTCGAAGTGCGCGAGGTGGAGAACCTGTTCCGCCGGGAGAACATTCCCAACATCAATTCCACGCATTTTTCGGTGGAGGAGATTTCGGCGAAGATTCTGGTGGAGAAAGGCGTGGAGCGCAGGTTCAAGTAAGCCTGTACCGGCCTCTTCGCGGGTAAACCCGCTCCCACAGGGACCTCACCGCACCCAAGGCTCGCCATACCTCTGTGGGAGCGGGTTCACCCGCGAAGAGGCCGGCCCAGGAATACAAAAAAGCCCCGGCATCACTGCCGGGGCTTTCTTCTACCGCCTCATGAAGCTCAGGACGGCACCACCGCCGCCTGCCCGCTCATGGCCAGGTCGACCAGCTCGCGGTTGGCCACCGCGTACATCGCATAGTCGGTACCGGTGGCATTGCGCAGGTCATCCAGCATGGCGCGCCAGCGTTCCACCATCACCCGGTGCTGCTCGGCCCACAGCGCCACGCGGGCGTCCATGTCTTCCGGCGCATCGGCCATCTGCAGTACCGAGATGGTGATCGCCCGCTGCTGCAGGTCGATGTCGTCGCGGAACGCCTCGCGGGCCAGCGCCTGCCAGTTGTTTTCCACCGGCAGGTTGCTGATTTCCTGCAAGTACCAGGTCAGGTCCAGCGCGCTGCCCACGGCGAAGAACGCCTTGGCCACCTGCGCCGGATCATGGCCAGTAACATCCGAGGCCTCGATGATCGGCAACAGGGTGTACAGGTGGGTAGTGCCAGCCACCATGCGCGCCAGCAACTCCGGTACACCAGCCTCGACGAAGCCCTGGTAGCGCACCATCCAGCGCTCGCGAGTCGGGCCTTCGAGCAACTCGTCGAGCTTGAGCCCCAGTTGCGCGATCTTCGGCCCGAAGTGCGCGGTGTCGCGCCCGGCGTCCTGCTCGTTGCGGCGGCTGCGCAGGAACCAGCGGGTGGCACGGCGGCCCAGGCGCATCAGTTCGTCCATCAGGGTCAGCTGGATTTCCGCCGGCACCTGGTAGTCCAGTGCCTCGATCTGGCGGAACCAGTGCGGCAGATGGAAGATATCGCGCACGATCACATAGGCTCCGGCCACGTTGGCCGGGCTCATGCCGGTCGACTCTTTCAGGCGCTGGACGAAGGTGATGCCCATGTTGTTGACCAGATCGTTGGCGATCTGGGTGCTGACGATTTCGCGCTTCAGGCGGTGGCGGCGCATGGAGTCGGCGAATTTGCTGACCAGCGACGGCGGGAAGGCGGTTTCCATGTCGCGGGTCAGGTAATCGTCGTCCGGCACCAGCGACTTGAGCAGCTGTTCCTTGAGGTCGATCTTGCTGTACGAGATCAGCACCGAAAGTTCGGCGCGGGTCAGGCCCTGGCCGGCGGCCAGGCGCTCGGCCAACTGCTCCTCGGACGGCAGGAACTCGATGGCGCGGTCCAGCTTGCCACGGGCCTCCAGGTCGGCCATCAGGCGCTTGTACTCGGCAATCCGCTCGCGGGCGCGGCGAGCCGCCAGTGACAACGCCTGGGTCTGCTTGTAGTTGTTGCCCAGCACCAGGCCGGCCACTTCGTCGGTCATGCTGCCCAGCAGCTGGTTACGCTGCTTCTCGGTCATGTCGCCACCCTGCACCACTTCGTTGAGCAGGATCTTGATGTTGACCTCGTGGTCGGAGCAGTCCACGCCGCCGGCGTTGTCGATGAAGTCGGTGTTGGTGGCGCCGCCATGCAGGCCGAACTCGACCCGGCCAAGCTGGGTCATGCCCAGGTTGCCGCCCTCGCCCACCACCTTGCAGCGCAGTTCGTTGCCATTGACCCGCAGCGCGTCGTTGGCCTTGTCGCCGACGTCGGCGTGGCTCTCGGTGCTGGCCTTGACGTAAGTACCGATGCCACCGTTCCACAGCAGGTCTACCGGTGCCTTGAGCAGAGCATTGAGCAGCTCGGTCGGGGTCAGGCGGTCGGCGTCGATGGCGAAGCGCTCTTTCATCTGCGGGCTGATGGCGATGCTCTTGGCACTGCGCGGGAAGATCCCGCCGCCTTCGGACATGATGCTGGTGTCGTAGTCGCTCCAGGCCGAACGCGGCAGGTCGAACAGGCGCTTGCGCTCGGCAAAGCTTGCGGCTGGCTCCGGGTTCGGGTCGATGAAGATGTGCAGGTGGTTGAAGGCAGCCACCAGCTGCAGCTTGTCGGACATCAGCAGGCCGTTGCCGAACACGTCGCCGGCCATGTCCCCGATGCCAATGACGGTGATCGGGTCTTCCTGCACATTGATGCCGCGCTCGCGGAAGTGGCGCTGCACGCCAACCCAGGCGCCGCGCGCGGTAATGCCCATCTTCTTGTGGTCGTAACCGGCCGAACCGCCCGAGGCGAAGGCATCGCCCAGCCAGAAGCCATAGTCGATGGCAATGCCGTTGGCGATGTCGGAGAAGGTCGCGGTGCCTTTGTCGGCCGCCACCACCAGGTACGGGTCGTCATCATCGTGGCGTACCACGTTGGCCGGCGGCACCACGCCACCGTCCTTGAGGTTGTCGGTGATGTCGAGCAGGCCGGAAATGAAGATGCGGTAGCACGCCACGCCTTCGGCCGCGATCTCGTCGCGGCTGCCGCCCAGCGGCAGGCGGCGCGGCAGGAAGCCGCCCTTGGCGCCGACCGGTACGATCACCGAGTTCTTCACCTGCTGGGCTTTAACCAGGCCCAGCACCTCGGTGCGGAAGTCTTCCTCGCGGTCGGACCAGCGCAAGCCGCCGCGGGCGACGTTGCCGAAGCGCAGGTGCACGCCCTCGACCCGTGGCGAGTAGACGAAGATCTCGAACTTGGGCACCGGCTTGGGCAGCTCGGGGATCAGCTTGGGGTTGAACTTGAAGCTGAAGTACGACTTGTTCTGGCCGTTGGCATCCGGCTGGTAGAAGTTGGTGCGCAGGGTGGCCTTGATGAGGTCCAGGTAGCGACGCAGGATGCGGTCTTCGTTGAGCACCTGCACGTCGTCCAGCGCTGTCAGGATGGCTTGTTCCAGGCGCAGTTGCTTGTCATCCAGGTCCTCCTGGGTGAGCTTGCGCGCAAGGTAGAAGCGGGTCTTGAACAACCGGGTCAGCTCGCGGGCGATGTCGGTGTGGTTGTTCAGGGTGCTGGCGATGTAGCCAAGGTCGAAGCCCAGTCGAATCTGCTTCAGGTAACGGGCATAGGCGCGCAACAGCGCCACATCGCGCCATGGCAGGCCGGCGGTGAGCACCAGGCGGTTGAAGGCGTCGTTCTCGGCATCGCCGCGGACGATGTGGATGAAGGCATCCTGCAGGGTGTCGTTGAGCTGCTGGATGTCCAGGCTCAGGCCTTCGCTGTAGGTGAAGGCGAAGTCGTGGATCCAGTAGCCGCGGCCACTGGCATGGCGCAGGCGGTACGGGAACTCGCCGAGTACGCGCAGGCCGAGGTTTTCCAGGATCGGCAGCACGTCGGACAGCGCCAGCGGGGTGTCGGCGTGGTACAGCTTGCAGTGCAGGGTACGCTCGCCGACCTGGGTCAGCGGCTGGTAGAAGCTCATCGCCAGCGGCTTGCTTTCCGACAGGTTCAGCACGTGCTGCAGGTCGACCACCGCCGAGTGCGCGGCGAAGCGCTCGCGGTAACCAGCCGGGAAACCTTTGGGGAAGTCGGCGAGGATATTGGTGCCCTGGGCTTCGCCGAAGTTTTCGACCACCAGCGCCGAGTAGTCGTCATGCCACGAGCGGCAGGCCTGGATCACTTCGCGTTCCAGCTGCTGCGGGTCGATGTCGATACGGTTTTTCGGGTCTACCCGCAGAATCAGCTGCACACGGGCCAGCACCGATTCGGAGAAGAAGGTCCAGAACTCGCAGTCGCTGGCCTTCAGGCGCTCCATCAGCACCTGCTGGATCTTCTGCCGCACTTCGGTGGAGTAGATTTCCCGCGGTACATAGGCCAGGCAGTAGCAGAAGCGGCCGTACGGGTCCTTGCGCAGGAACACGCGGATCTTGTTGCGTTCCTGGATCTGCACGATCGACATGACGGTGCTGAACAGCTCGTCGACCGGGGTCTGGAACAGGTCGTCGCGCGGCAGCACTTCCAGCACCTGGGCCAGTTCCTTGCCCAGGTGGGCCTTGGGATCGAAGCCCGAGCGGCGCTCGATTTCGGTGACCTTCTGCCGGATATAAGGGATGGCATGCACGCTTTCGCCGTACACCGACGAGGTATACAGGCCCATGAAGCGGTGTTCCTTGATCACCTTGCCGTCGGCGTCCAGCTGGCGGATCGACACGTAGTCCGGATAGGCCGGGCGGTGTACGCGGCTTGGCAGCGCGGCCTTGGCGAACGACAGCAGCAACGGTTCATTGAGGTAGGCCACGGCATAGTCTTCGATGCGCAGCTCGTCGCTCGTCAGGCCCACGCGCAAGCGGCGCGGCAGGCCGAGGAACGACTGCTCGTCGTAGACCATCTGGCCACCATCGGCATCGCCCTTGACAGTGAATTCTTCATAGCCCAGGAAGGTGAAGTGGTTGTCCAGCAGCCACTCGAGGAAAGCCTTGACCTCGCCCTTTTCGTTCTGCGCCGGGCCAAAGGCGGTTTGCTCCACCTCCGCCACCACTTCACGCAGCTTGGCCTTCATCGGTTCGAAGTCGGCCACCACCACCCGCACCTCGGCCAGCACCTGCTCGATCTCGCGGGCCAGTACCGTCAGCTCGGCGGCGTTGGCGCAACGGTCGATCTCCAGGTACATCAGCGACTCATGACGTACGCCCTCGCCCTGGGTGCCCTTGGGCAGCAGTTCAAGCAGCTCGCCCTTGGCGCCGCGGCGCACGCTGAGCACGGTGGTCTGCAGGGTGTGGATGCTGTAGCCGCGGCGGTTGAGCTCGGTGCGTACCGAGTCGACCAGGAACGGCAGGTCGTGGTGCAGCACTTCGACCACGCTGTGGGTCGATTGCCAGCCATTGCGTTCGTAATCGGGGTTGTACACCCGTACTTGCGGGTATTCGGGGTCGAAACGCTCGATGATGCGCCAGGCTGACAGGGTGCAGCCGGCCAGGTCGGAAAGCCTGCGTTGCGTGAGTTCGTCCAGAGAGATGATGCCGAAGAATTGCTCGGCGAACAGCGCGACTTGTGGCAGGGACTGTTCGCTGATGTGCTGCGCCAGGGCCGCTTGCAGTTGATGCTGGAAGTCGGCTTTGCTGGCTGCGGTGAAGAACGCCATCTGTGGTACTCCGCTTGGGCTTTGTAATAGTTGAAGCGTCGCTGCGTGCGCCGTGTACGGATCAACGATAGCCAACCCGTGGCAAGGCGGACGGTAAAACCAGGCGTTGAACGTGCGCAGGCACGCCCAGGGCTCGCCGAAGCTTAACGACTGATTGGTCATCAAGGCTTGCAGCGCTGCGACAATTTCGGTCAAGGGGCGGTAACTTTACGTTTATGCCTGTAGGCAAGACTGTCAGAATTCCCTTCCGTTTCCTTTGATCCGAGCCTTGTCCATGCAAATCAATACTGCCCTTCTGTTCGCCACCCCTTGCGATGACGAGGAAGACAACATGGCGACCCTGTGCTGCCACAGCGACAAGGGTCAGATGTTCCTGCTGACCCGCTACCCGGACGAAGACACCGTCGACCTGACCCTGGATGATGAGCCGTCGACGCTGGATGGCCTGAAAGTGACCCTGAGCGCCAAGCGCCTGCTGATCGAAGTGGCGGCCGGCGACCGGGATGCGCTGAAGGGCGATGAGGTGCTGGAGATCAACCTGACCAGCGAGTTGAGTGACATGGATGAAGTGAAGGAAACCCTGGAGAACATCCTGGCCGGGACCGGCACGTTCGTCTGCGAGCTGTGACGAACTGAATACCGGCGCTGCCCCTGTGGGAGCGGGCATGCCCGCGAACACCGGCACAGCCGGTGCCATCCATCGCGTCGCCTGCTTCGCGGGCTTGCCCGCTCCCACAGTGATCGCGCCAGTTTTTAGGTTTTGTGCAAGGCAGTTCCCCCACAACGATCATGCCAGCGCCTGCTGCATCTCCCGGGCCTGCACCCGCAACGCCTGGCAAAACGGCTCCACCGCCGCCGATGCCGGCCGGTGGTCCGGCCTGATCAGCATCACCTGGTACGGCACGGACACCCGCAACCGCCGGATCGGCAACCCGCCCTGCGCCGCTTCCAGCCCGCTCAGCGGGTTGATGATCGCCACCCCCAGGCCTTGCCTGACCATGGCGCACACCGAGGCAGCACTGGTGGTTTCGATGACCGTGCGGCGGTTCACCCCCGCCGCGCGAAAGTGCTGGTCCAGGCGCTGCCGGTAGGTGTCCAGGCTGGCCAGGTTGATGAAGTCGACCTCGTGGAAATCGCTCAGCTCCAGCTCGGCCCTTGCCTGCAACGGGTGCCCGTCGGGCAGCACGCACACCATGTTGGCGCTGAACAGCAATTCGCCGTAGGCGCCACGCGGTATCTGCTCTACCTCGGTCAGGCCCAGGTCATGCTGCTGGGCAACCAGCGACTCCTCCAGCAACGGCGACTCCTGCGCCAGGATACTCACGCTCACGCCCCGGTGCTGTTGGTGAAAGCGCTGGCAAGCCTTGGGCAGCAAGGTCTGGGAAAATAGCGGCAGGCAGGTAATGGCCAACCGACCCTGCTCGAAATTGCGGATGGCCTGGGCAAAGCGGTCGATGCGCTCCAGCCCTACGTAGGCCCGCTCAACCTCCTCGATCAACAGCAGCGCCTGGGCCGTCGGCACCAGACGGCCGCCTTCGCGCTCGAACAGGTTCAGCCCGGTCACCTGCTCCAGCCGCGCAAGTTCGCGGCTGACAGTGGGCTGCGAGGTAAACAGCAAGCGCGCCGCACCGGTGACGCTGCCAGCGGCCATGATGGCGCGAAACACTTCGATATGGCGGACGGACAGTTTCACGGCAACACCTGGCAAGTCGGCAATAGTCATATCAGATATGAATGGCTGACAGAAAAATAGCTATTTTTCTGAATTCCTGCTTTGGCTCATTCTCGTGGCCTTCCTTATATGAGTAGCGCCACCATGACTGCACCCTTCACTCTTCTGGCCGAGGCTGTCCGCCAGCACGGCTCGCCGCTATGGGCCTATGACGCCGGCACCATCGCCGAGCGCGTCGAACAGCTGAAAGTGTTCGATACCGTGCGCTTCGCCCAGAAGGCCAACCCCAACCTGCATGTGCTGCGCCTGATGCGCGCCCACGGCCTGGTGCTGGACGCAGTGTCGCTGGGCGAAATGGAGCGGGCCTTTGCCGCGGGCGCAAGCGTGGATGGCGACCCTGCCGGCGTGGTGCTGACCTGCGACGCGCTGGACCGGCCGACCCTGGAGCGGGTGGTGGCCTCGAAGATCGAAGTCAACGCCGGTTCCATCGACATGCTGCGCCAACTGGGTGAACGCTCGCCCGGTCACCGCGTGTGGATCCGCATCAACCCCGGCTTCGGCCATGGCCACAGCCGCAAGACCAACACCGGTGGCGAGAACAGCAAGCACGGCATCTGGCACGAAGAGCTGGGCGAAGCGCTGGCCTGCGTAAAAACCCATGGCCTGCACCTGGTAGGGGTGCACATGCACATCGGCTCGGGGGTGGATTATCAGCACCTGGAGCAAGTGGCCCGCTCGATGATCGAGCTGATCGGCCGCCTAGGCGTGGACATCGAAGCGTTTTCCATTGGCGGCGGGCTTTCCACCCCGTACCGCAGCAGCGACAAGCCGGTCGACCTGCAACGCTACGCCCAGACCTGGGCCGTGGCCCGCAAAGAGATCGAGGCGATGCTGGGCCACCCCGTGCGCATGGAGATCGAGCCAGGGCGCTTCCTGGTGGCGGAATCGGGCTACCTGGTGGCCGAGGTACGCGCCGTGAAGCAGGTGGGCCGCAATACCTTCGTCATGATCGACGCCGGTTTCAACGACCTGATGCGCCCGGCGATGTACGGGGCCTACCACCGCATGACCCTGCTCGACGCCGACGGCCAGCCGGTCGACCGCCCACGGCAGCCGACCGTGGTGGCCGGGCCGCTGTGCGAGTCGGGCGATGTGTTTACCCAGGATGACCAGGAACTGACCCCGCACGACCTGCCCCAGGCGCAGGTGGGTGACCTGCTGGTGATCCACGACGCCGGGGCCTATGGCGCGTCGATGTCGTCGAACTACAACAGCCGGCCATTGCTGCCGGAGTTCCTGATCGAGGATGGGGCGCTACGGATGATTCGCCGCAGGCAGACGGTGCAGGACCTGCTGGGCCTGGAGGCGGGCTTCTGATATCGCGGGTAAACCCGCTCCCACAGGTACGGCGCCGGGCTCGAGGGCAGTGCTTGCTTGTGGGAGCGGTTTACCCGCGAAAGGGCCAGCCCGGGCAACGCATCAGCTGATGCCCTGCCCCACCGTCATTGCCCCGCCACCTACAATCCGGGTACCCTTTTTCTTCCTCCCGACCCCGCAGCCATACACCGACCAGGCATCACTCCATGATCATCCGCCAAAGCATCGCTGCAGATCATCCGCAACTGCTCGATATCTGGCTGCGCGCCGTGCGCGCCACGCACCACTTTCTGCAAGCGTCCGACATCGACGCGCTGCTGCCGCAATTGCGCGACGTCTACTTCCAGGCCGTCGAGCTCTGGGTTGCGGTTGACACCGAAGACCGCCCACTTGGTTTCATTGGCTTCAATGGCAACCACGTGGAAATGCTCTTTGTCGCCCCCGAGCGCCATGGCCAGGGCATTGGCCGCGCGCTGCTGGATTTCGGCCGCCAGAAGCACAACGTTATGAGCGTCGATGTCAACGAGCAGAACCCGCAGGCAGTGGGGTTCTACCGGCACTACGGTTTCATCCAGACCGGCCGCTCACCGCTGGATGGCGAAGGCCGGCCGTTCCCCTTGCTGCATATGAGCCTGCCCGCACAGGCTTGATTTCCGGGGCTACTTCGCGAGACAGACCAAAGGTATGAATCCGACGCGCTACACCACCGTGGCAAAGGACTTGATGGAAGGTATTGCCAGCGGCCGCTACCCGGTGGGCAGCCTGCTGCCGACCGAGTTCGAGCTGTGCGACCTTTACGATGTGAGCCGACACACGGTGCGCGCGGCGATCAACCAGTTGCTCAACCAAGGGCTGGTATCGCGGCGCAAGCGCGTGGGTACCCGGGTGGAGGCCAGCAGCCCGCGCGGTGGCTATTCGCAGTCACTGGCCAGCGTGGCGGACCTGGCGCACCTGGCGGAAACCCAGCAACGGGAAATCCAGGACGTGCGCCACTTCGTCGCCGACCTGAGCGAGGCGGCGCGGCTGGGGCTGGTTCCGGGCGAGCACTACTTCTGCGTGTCGAGCATCCGTGTCGACCGCGTGCACAACACGGCGCCGCTGTGCTGGACCGATGTGTACGCGCAGCGCGACTATGCCGAGGTCATCGAGTTGGCCCGCGAGCACCCCGACCAACTGATTGCGGGGCTGATCGAGCAGCACTATGGCCGGGCGATCGCGGTGGTCGACCAGCAGGTGCGGGCAGTGCTGCTGACCGCGGAAATGGCCAGGGTGCTGAAGGCCGAGGCAGGCGCGCCGGGGCTGAAGATCATTCGCCATTACCGAGAGGAAAACGGCGACCTGATGGCGGTTTCCGAGACGGTGCACCCGGATGATCGCTTTACCCTCGTCACCCAGATACGCCGCGATCGGTCGCCTGGCTGATCAAACCAGCGCCATGCTCGATATCCCAAAACTTGCGCGATCCCTGTAGGAGCGGCCCTATCGCGACACAAGGCCGCTCCTACAGGGATCGCGCATGTGGCCAGGTTTACCTCACATGTCCAGCACCCGCTCAGCCTCCGCCAACTGCTGCCCCCGCACCGTGGTCACCCGATGGTCTCGCGCCAGCAAGGCATAGATCGTCGGCAGCACAAACAGGGTAAACAAGGTCCCCACCAGCATCCCGCACACGATCACCACCCCCAGGCCAAAGCGGCTGTTGGCCCCGGCGCCGCTGGCAAACAGCAGCGGCAGCACGCCGAAGGTCATCGCCGCCGTGGTCATCAGCACCGGCCGCAGGCGTATCTGCGCGGCGCGGACGATGGCGGCGGCACGGTCGAGGTTGTCACGCACCTGGATCTCGTTGGCAAACTCCACCATCAAGATGCCGTGCTTGCTGATCAGGCCGATCAGGGTCACCAGGCCGATCTGCGTGTAGATGTTCAGCGTGGCCCAGCCCAGCGCCAGCGGCAGCAGCGCACCGCAGATCGACAGTGGCACGGTCACCAGGATGATCAGCGGGTCCACCAGGCTTTCGTACTGCGCGGCCAGCACCAGGTAGATCACCACCAGGGCGGCGAGAAACGCCCACATCAGGGCAAAGCCCTCCTGCACGTACTGGCGCGACTCCGATTGCCAGTCATGGCTGAAGCCAGGTGGCAGTTCGGCGGCAAGCTGTTCGAGAAATGCCACGGCATTACCCATCGACACACCGGGCGCCGGGATCGCCTGCAGGGTACTGGCGTTCTGCTGGTCGAACTGCAGCAAGCGGTTGGGCGCCACTTCGATGTCCAGGTGCACCACCGTGGCCAGCGGCACCAGGCTGCCGTTTTCGGCACGCACGTACTGGCGGTTCAGCGCAGCCGGTGTCAGGCGCTGGTCCTGGATGCTTTGCGGGATCACGTCGTAGGAGCGCCCGAACAGGGCGAAGCGGTTGAGGTACTGTTCGCCCACCAGCACGCCCAGCGACTCGCCGATAGCCTGCATGCTGATGCCCAGGCTGGCCGCCTTGGCGCGGTCGATGCGCACCTTGACCACCGGGTTGTTGTAGTCGAGGTCGCTGTCCACCACGCTGAACAGGCCGCTGTCGCGGGCGCGCTGCTTGATCATCTCCATGGTCTGGTACAGCTCGGGGTAGTCCTGTGCGCTGCGCAACACCATCTGCACCGGCAAGCCACCGCTGGAGCCCGGCAGCGAGGCCACCTGGAAGGCGAAGATGCTGCTGCCCTCGATGTCCGCCACGGCCTGCTGCAACTGCGCCTGCACCTGCGCGGCGGAACGCTCGCGAACCTGCCAGGCGCTGAGGTTGATGCCGCCGAAACTGGCGGCCGGGCCGTCGGTGCCGTTGATGATCCAGGTGTCGGTGGTTTCGGCGAGGGACTTCATCACCTGGTCCAGTTTCAGGGCAAAGCGCTCCACATAATCCAGGCTGGCATGCTGCGGCGACTTGATGGCCGTCAGCACCGCCGCCTGGTCCTCGGGCGGGGCCAGTTCGCGCTGCGGCAGCAGGTATAGCCAAGGCAGGCTCAGGCACACCAGAAGCGCCACACCACCACTGATCCAGCGATGCGACAGGGTGTAGGCAAGTGCTCGCCCATAGGCCCCGGTCAGCATGCCGAACAGGCGGTCGGCCATGTTGGCCATGGCGCCATGCTGCTGGCCGGGTTGCAACAACAGCGAACTCATCACCGGCGACAGGGTGAGCGCGACGATGCCGGACACGATCACCGCCCCCGCCAGGGTCAGGGCAAACTCACGGAACAGCGTGCCGGTCAGCCCGCCCATCAAGCCGATCGGCGCGTATACGGCGGCCAGGGTCAGGGTCATGGCGATCACCGGCCCGGCGATTTCCCGCGCCCCGGCCAGCGCCGCGGCAACCGGCGACTTGCCCTCTTCGATATGGCGGTGCACGTTCTCCACCACCACGATGGCGTCGTCCACCACCAGGCCGATGGCCAGCACCATCGCCAGCAAGGTCAGCAGGTTCAGGCTGAAGCCGAACAGCAGCATCAGGCCTGCCGCGCCGAGCATCGACAGCGGGATGGCCACCACCGCGATCACCACGCTGCGCAGCGAACCCAGGCACAGCCAGATGACCAGCACCACGATCAGCATGGCTTCCACCAGGGTACGCAGCACCTCGTCGATCGAGGCGTCGATGAAGCGTGCGGTCTCGTAGGCCAGCGCCACCTCCACCCCGGGTGGCAGGGTCTGGCGGATCTGCGGCAGCAGCTGGCGAATACCCTCGACGATCACCAGCGGGTTGCCGGTTGGGGTGGGGAACAGCCCCAGGTGCACGGCGGGCTTGCCGTCCATGGTGGCGCTGGTCTGTGTGGCGGCCGCGCTCAGCTCGACGGTGCCGACATCGCGCAGGCGCACCAGGTCGGTGCCATCGTTGCGGATGATCAGCTCGCGGAAGTCCTCGACCCGGGTCAGGTCGGTGTCCACCTGGATATCGGCCAGCACGTACTGCCCACGCACCTGCCCCGGCGTCGCCTGGTAGTTGTTGGCACGCACCGCCTGCGCCACGTCGGCGGCCGTCACCCCGCGCCCGGCCATCTGCTCGCTGTCCAGCCACAGGCGCATGGCCAATCGCTGCCCGCCGAACGACTGCACCTTGGCCACACCGTCGATGCCGGAGAACTGCGGTTCCACCACCCGCGACAGGTAATCGCTCAGTTCGGGTATCGATAAGGTTTCGCTGGCAAAGCCCACGTAGGCCACCGCCGTGGAGTCACCTGCCGACAGCTCCACCACCGGGTCGTAGGCCTTTTCCGGCAGGCGATAGCGCACCTGGTTGACCTTGGCCATGGTCTCGGCAAGCGCCTGGGTCGAATCGCGATTGAGCACCATGCGCAAGGTGATCAGGCTGCGCCCCTGCTGCGACGACGAGGACAGGTAGTCGATGCCCTCGACCGACGACACCGCCTGGGTGATCGGCTGGGTCACGAAGCCTTGCATCAGCTCGGCAGAGGCGCCCGGGTACTCGGTGCTGATGGTGATGGTGGAGGTTTCCAGCAGCGGGTACTGGCGGATCGGCAGCTTGCCCATGGCAAACAGCCCCAGCAGGATGATCAGGCTGCTGACCACCAGCGCCAGCACCGGGCGGCGGACAAAGAGGTCAGTGAACTTCACGATTGCCGCCCTCCCTGGCTGGCCTGCAGGCTGTCCTGCGCCACAGGCTCGACCGGCATGCCGTCGCTCAGTTTCAACTGGCCGGACACCACCACCTGGTCACCGGGCGCCAGGCCTGAGGTGATCTCCACCCGGCCCTGCCAGCGCTCACCAGTAGTCACCCGCACCCGGCTGACCCGGGTGCCCTGTTCCGGGTCCCGGGTAGCGACGAACACCGTCTGCCCGTAGGCGGTGTAGGTGATCGCGGTTTCCGGCACGGCCAGCACGCTTGACGGCTGCGCGGCATCCAGGCGCACGCCGGCGTACATGCCCGGCTGCAACTGCCCGCCCGAGTTCGGCAAGGCCGCCTGCACCTGCACCAGGCGTGCCTTGCTCACCACCGGGTCCACCGCGACCACCCGGGCCTGGAAGTCCTGCCCGCGCACCGCATCCACCGTCAGCGCCAGCAGTTGCCCCACGTGCACTTCGGGGGCGGCTTGTTCGCCCAAGGAAAAATTGACGTGCAGCTGGCTGATGTCGGCCAGGCTGGCGATGGTCTCACCGGCGCTCAGGTACTGGCCCTGATGCACCCGGCGAATGCCGAGCTTGCCGGCAAACGGCGCGCGTATTGCCTTCTGCGCGATCAGCGCCTCGACATGCTGCAGCTCCCCGCTGGCCACGTCCACGGCGGTGGCCGCATTGTCGAGCAGCTCCTGTGACACGGCGTTCACCGCGCGCAGCTTGCGGCTGCGCTGCAGCACCACTTCGGCATTGCGTAGCCTGGCCCGCAACTGCACACGCTGGGCCTGCTCCGGGGCATCGTTCAGCTGTACCAGCAATTGCCCTGCACTCACCCATTGTCCCGACTCGAAGGCGATGCGGGTGATGCGCCCCGCCGTCTCGGCCGCCACCTGTACCTGGTTGACCGCCTCCAGTTCCCCCGAGGCAAAGTTCTGCCGTGCCAGCTGCACTTGCTCGGCCGTGGCCAGCGCCACCTTGGTCGCCGGCCATGCCGCCGTAGCCGGCGGCGCCGAGCCACTGCCGACCAATGCATAGGCAGCGGCCAGCACACCTGCAACAGCGCCAGCCCAGGCCAGTAACGTCCTTTTGTTCATGCAGTGCTCCGATCATCAGGAAAAGCGGTTGCGGGGAAGATCGGGCAGGACTATAAAAGCTCGAGTTAACTTGAGGTCAACAGGCATGGCAGCGGACAACACACGGATGCTAACGGTAGGGGAAGTGGCCAAGCGCAGCGGCGTGGCGGTGTCTGCGCTGCACTTCTACGAAACCAAGGGGCTGATCGCCAGCGTCCGTACGGCGGGTAACCAGCGCCGCTATCCTTCACTGGTGCTGCGCACGCTGGCCATCATCAAGGTGGCGCAGCGCACGGGTATTGCGCTTGAGGAGATCAAGCAGGCCTTCAGCCGCTATGCGCCCAACAGCAAGCTCACGGCAGCGCAATGGAGTGAGATGTCGACCGCCTGGCGCGAAGACCTGAACGCCCGCATTCGCACCTTGGAAGCGTTGCGCGACAGCCTGGACAACTGCATTGGTTGTGGCTGCCTGTCGCTGGAAGATTGCCCACTGCGTAACCCCGAGGATGTGCTGGGCAAGGAAGGTACCGGGCCGCGGATTCTGGAAAAAAAGGCCCGGTAAGGCTGCGCTGGCGGGTAGAGGACTGAATTCGCAAGCGGTCCGCGTACCCTGTGGGAGCGGGTTCACCCGCGAAGAATCCAACGCGGTGCATGGCACCGGCTGCGCCGGTGTTCGCGGCTAAAGCCGCTCCCACAGGGCCCCTGCTAATTCAATGAGCCTTGTGCAGCTCCATGAGATCGCGCCCCCATGGCTCAGTCGCCTTTGCCCAGCACATACCGGTCAAAATGCTCGATGTGCTCGTCCAGGTTGTCCTCGAGCATCATCCGGTACTGCTCGCAGAAATACTTCAACAACTCTTCCCGCGCGGCAGCCAGTTCGGCACTGGTCTTGAAACTGCGGGCACTCATCCAGGCATTGAAGCGCGAGGCGCCGAAGGTCAGCGAGGCACTGACCTTGCCCAGGTCTTCGATTTTCTCGATCTGCTGGTTCGCCAGTTCGATATGCGCATCCGCGCGGTCGTAAAAAGCCTGATCGGTAGCTTGTGTCATTGCGGTTTACCTTGTTGCAGCATTCACGTTGAGTACCCGCGAAAAATTGTACTCCGTACACGTGAACCTGTATTGAGCCGCACAGTCTTAGCCGAGCTTTCAAATCGGTCTTGCCGTCGTTATCCACCAGAGCCATTCCCCCATGCGCCAAGCAGTCCGTCGCTTCCCCTTTGTCTCGCTCTGCTTCATTCCTTTACTTCCACTGTTTGCCAACCCCGCCCATGCCAGCGGGGAGAGGCAACTGGTGGCAGCCATCAACGACTATCGCACCCAGCCACAGCGCTGCGAGCGGCGCATTGTCCGGGGCTCGACACCGCTGGTGCAGAAACCGAAACTGGCGTTGCCGGTCGGCTACAGCGGGGGTTTGCGGGAAGGATTGAAGGCTGCGGGTTATCATGCGGTGAAGGTGCGGGCCATCCGCCTGGTCGGCGCGCGAGATGCCGAGGAGGCCTTTGACATGCTCCGCAGCGACTACTGCGCAGCCCTGCTCGATAGCCAATATGCCGATATCGGCGTCAGTCGCTCACGCAATGAATGGCGGGTGCTGCTGGCTCGGCCCCTGCTCGATGCCCAGCTTGACGATAGGCGATCGGCAAGCAACGCGTTGCTGGCACAGGTGAACGCTGCACGGGCGAAGCCGCGCCTGTGTGGTCGCAAGCGCTTTGCCGCTGCACGCCCGTTGACCTGGAACACCGCCCTGGGAACGGCGGCGCAGCGCCACAGCCGGGCGATGGCCAACGACAATTTTTTCGCGCACCGCGACCTCGACGGTGATCTGCCCGCGGATCGGGCATGGGATGCCGGCTACCGTGGGCGGCAGATCGGCGAGAACATTGCCGCAGGCCAGGGCTCGCCGAGCAAGGCGATGGCAGGCTGGCTGACCAGCCCCGGGCATTGCGCCAACCTGATGAACCCGATGTTTACCCAGGTAGGTGCGGCCTTTGCCGAAAACTCGCGTAGCGATAACGGCGTTTACTGGACGATGCTGTTCGGCGCGCCTTGACCGGCCCAAGCCCCGGGGCTGGCCAGACAAACCTTTGCTACAGCACTTCGAACAGCCCCGCCGCGCCCATCCCGCCGCCAACGCACATGGTCACCACCACGTACTTCACACCGCGCCGCTTGCCCTCCAGAAGCGCATGCCCCACCATCCGCGCCCCGCTCATGCCGTAGGGGTGGCCGATGGCGATGGCACCGCCATTGACGTTCAGCTTCGCAGGGTCTATCTGCAAGCGCTGGGCGCAGTAGAGTACCTGGCAGGCGAACGCCTCGTTCAGCTCCCACAGGCCGATGTCGTCCACCGTCAGGCCGTGCTGGCGCAGCAACCTGGGCACCGCCAGCACAGGGCCGATACCCATTTCTTCAGGCGCAAGCCCAGCCACGGCGATGCCACGATACAGCCCCAGCGGCGCCCTGCCCGAGCGGGCGGCCAGGGCGCCTTCCATCAGCACGCAGGCACTGGCGCCATCAGACAGCTGGCTGGCATTGCCAGCCGTCACGCAGCCGCCTTCGACAACTGGCTTCAACCCTTGCAGGTCTGCCAGGGTGGTCGCCGGCCGGTTGCCTTCGTCCTGGCTGAGGCAGACTTGCTCATGGCTCACCGCACCGGTCAGTTTGTCGACCACCTTCCTGCGTGCCGTGACGGGTACGATTTCATCGGCGAACAACCCCGCCGCCTGCGCCGCAGCAGTGCGTTGCTGCGACTGCAAGGCGTAGGCATCCTGCGCATCCCGGCTGATGCCATAGCGGCGGGCGACGAACTCGGCGGTTTGCAGCATCGGCATGTAGGCGTGTTCGCTCATGCGCAGCACGGCAGGGTCACAGGCCTCGCTGGCAAGCTGGTTGTGCACCTGCTGCACCAGGCTGATCTGCTCCTGGCCGGCGCCGATGGTCACCTGCATGCCATCGACAATGATCTGCTTGGCCGCTGTGGCGATGGCCATCAGGCCCGACGCACACTGGCGGTCGAGGGTCTGCCCGCTGACCGACTGCGGCAAACCGGCTGCCAGCGCCGAAAGACGCCCAGGGTTGATAGCGGCAGTACCACTCTGCATGGCGGTACCCAGCACCAGGTCCTCCACTTGCGCCGGCTCGATACCAGCCCGTTCGACGGCTGCGCGAATGGCGACGGCTGTCATGCTGGGGGTTTTCAGGTCGTTGAAGGCGCCACGCATGGCTTTGCCGATGGGTGTACGGGCAGTGGCTACGATCACGGCGTCTTTCATGGTCGAAATTCCTCAGGGGACAAGGGCTGCAATTCGCTCAACACCTGCCGCAAACGGGCAGGCACCGGGACTGGGCGTCGACCCTGCCGGTCGACGAACACATGGACGAAGCGTCCGGTGGCACAGGCCAGGGATTGGCACTGGATGAAAACGGCCAACTGGTATTGCACCGAGGTGTTGCCCAGCCGGTTTACCGCCAGGCCCACCTCGATGTCCTGCGGAAACGCTACAGGCGACTGGTAGTCGCAGGCCGAGCTGACCACCAGCGCAATCGCCGCGCCGTGGTGGATATCCAGTCCGCCCTGCTCGATCAGCAGGCGGTTCACGGCGCTGTCGAAAAAGCCGTAATAGACCACGTTGTTCACGTGCCCATAGGCGTCGTTGTCATGCCAGCGGTTGGCGATGGGCGTGAAGTGCCGATAATAGTCACGTTGCCGATGCACGCTCATCAGTAGGCCGCCTCGTAGATGGCCAGTGCATCGGCCTGGGTGACTTCACGCGGGTTGTTGACCAGCAGGCGCTGCTGTTGCATGGCATCTTCTGCCAGTTGCGGCAGGCGATGGCGCGGAACATCGGCATCGCGCAGTCGCCCAGGCAAACCGCAGCGGGCGCCCAGCACAGCCAGTTCCTCGACGAACTGATCAGCCTGCCGGTGCAGGTCGCCAGGCTGCAACCGCGCGCCCAACAGGGGCACCGCCAGCTGGGCATAGTCCGTCACCGCGACGGGCAGGTTGAAGCGCAGCACATGTGGCAACACCAGTGCGTTGGACAGGCCATGGGGAATGTGGAAGTGCCCACCCAACGGATAAGCCAGGGCGTGTACCGCCGCCACCGGGGCATTGGCAAACGCCTGGCCGGCCAGGCAGGCGCCGAGCAGCATGGCCTGGCGCGCATCCAGGTTGCCGCCGTTGTGCACGGCCTGGTCCAGGTTCTCCGCCAGCAGCCGCAGCGCCTCGCGGGCCAGCAGGCTCGACAGCGGGTTGCGCTTGAGACGGCTGGTATAGGCTTCGATGGCATGCACCATCGCATCGATGCCGGTCGCAGCGGTTACCGCGGGGGGCAGGCCGAGGGTGCACACGGCATCAAGTACCGCCAGGTCCGGCAACAGCAGGGGCGAGACGATGCCCATCTTGCTGGTGGCGCCGGTGGTGACGATGGCGATTGGCGTCACCTCCGAACCGGTGCCGGCCGTGGTCGGCACCTGGATCAACGGCAAGCGCCGGCCCTTGGCCTTGTCTATGCCATAGAGCTCGGCAAGCGGCTGGGTACAGTCACGATGAGCCAGCAGCGCGACCAGCTTGGCGACATCCATCGAACTGCCGCCGCCAAAGCCTACCACCAGGTCGGCGCCGATATGCCGGGCCCGCTGGGTGGCCGCCAGCACACAGGCTTCGCTGGGGTCGGCGGTGACCTCGCTGAAGATCGCCACGCCGACCTTGGCCGTCGTGAACCCCGGCAGCAGGTCATCGAGCATGCCCAGGCGGGCGATACCGGGGTCACTGACGATCAGCACACGCCGTGCGCCGCGCTCGCGGCACAGAGTGGCAAGGCGCTGCACCGCGCCCGCTTCGCAGAGTATCTGTCCGGTAGTGGCAAAACTGAAAGGCTGCATCTGGCTCTCCTTGTGTCGTCGTTGGCCGAGCGCTAAAAGGCAAAGTCGCTCGCTGGCAGCGCCATGAGGCAATCTGCACCGCCCAGCAGGGCTTCACGGTGGGCGGTGGCACGGGGCAGGACACGTCGCCAGTAGAACTGCGCCGCGTGCAGCTTGGCCCGATAGAAACCCGTCTCGGCACTGCCACCCGCCAGGGCCGCCTCGGCGCGCATGGCCGCCTGCAGCCACAACGCGGCAAGCAGCACATAGGCCGAGTAAGCCAGGAAGTCCACCGAGACCGCGCCCATTTCCTGGGGGTCATGCTGGCAAGCCTCGACGACATGGCCGGCTAGTGCGCGCCATTCCTCCAGGCGCTGCCCGACCGCTGTCGCCATGGCATGCAGACCACCACCGGCACCAGCCGCCTCGACCTGCAGGGCCAGTTCATCGACCAGAAGGTTCAGCTCGGCCCCGCCATCGCCCAGCAGCTTGCGGCGCACAAGGTCGAGAGCCTGGATGCCGTTGGTGCCTTCATAGAGCTGGGTGATGCGGCTATCACGCATCAATTGCTCCATGCCCCACTCGCGGATATAGCCGTGCCCGCCGTACAGTTGCACGCCCAGGCTGGCGACCTCCTGCCCGACATCGGTGAAGAACGCCTTGACGATCGGGATCAGCAGCGCCGCCCGTCGGGCTGCGCCCTGGCGTGCCTGATCGCCCGCCGCTGCGTGCTCCAGGTCAAGCTGCCGGGCCGTGTAGATAGCCAGCATGCGACAGCCCTCGGTGAGGGCCTTCTGGGTCAGCAGCATGCGTCGCACATCCGGGTGGACGATGATCGGATCGGCCGGCCTGTCCGCCGCAACCGGGCCTGTCAGCGCGCGCGATTGCAAGCGTTCGCGAGCATAGGCCAGGCCACCCTGGAAAGCCGCCTCGGCAATGCCCAGCCCTTGCAGGCCGACCTGGAAACGGGCGTCGTTCATCATGGTGAACATGCACGCCAGGCCCTGGTTGGCCTCACCCACCAGCCATCCCAGGGCACCGTCGAAATTCATCACGCAAGTCGAGGCACCCTTGATGCCCATCTTGTGCTCAAGCGCACCACAACCCAGCGCGTTGCGCTCGCCACCCGGCAGCAGCTTGGGCACGAGGAACAGGCTGATGCCCCGCACCCCGGCAGGCGCATCGGGCAGGCGGGCAAGCACCAGATGAATGATGTTGTCGGTCAGGTCCTGCTCGCCGCCACTGATGAAGATCTTGCTGCCAGTGATGCGATAGGAGCCGTCGACCTGCGGCTGGGCGCGGGTGCGCAGCAAGGCCAGGTCGGTGCCGGCCTGCGGTTCGGTGAGGCACATGGTACCGGCCCACTCGCCACTGACCATGGGCGCCAGGTAGGCCTGCTGCAGCGCCGGGCTGCCATGGCGATGCAGGGCCAGCACGGCGCCTTCGGTGAGGCCGGAATAGATGCGGAACGACAACGACGCGGCCATCAGCATTTCGTGGAAACTGGCCGAGGCCATTTGCGGCAGGCCTTGTCCGCCGTAAGCCTGCGGGCCGGTCATGCTGGCCCAACCATGGGCGACGTATTGCCGGTAGGCGTCGCGAAAACCGTCGGGCGTGGTGACCTCCCCCCCGGCCAACTGGCAGCCCTGCTCGTCACTGTTGCGGTTGAGAGGAGCGACGACTTCGCCGGTAAAACGCGCGGCCTCTTCCAGGATGCCGTCGAGGGTGTCGCGGTCCAGATCGATGCCCAGCTGCCGACAATGGCCGGCAACGTCGAACAGTTCGTGCAGCACGAAGCGCATGTCGCGCAAGGGAGCCTGGTAATTCATGCCTGAGCCTCCGCCAGCTGGTCGAAGCGCTTGCCCTTGGCCACCATCGAGTAGAGCAGGCCGGCCGGGCGCCAATGCTCGCCCAGTACGCTTTGCAGGTACTCCAGCCGGGCCAGGATGAATGCTGCACCCTGGTCATCGGCCCAGCGCATCGGGCCACCAGTGGCCGCCGGGAAGCCATAGCCGTTGAGCCACACCCGGTCGATGTCGGTGCTGTCGGCAGCGATGCCTTCCTGCAGAATCCTGGCCCCCTCGTTGACCAGCGCCAGCAGGCAGCGCTCGACGATTTCCTCCGCACTGATGCCCCGGCGACGGTAACCCAGGTCGTTGGAAACCTTGAGCACCAGGGCGTCGACCTCGGGGTCATGCTCGGCCTGGCGGCTGCCAGGTGCATAACGGTAATAGCCCTTCCCGGTCTTCTGACCCAGCCGGCCCAGATCGCACAGCGCATTGTCCACTTGCACCAGCGGATCGTGCATACCCTGCCTGGCCAGCTGACGGGCGCGCCATTCCAGGTCGATGCCTACCACGTCGTACATGCGGAACGGGCCCATGGCAAAACCGAACTGTTGCAGCACCGCATCCACCTGGTGCGGCAGCGCGCCTTCGAGCAGCAACTTGCGCGCTTCGGCCACATAACTGCGCAGCATGCGGTTACCGATGAAACCCGGGCAGTTGCCGGCCACTACCGCCACTTTGCCCAGGCGTTCGCCCAGCGCCAGGGCGGTATCGAGCACCGCCTGGTCGGTGTGCACGCCGCGCACTATCTCGAGCAGCTTCATGACATGCGCGGGGCTGAAGAAATGCAGGCCCAGCACCCGCGACGGTCGCTGGGTCACCGCCGCGATCGCGTCGATGTCCAGCGCCGAGGTATTGCTGGCCAGGATCGCCTCAGGTTTGAGGTACTGATCCAGGGCTCGGAAGATTTCCTGCTTGAGTTCAAGGCTTTCATACACCGCCTCGATCACCAGATCGGCCTGGGCCAGCGCGGTGTAGCCATCCACCGCCTGCACGCGCGCCAGGCAGGCTTCGGCCTCGGCCTGGGTGACACGCTGCTTTTCCACCTGCTGGGCCCAGGCCTGGCTGACCATGCTCAGGCCAGCGTCCAGGGCTGATGCGTTGCTGTCGAGCCACAGCACCGACAGGCCGGCACTGGCGAGGCTGATGACGATGCCGCGGCCCATGGTACCTGCGCCTATCACGGCCACCTGGTTGATCGGAAAGGGGGTATTCACGCGCAACGCTCCTGCTTGTTGTAGGTATGAGGACAGGCATCACCCTAAGCAGGCCGCAGGTATTTTTGAAATTTCCATTTCGTATGCCATATATTCTGGCCATGAATATTTCCAACTTCGATCTGAACCTGTTACGGGTCTTCGACATGCTGCTGCGCGAGCAAAATGTCTCGCGGGCGGCTGAACGACTGGCCCTGACCCAGCCCACGGTAAGCAACGCCCTGGCGCGGCTGCGCGACCAGCTGGGCGACCCGCTGCTGGTTCGTGTTGGCCGGCGCATGCGCCCTACGCCGCGAGCACTGGCACTGGAAGGGCCGATTCGAGCGGCCCTGCAACAGATCGAGCAGACCCTGGCCACCGGCGATGCCTTCGAGCCACAGCGCAGCCACCGTCAACTGCGCATCGCCCTCACCGACTTCGTCGAACAGCTGTGCATGCCACCGCTGCTGGCACGCCTGCAGGTACTGGCCCCACACTTGCGCATCGATGTGGTGCACCTGGCTCCCAACCTGCCGGCCGAAGCGCTGGACCGCGGCGACCTCGATCTGGTACTGGGGCGCTTCGACGAGGTGCCGGCACGCTTCAGCCGTCGCCCCTGGCGGCGTGAAACCCTGCAAGTCGCGCTGCGCCAGAAGCATCCGCAACTGGCGCCGGACCAGGCGCTGGACCTTCAGGCGTTCCTCGGCTTGCGGCATATCTGGGTACACGGTGGCCAGACCCGGGGCATGGTCGACCAATGGCTGGCCGAACAAGGCCTGACCCGGCAAATTGCGTACACCACTCCCAACTACCTGCAAGCCGCGCATCTGGCTGCCGCCACCGAGATGTGCGTGGTGCTGCCGCGGCAACTTGCACAGCAGTTCGCGAAGTTGCTGCCCCTCACGGTGCACGAACTGCCCTTTGCCCTGGAGCCGTTCGAGCTGGAACTGGTGCACCTGACCCACCGCCGGCACGACCCCGCCCTTGCCTGGCTGGTGGAGCAGATCCTGGAGCTCCCGCCTGCCTGAGGCCATCAGCAAATGCGATGGCAACCATGCCGCTCTGGTATTGGCCGGTGCCCGAACCGGTCCCCTACAGTGGTCCGCCCCGATAACAACAAGGACACACCATGCGCTTCCCACTGTCGATGCTGGCGCTCGCCCTGCTGGCGCCCCTCCCGAGCCTGGCCACTACGGCGGCAAAGGACGCCACCCCGGCCACCCAGGCCAGCAACCAGCAATGGCTGCAACGCCTGCCCTTCGATGACCACCGGGATTACGAGGCGGCCCGGCGCGGGCTGATCGAGCGCTTCGACGGGCCGGTCGCGACCGCCGATGGCAAGACAGTGTGGGACCTGGGCCAGTACCGTTTTCTCGACCCGGCGCAGGCCCCGGCCACGGTAAACCCGAGCCTGTGGCGCATCGCCCAGCTGAACACCATCGCCGGGCTGTTCAAGGTCACCGAAGGCATCTACCAGGTTCGCGGCCTGGACCTGGCCAACATGACCATCATCGAAGGCCAAGACGGGCTGATCGTGCTCGATCCGCTGCTGGCCGTCGAAACCGCCAGGGCTGGCCTTGAGATGTATTTCCGGCACCGCCCGCGCAAGCCGGTGACCACGCTCATCTACACCCACCCACACATCGACCACTTCGGCGGCGCGCGCGGGGTGATCGACGAGGCGGACGTCAAGGCCGGCAAGGTCCAGGTCATTGCACCTGAAGGCTTCTTCGAGCATGCCATCGGCGAGAACGT
This sequence comes from Pseudomonas sp. XP1, assembly GCF_053557675.1. Classification (NCBI taxonomy): domain Bacteria; kingdom Pseudomonadati; phylum Pseudomonadota; class Gammaproteobacteria; order Pseudomonadales; family Pseudomonadaceae; genus Pseudomonas; species Pseudomonas sp. XP1. The sequence continues at coordinate 46,628 of NZ_JBNRIJ010000022.1, read as the reverse complement.
GCTGGCCGGTCCGGCCATGAAACGCCGCGCCCAGTACATGTACGGCGCCCCACTGCCCCGCGGGCCACGCGGCCAGGTGGATGCCGGCCTGGGCAAAGGGGTGCCGGCCAATGCCACCGTCAGCCTGATAGCGCCGACGCTGGAAATCAGCCAACCGCTGCAACGCATGACCCTCAGCGGCGTGGAGGTAGAGTTCCAGTTGACCCCGGGCACCGAAGCGCCAGCGGAGATGAACATCTACTTCCCTGGGCTCAAGGCATTGTGCATGGCCGAGAACGCCACCCACGTGCAGCACAATGTGCTGACCCTGCGCGGGGCGCTGGTGCGCGACCCGAAAGTCTGGGCGCACTACCTGGACCAATCGCTGTTGCGTTACGGCGACCAGGCCGAGGTGGTGTTTGCCCAGCATCACTGGCCGACCTGGGGCGGGCCGGCAATCCGCGAATACCTGGCCGACCAGCGTGACATGTATGCCTTCATCGATAGCCAGACCTTGCGCCTGATCAACCAGGGCCAGACACCGATGGAAATCGCCCAGAGCCTGGCCAGCCTTCCGCCGCGCCTGGCCAGCAAGTGGTACAGCCGCGACTACTATGGCTCGCTCAGCCATAACGTCCGTGCGGTCTACCAACGCTACATGGGCTTTTACGATGGCAACCCGGCCAACCTCGACCCACTCCCGCCGCAAGCTGCCGGCAAGCGCTACGTGGCGGCAATGGGTGGCGCCGATCAGGTGCTGTCCCAGGCACGCCAAGCCTTTGCCGAAGGTGACTACCGCTGGGTCGCGCAGCTGGTGAACCATCTGGTATTCGCCGAGCCGGGCAATACCGCAGCGCGCGAGCTCCAGGCCGATGCGCTGGAACAGCTGGGTTACCAAAGCGAGAACGCTACCTGGCGCAACGCCTACCTCAGCGGCGCCCAGGAGCTGCGCGGTGGAGTAGCCGCCGCCACCGGCAGTGGCGGCAATGCCGACGACATGGTGCGGGCACTGACACCCAGCCTGTTCTTCGATTACCTGGGGGTACGAGTGGATGCCTTCAAGGCGGCGGATAGCGACCTTAGCATCAACTGGCGCTTCACCGACCTGGGCGAAGATTACGCCCTGACCCTGCGCAACGGCGTGCTCACCCATCGCGACCTGACTCGTCACGCCCAGGCCGATGTGCAGGTGAGCATGAGCAAACAGACGTTGGACCGCATTGCCCTGAAGCAGACCGGGTTCCTCAAGGAGGCCACCCTGGGCGAAATCTCCATCGAGGGTGAGCGGGTGAAGTTCCTGCGCTTCATGGGCGGCCTGGAGAACGCCGATTCCCGTTTCAACATCGTGACCCCTTGAGCCCCGGCGTCTTCGCCAGCAAGCCCGCTCCCACCGGTACCGTCTTGGCTTTCAGACTCACATTGTACCTGTGGGAGAGGTTTCAGCCCCCGTTCGCCAAGCGGTACAACCCTGCCAGCGCCATCAGGCACACCCCGCCACCCAGCGCCAATACCGGCAGAATCGCAGGCTGACCGCGCTCGGCGCGCAACATCGCCAGGCCCTCGCTGTAGCGCCGCCCCTGGCGGGCCAACAGCATCAGCGTTGCGCAGCCCACCAGTGCGGCCAGCGGCAGGTCGCCCTGTCGCAAAGCCAGCCCCGCGACTGCCACCAGCGCCAGCCAGGTACGCCGCCAGGCCAGTTCGGTGCGTTCGGCCTGCAAACCCGGGTCAAGCATGCCAACGCGGCCACAACACGGCAGCGGCCATCAATGCCGCGACCAGGCAACCCAGTGCCAACATCGGCACCAGCGCTGGCAGCGGCAATGGCCGGCGTTGGCGCAAGGCACGCTCCACCCGCAGCCAGCGCAGGCAGGCGCCGGCGCTCAGCAGCGTGCTCAACAACATCAGGCCGCCGACCAGCCAAAGCCGAAGCGGCGCCTGCAGGGCCTGGCCGGCAAAGGTCTCGATGGCAATAGCACCTCCCAGCAACGCCAGCGCGGTACGGATCCAGGCCAGGAACGTGCGCTCGTTGGCCAGGGTGAAACGAGGGTCGGGCGCCTCGCCTTGCCCCAGCAGGCGCCGAGTCCAGTCCGGCCGTGGTTCGAACACGTCCATCAGCGCACGCCAAAGCTGCGCAAAGCGCCGGGAGAGAAATACGAAAGGCTGGTGCGAACATTGAAGTCAAACGGGCGACGCTGCTCGTTGATCAGCCCTGACGCATGGTAGCGGCCACTCTTGAGGTCATAGGTGACCTCCATTGCGTTGACCGCCACCTCGCCGCCCGGGTGGTAAAAGCTGTGGGCCTGTGATGTACGCCACAGCTGGCCGCCAGCATCGTAGCTGTCGGTTTCGAGAATGGCCCAGGTGTCTTCGTCCACATAGAAGCGTCGCTTGGCGTAGATGTGCTGTGCGCCGGGCTTCAGAGTCGCCTCCACCACCCACACCCGATGCAGCTCGTAGCGGGTGGGCGCCGGATTGACATGGCCAGGTTTGATCAGCTCGGCATAGCTCAGCTCGGGCGATGCCAGGCGGTAGCTGTTGTAGGGCACATGCAGGGCCTGCTTGCCCAGCAACTTCCATTCGTAACGGTCGGGGGCGCCATTGAACATGTCGCGGCTGTCGGCAGTACGCAGGCCGGCAGTGCCTGGCCCGGTGGTGTCGTAGGCGATGCTCGGCGCGCGCCGTACACGCCGCTGACTGGCACTGTAGACCCAGGACAAGCGGGGCTCGGCTACCTGGTCAAGGGTTTCATGGACCACCATGGCATCACCGGCAAGCCGTGATGGTGCCATCATGCGGTAGGTGAAGTAATACAGCACATTGCTTGCACCCAGCCCGCTCAGGCCTTCCGGGCGGGCCAGGTCCTGGCGCGCGCTCATCAGCACGAAGCGGCCGTTCTTGAGCGGTGTGACGCTGTCGGACATCTGAATGTAGCTGGCATTGCGGTGCCGGGTCAGGTGGTTCCAGATCACCTCCAGGCCATTGTCCGGCCGAGGAAACGCAATCACGCCACTGAACCCGCGCAGCCCGTTGCCCTGGTCATCCAGCTGCACCTGCACTGCGTTGCGGGCGGCCGAGGCGGCGACTCCGGCAGGCACCGCCACGCTGCGATGGGTAGGGTAGACCGGCAGTTCGAAGGTTTGCGGGAAGCGCTTGAGCAAAGCTACCTGGCCGTCGGAAAGCTGGCTCTGGTAAAGCCGATAGTTGGCCGCCGTGATCCGGTACAGTGGCTGCTCGGCGGCATACGGATCCAGCGGCGTGCCGTTGTCGCCCAAGCGCTGCTGGGCTACTGTCAACCCGCCTTGCCAGGCCGGGATACGGCCGTCCGGGCTGGCTGCACGTTCAGCGCCCACAGGGGTCAGGTTGTCAGGCAGGCCTGCTGCAGCCAACCCGGCGCTGGCCCAGAACAGGCCGATCATCAGCATTCGCATTTTCATCATCATGCCCTCAGAAGGTGACGCCCAGGCTCAGCGAGACAAAGTCCCGGTCGCCACGGGTGCCATAATCGCCGTCGATAAAGTCGGTGTACGACAGGCTCAGGCTGTAGGTGCTGGCAAGCGTCGCATCCAGCCCGACGCTAATGGCCCTGGAGCCTTCGCTGAAAGCCGAGCCCTCCACCGGGCCTGTACCGTGCACATCGTGCGACCAGGACAGGTTTGGCCGCAGGTCGAAGCCGGCGATCACGTTGGGGTAGGTCAAGGTGGCGCGTAGCCGGTAGCCCCAGGAGAACGGGGTCATGAAGCCTTGGTCGTTGCAGTGCTCTGGCGTCTTGGAAATCGCCCGGCATACGCTGTTGTCCGCCAGTTCGCCACTGTTGAAGGTACCCGAGCGGCCGTAACGCGGGCCTGTGCCGCCCTCCAGCCCGCCGACGTAGGTGGCCCCGGCCTCGCCCACCAGCAGCATCTGGTTGGCCCCCAGTACCTGGCTGAAGGCATGCACGGCGGTGACCTGAAGCTGGGTCACCTCCTTGCGCCGGTAGCCATCGAACAAGGTGCTGGCGCTGTCTGGCCGCAGCCCGTCGCCCAGCAAAGGCGAACGCCCCTCGACATTGAGCAGTGACTGGATGATGTCGGTACCGTTGAGCTGCATGGGCATATTCGGCCGGTAACTCAGCTCACCCTGCAGAGCCGTACCGCTGCGCAGGGTGGTGGCGAACGACAAACCGTACATGCGGATGTCCTCGGGGTACTGCACGCGGTACTGGGAGGTACCCAGGCGCAATGCGCCGGCCAGCGACTGACCGGCAGCGGAACCGAGAAACCCGGCACAGCCGGCCGGGCCAATGCCCAGGTTGGCGCACAACTGTGGGGCGAAGCGGCTGTTGTCGAAGTATGGGCTGCTGACCGTCCCCAGATAAGGCGTGCGGCTGTGATAGTTGGCAGCGTAGGCACCGAACTCGGTGTCCAGCGCCGCCACGTACCAGCGCAGCGAAACGCCCCACTGCCCGCCGTCGCGGGCATCCTGGTCACTGCCCCGGGGTATGCGCACGCCTTCGCTGGTCAGGTTCACGCCAAACGGTGCAAGGCCGGCCACGGCAGCCGGGTTGCCAAGCAACCTGGCCCCCACGTCCAGGCCATCGCAACCATCGGGCAGGAAGTCGTTGTTGGAGAAGAACGTGCCGCAGTTGTCGAGCTGGGTCTGGTCCCAGTCCAGCTGGTAGAAGCCATCGACCGACAACGCCTCGGTCAGGTTTTGAGTGAAATAGAACAGGTTCACCGGTACCAGCGCGTCCTTCACCTCCGAACCTGGGCGGCGCAACGCCGCCAGGTTGAAGGGATTGATGACGTTCAGCCCGCCCTGGATGAAGGTGCTCTCGCCCCAGTTCACCACCTGCTTGCCCAGCCTTACCGAGCCTGGCTGGCCATCGATGTCGTAGAGGTAGTAGCCGAAGGCGTCGAGCAACTGTGTACCTGCGGTCTTGGCCGAGCGCTTGCGGTTGTTGTCCTCGACCGCCTTGAGGCGCTGGTCATGGTCACGCAGCGCCGTGTCGTACCAGTAGGAGCCACGCAGGAACACACCCAGGTTGGCATGTTTGAGCTCCAGATCATGGGTACCTTTGAACACTGCCGAAAACACATCACCCGAGGCAAAGTTCAGGCGGCCGTCATCACTGTTTGCACTATTGTGCAAAGCCGGGTCCGGGTTGGCAGTGGAAATGCTGGTGCCAAACGAAAGCGCTGAATCAAACTGTCCTTCAAACGCTCCAAGATTAAATTGCACGGCCAGGGCAGGCATAGAAAAAAGTGCAGATGCAAGCAACGACAACGGCCCCGAAAGACCAGAAGTACGGAATGCCATCACTCTTAACCTCTTATTGTGTTTATTCGAGAGTGAGTTGCGAGTTAGCGCCGTAACACGGCGCAAAGGCTTGTATGAAAGGGCTTGGGTAAATAAGCGAACGTTTCTGTTATCCTCGATTCGGTGTTCCCTGATACTAAGTAGGCCACCAGACCGGAACAAATAACGTCTCCCGATAGTTGCCATACCACTTCGGCATAGCCTGAGAATTGCCATGACTTTGAAACAGCTGCGTTACCTGATTGCCATTGTCGAAGCCGGCAGTTTCTCCAACGCCGCGCGGCACGCGTTCATTGCCCAGCCGGCATTGAGCCGTCAGATAGGCCTGCTGGAAAGCGAACTGGAAATGCAATTGCTGGCGCGCCAGCATGACGGCATCGAGCTGACCGATGCAGGGCGCCAGCTGTACGAGGTGGCACGCTCGGTGATACAGAAGCTCGATTCGGTCAAGGACGAACTCAAATCCAGCCGGGGCAACCCCAAGGGCCACGTGGCCATCTCGATTCCGGCCACGGCTTCGGCGTTGCTGTTGCCAGCCATCATCACCCAGGCGCAGGCACGCTTTCCCGGCATCAAGCTCACCGTATGGGACGGCTTGAGCCGCGAAGGCGGCCAGGCGATCGAGCTGGGCAAGGTGGATTTCGGTGTGGTGCCCAACGCCGAAGAGCTGGCGCACGTGGTTGCCGAACCCGTGTTCTCCGAAGACCTGTACTGGGTAGGCCTGCCTGCGCATGGTCCGGACGACTCACCAATCACTCTGGCCGAGGCAGCGTCGAGCCGGCTGGTGATGCCGCCGCGCAGCCTGCACCTGCGCAGGCGCATCGAGCAGGCGGCCATGGAAACCGGCGTGACGCTGGATTCAAGCTATGAACAGCAGTCGGCACCCGGCATAACCAGCCTGGTACGTGCCGGCCTGGCGGCGACCATCAGCAACTGGCCGCCCTTGCTGGACCTGGCAGCCCCGGCCAGTGCGCGGCTGATCGTGGAACCGCGCATCACCCGTACCATTGCCCTGGCCCATTCGCAACACAAGCCACTGTCATTCGCCGCCGCCTGCATGCGCGACCTGGTGCGCGGGCTGCTGGTGGATGCGGTGCGCAGCGAGCGCTGGAGAGGCACCCTGATCGAGCGTGCTCCACTGCCGCAGCAGAGCCTCTGAACGCAGCGCAGCTCAGGCCCGGGCCAGCGCAGCCGTGTCCACCTGCAGCAGCCGTTGGCGGGTTTTCTGCGGGTCCATCCACACCAGCCCGGTCAACCCGGCGATCACCAGCACCGCCCCGCACACCAGGAAGCCCTGGCCATACCCTGCCGGGTGGTCGGCTCCGGCGCCCTGCACCAGCAAACCCGTGACTACGGGTGCCGCCAGCCCTGCCAGCGAAGCGATACCATTGCCGATAGCCAGAATGCCGCCACGCTGCCCGCTAGGCGTGAACTCCGCCAGCATGGCTGGCCCCACCGAGTACATGACCAGCGCCAGCCCGCCGCTGAAGGTCAGGCTCATGATTCGCTCGACATTGCCCAGACCCGGCAGGAACAACGCCGCCGACAGCAACCCGCTGGCAATCAGGCACAGAGAGACGAAGGCCCCGCGCGACCAGCGCGTCGCCACCCCGGCGCGCATCATGCGCTGCGACAGCCACGCCATGAACAGGCTCAGCGGCGTGGTCACCACCACGAACAGCACGAACACCCGGCCGGTCATGATCGGGTCGATGCCCAGCCCGGTTTCCAGGTAGCTCGGCACCCAGGTCAAGGTCAGGGCCAGCGACCAATTGGCGGCGAAGTGGCACAGGTAATTGCCCAGCACCGTGCGGTCGCCGAGCAGACGACGGTAGGCGATGTGCGCCTGCTCTTCCTTGAGCTGGCCGGGGCGGATGCGGTCAAGCGTACCCTCACGCCCCAATGCCCACCACAGCGCGCACCACGCCGCGCCGATCAGAGCCAGCACGATGAAGTTCATGCGCCAGCCATAGTGCACGCTGATCCATGGAATCATTGCGCCTGCCACCAGCAGCCCCAGTGCACTACCGGTATGCAACAGCGCCACCGGCAGGTTGCGCCGGTCGTTGGGGAACCACTTGTACAAGGCATGGGTAGCCACCGGTGACGCCGGCCCTTCGCCGATGCCCAGCAACACCCGGCAAGCGACAATCGCCCACAGGGAGGTGACGAACAGCATGGGCAACTGGATCAGTGCCCAGAACGCGCCCATGCCCAACAGCAGCGTGCGGGTCGGCCGGCGGTTGGCCATGAAGCCGCCGACCACCGCAGAGATGGCGAAGAACCAGTGCAACGCGCCGCCTACCAGGCCGAACTCGGCCGGGGACAAACCCAGTTCCCTGGACATGGGTACCGCTACAAGGCCGATGACCACCTTGTCCAGGAAGTTCACCAACATAAGCATCGCCAGCAGTACCGCAATCATCCAGGCCGTGCCTGCACGCGCGGGGGAGTCAGTATGAGTCATGTCGATCTCTCTTATTGTTCTTGTGGGAGAGCCCGGCCAATCGAGGCCGGGTGTGCAGTTCACTGCTCGGGCATGAGCACGCCCTTGGCAATGGTGTTGCGCTGGATTTCGCTGGTTCCGGTAAGAATGCGCATCATACGGGTCGCACGGAAAATCCACTCCACCGGGTTGCCCCGCAACAGCCCGGCCCCCCCATGAATCTGCACGGCACGGTCGGCGATACGGAAGGCCGTTTCCGATACGAACAGCTTGCACATCGGCGCCTGGGTACGGATATCGCCACCGGCGTCATTCAGCGCGGCAGTGGCATAGACCATGCTGCGTGCCGCATGCAGCTCGGTGGCCATGTCGGCGATCATGTGATTGATCGACTGGAACATCGCGATCGGCTGGCCAAACTGCTTGCGCGTGCGGGCGTAGTCGATCGACAGGTTCAGCGCCAGCCCCGCCAGGCCCAGCATGGTTGGACAATGCAGCAGACGATTGAGGGTGATGCGGCCCATTGCCAGCTTGAAGCCCTGCCCTTCCTCGCCAATGCGGTTGGCCACCGGCACCCGTACCTCATCGAGAAGGATGTCGCCATGGGCGCCGCCGCCGGACATGACCGAGTAATCGCTTTCTACCCGCACTCCCGGTGCATCCAGCTCGACAAAGAATGCCGAGATGCCTTGGGCGCCGCGCCCGGGACCAGTGACCGCGAGCAGTACCGCGATTTCGGCATAAGGTGCACCGGAAATGTAGCGCTTGGCCCCGCTCAGCACGTAGTACTCGCCTTCAAGCCGGGCGGTAGTCCTGATCGCCGTGGCATCGGACCCGGCTTCACTTTCGGTCAGCGCGAAGCACACGGCCTTTTCGGCCCGGCACACCGGCTGCAGGAATGCCTCGACCTGGGTTGGGCTGGCCACCTTGAACAGGTGGCCAACACGCGGCGGCCCGGAAAGCTCGCCGAGAATATGCGGCGCCAGCATGGAGCCAGTCAGCACCGTGGCCTCTTTCACCGCACATAAATCGGACACGCTCAATCCTGCACCACCGATCGTTTCAGGCAGCATGATGTTGTAGAAGCCCTGCTCGCACGAGCGCTGCCACACCTGCTGCAGCACTTCACGCGGGTGGGGCTCGGCCCAGCTGAGGCCGGCGCTTTGTTCCAGGGGCAGGATCTCGTTGCGAACGAAGCCGCCGATGGCCTCGATGATCTGTCTGGCCTTTTCACTTGGCTGGTACATGGCAATTCCTCAGGTCAAATGCGGCGTTCGCTGTTTTGCCAGTAGGCGTCTCGAATCAGGCGGCGCACCACCTTGCCGTTGGGGTTCTTCGGCAGCTCGCTGACGAAGTCCACCCCGCGCGGTTTCTTGAACCCGGCAAGGGCCTGGGCACAATGTTCGATCACCTCGTGTTCCTGCAGCTGCATGCCAGGCTTGAGCACGATCACTGCACGCACCGCTTCGCCCCACTGCTCGTCGGGCACGCCCACCACGGCGGCCTCGAACACTTGCGGCAGGCTGTAGAGCACCTGCTCGACTTCGCTGGGGTAGATGTTGAAGCCGCCGGAAATGATCATTTCCTTCTTGCGGTCGACGATGAACACGTAGCCCTGCTGGTCCACTGTGGCCAGGTCGCCGGTGAGGTAGTAGCCGTCACGCATCACCTCGGCGGTAAGGTGCGGTGCGCGCCAGTAGCCCTGCATGATGTCCGGGCCCTTGACCACGATCTCGCCCACCTCGCCTGGCTGGACGTCGCTAAAATCGTCGTTCACTACACGCAGGTCGGTCTCGAAGTAGCATCGTCCGCACGAGGCCAGCCGGCGGTAGTCGCCGTCTTCGCACAGGTGGTCCTGCTCGGTCAGCACCGTCACCAGCGAGCAGGTTTCGCCAGCGCCGTAGCCCTGGGCCAATATCGGCCCGAACACCTCGATGGCCCGCTTGACGAGCGCTGGCGCCATTGGCGCTGCGCCATACATCACCAGGCGCAGGCTGCTCAGGTCATAGCGCTCGACCCCGGGGAAATTGACCAGACGGTTGATCATGGCCGGTACCAGGAACAACCGGGTCACGCCCTCGCGCTGGATGGTCTCGAGCAGCAACTGGTCATCGTAGCGATCCAGCAACAGGTTGCAGGCGCCCACCGCCAGCAGCGGCATCAGCTGCATGCCGCTGGCATGGGTGATGGGGCCGACATGGGCCATGATGTCGCCTGGGCCGGCACGCCGCGTGGGGCTGGCGATGCTCTTGCGGATCAGCGCCTTGCGGTTGCCGACACTGAGCATTGCTGCCTTGAGCACACCGGAACTGCCCGAGGTGTAGTGCAACACGGCCAGTGCTTCGTCAGGCAGGTCGCAACTGACTGGCTGGCTGCTGCCCTGGGCCAGCAGTGCGGCGTAGCCGATGTCACCGCCCTGCTCGCCGAGGGTAACGATCAGGCGCAGCGCAGGCACCTCCTGCCTGCGCGCCAGCAAGGCCTCGGCAGCTTGTGGGTCGGCGATCAGCGCGACGCTGCAGGCGTCGTTCAGTACCTGGATCACTTCATCCAGCGCCAGGCGTGCATTGACCGGGACCTTGACCAGGCCGGCCTTGTAGAAAGCCACCTCCGCCTCCACCAGTTCGACCCGGTTGGGAGCCAGGATCGCGACATGTTCGCCGGTGGCGATGCCATGGGCCAACAAGGCCGAGGCCAACTGATTGGTCCGCTGTTCAAGCTGGGCAAAGGTAAGCCGGGTGTGGCGGTCGATCACCGCCAAACGTTCCGGCCAGTATCTGGCACTTCGACTGGTTAGGGTTGCGAGGTTCACGTTGTTGTTCTCGTCGCGGTTAAGACCCGGTCGATGCTAAACAGCGTGCAGCCGGAGCAAGTAATACCAGTTGCGTATGCGGGCCATAACGGTTTGCACTGGGCCACATTGCCTGAACTGATATTGGAGATGACACATCGCTTGCATATGACACTTTGTGTCATTAATATCGCAATTGTGTCCTGACGGCGCCCTCGCCGATCAGCAATCCATCGCCCCTCCCCATGCAGGTACCGCCCATGACGACCACCATGCAGACACCCAAGGACCAGCTGGTCAAGCTCGCCCAGCAGCAGATGCTGACGGCGCTGACCGACAACACCTACACCCCTCGACAAAAGCTCGCCCTCACCTGCCGCATCCTGTTCGATGGCGGCCACGACTCCGGCCTGGCCGGGCAGATCACCGCCCGCGCCGAGCAGCCTGGCACCTACTACACGCAACAACTCGGCCTGGGTTTCGACGAGATCGCCGCTTCCAACCTGCTGGTGGTCGACGAAGACCTCACCGTGCTGCAAGGCAGCGGCATGGCCAACCCGGCCAACCGCTTCCACAGCTGGCTGTACCGCGCACGCCCCGACGTCAACTGCATCATCCACACCCACCCGCTGCACAGCGCCGCCCTGTCGATGCTGGAAGTGCCGCTGGCCATCTCGCACATGGACCTGTGCCCACTGTTCGACGACTGCGCGTTCCTCAAGAAATGGCCCGGCGTACCGGTGGGCAACGAAGAAGGTGAAATCATTTCCAGGGCGATCGGCGACAAGCGCGCGATCCTGCTTTCCCACCATGGCCTGCTGATCGCCGGCCGCTCGATCGAGGAAGCCTGCGTGCTCGCCCTGCTGTTCGAGCGCGCGGCCAAGATGCAGCTGCTGGCCATGGGTGCCGGTGACATCCGCCCCATTCCGGATGCCCTGGGCAAGGAGGCTCACGACTGGATCTCCACCCCCAAACGTCATGGCGCCGCCTTCAGCTATTACGCGCGCCGTGCCTTGCGTGCCCATGGCGACTGCCTGGGCTGACTGAAGTTGTACTCTTTCCCCAACAACGGCAGAGGTGCCTGGTTATGTCTACACCTGTAATTCGCGGCGTTATCGGCTACACCATCACTCCCTTCACGGCAGACGGCACACTCGACCTGGATGCCCTGGGCCTGTCCATCGACCGGCTGATCGCCGACGGCGTGCATGCCATTGCCCCGCTGGGCAGCACCGGCGAAGGCGCCTACCTGTCCGACAGCGAATGGGAAACGGTGGTGCGCTTCAGCCTGGCACGCATTGCCGGTCGCGTGCCCAGCGTGGTCAGCGTCTCCGACCTGACCACCGCACACACCGTGCAGCGCGCTCGCCTGGCACAGGCCTGCGGCGCCACGGCGGTGATGGTGCTGCCCGTCTCCTACTGGAAGCTCACCGAAGCCGAAGTGGTCGCCCACTACAAGGCCGTGGGCGCGGCCATCGACATTCCGATCATGCTCTACAACAACCCGGGCACCAGCGGCACCGACCTGTCTGTGGAGCTGATCCTGCGCATTCTCGGCGAAGTGCCCAATGTGACCATGGTCAAGGAAAGCACCGGCGACATACAGCGCATGCACCGCCTGTTCAAGGCCACCGATGGCCAGGTGGCCTTCTACAACGGTTGCAACCCGCTCACCCTGGAAGCCCTGGTGGCCGGCGCCACCGGCTGGTGCACTGCCGCGCCCAACCTGATCCCGGCGCTGAACCTGGCACTGTGGGACGCGGTGCAGCAAGGCGACCTGGCTGAAGCTCGCGCGCTGTTCTACCGCCAGTACGAACTGTTGGAGTACATCACCCGCCGCGGCCTGCCCACCACCATCAAGGCCGGTTTGAAGCTGCTCGGCCAGGATGTCGGCGCTCCACGCCTGCCCCTGCAGCCGCTGGACGGGCACGGTAGCGCCTACCTGAAGGGCCTGCTGGAGGAGCTGGCATGATGGCTGGCGGGTGTTTGCCACAATATTTGTAGCGCCTGTCAGATCGAGCGCCGCCCGCGCGGCGCTGATTCGGACAGGCCCTGAAAACGCAACGGCGAAGACCCGCCAGCCATCACGCCCTTCTATCCATCCAGGCCAATCACCCAACCGGGTTGGCGTGTATCACCCGCCCTCCCGCCGCCGGCCGATCGACGAACAGCACATCCAACACACTGTTACGCAACCCCTTCAACGCATTCCAGTTCGCCGATGTATGCACATACCTGTCACGCAACAAACGCAGTTCATCCTCGGTCAACCCATGCTGTTCACACTCACCCAAGGCAAACCCGTGCAACTTGCGGCTGATGCCCAGCAACTCCTCCGGCAACCGATGCTCAGCCTGCCCGCCCAACGGCGCAAACGGCACACCCGCCCGCACTGCCAGCTCCCGCATGATGCTCAGGTATACCCGGGAGAGCTGTCCCGCCACTTCCCGCTCGCGGTACACCGCCGCATATACCTGCTTTTGCGCCTCGCTCGGCCGGCCACCGGCGATCGGTTCCTCCCAGGCGAGCACCTGCGGCCTGGGCGCCCCCAGTTCGCCGAACGCCGACGCCAGCAAGGCACTGACGGTGGCATGCACGCGAGTCTGCTCGGCGCGCATGCCCACTGGCACCCGCTGTGACTGCGGTTTGCACAGCAGCACCTGCTCTTGTGTGGTATCCGGGTAACCACCGCCAATGTTCGAGTGCACGCCCGGAAGCACGATGTCATGGTCGCTGCGCACCAGCGGGAAGTTGTGTCGCTGCTCGTCCTCCGCCACCAGCTGCACCATTTGCCGAGCAATGCCCGCGCCCAGGCCCAGGCGCAAGTCACCATGGCGGTCGTCGGCGGGGTCGAAGTCGCCCTGCAGCGGCGCGATGATCGCCGCCACCGTGTCGAACAGGCCGATGAAGTTGATCACGATGCCACAGGGCACAGCCAACAGGCTGCCGCCGCCATCATGCAGCAGGTTGGCCAGATGTCGCACAGCAGCTGCCCCTCGGCTGAAACCGAACAAGTCGAACTCGACCCGCTCGAGTCTTGCCTGCGGATTCGCCTGGCCCCACTCCCGCAGTTGCCCGGCAATTCCCTCCAGGGCCTCGTTGACCCGGGTCTCGGCCCCCCTGCACCCACGCCCGGTGAAGAAGGCATAGACATGATCCTCCTCGCCCGCCAGGGTGCCCACGCCTTCGACATAGCGCTTGAGGAACACCGTGGCCCCGTCAGCGCCGGCCCCCTGCGCCGGGTACAGCGCATACAACAGGGCCACGTTGCTCAAGGCATTGGCATAACTGCCTCCTTTACCCCCCGGTGCATCCACCGGCATCACATTGTTCAGGTTGTTACCGGTGCCATCGAAGAACACACCAAAACGCAGAGTGACTGGCGTGATGTGTGCGGTGCTACAGCTGTTCAGGTCCATCGTGGTGCCTCCTGCTTGTACAAAAAGCACAAGCAAGCGCCAACACGCCGCTGCGGAACATCAGCCAATGGCCAGCCATATGCAGGACATTTCCGCACCTGCATGGCCCCGGCAAGGATAAATTTCCCTACCGCCATTGGTCGCCACCCCCCCGGATGGATTAAAGTATCACCCCTTGCCAGGGCAGCTGCTTCCAGCCGCCTGCGGCCCCATACCAGGAACCGTCACCGATGGAACACCGTGAAGCGCTGATCGCGCTGCGCACCTTTCTTTCTTCCCAGATCCTAGGCCAGGAAAAACTGGTCGAGCGGCTGTTGATCGTGCTCCTGGCCGACGGCCACATGCTGGTCGAAGGCGCGCCGGGCCTGGCCAAGACCAAAGCCATCAAAGAGCTTGCCGAAGGCATCGAGGCACAGTTCCATCGCATTCAGTTCACCCCCGACCTGCTCCCGGCCGACATCACCGGCACCGAAATCTACCGCCCGGAAACCGGCAGCTTCGTGTTCCAGCAGGGGCCGATCTTCCATAACCTGGTGCTGGCCGACGAAATCAACCGCGCCCCGGCCAAGGTGCAGTCCGCACTGCTCGAAGCCATGGCCGAACGCCAGGTCAGCGTGGGCCGCAGTACCTACGACCTGTCGCCGCTGTTCCTGGTGATGGCAACGCAGAACCCGATCGAGCAGGAAGGCACCTACCCACTGCCCGAGGCCCAGCTCGACCGCTTCCTGATGCACGTGAAAATCGGCTTCCCCGACGCGGCAGTGGAGCGGCGCATCCTGCTGCAGGCTCGTGGTGAAGCCCTGGGCGGCGAGACCAAGCCCGAGCGCCGGGTCAGCCAGCAGGCGATCTTCGCCGCCCGCAAGGAAATCCTCGGCCTGTACATGGCCGACGCGGTGGAGGAGTACCTGGTGCAACTGGTGATGGCCACCCGCACTCCGGCCAAGTTCGACGCCGAACTGGCCGACTGGATCGCCTACGGCGCCAGCCCGCGTGGCTCCATATCGCTGGACCGCTGCGCGCGCGCGCACGCCTGGCTGGCCGGGCGCGACTTCGTCAGCCCCGAAGACATCCAGGCGGTACTGTTCGACGTACTGCGCCACCGCATCATCCTCTCGTTCGAGGCCGAGGCGGCGGGGATCGACCAGGACCGCGTGGTCCAGCGCATCCTCGACGTCGTCGCCGTTGCCTGAGCCCATGCCCACCGCATCGCTGGCCGAGCCCGGCATCCGCATCGGCCTTGCCGAGCTGATCGACATGCGCCACCGCGTGCGCGAAATCCAGCTGTTTTCCCGGCCCGGCCAGCGCAGCCCGCTGGTGGGGCTGCACCACTCCAAATTGCGCGGACGGGGCGTGGACTTCGACCAGGTGCGCGTGTACCAGGCCGGTGACGATGTGCGCAACATCGACTGGCGGGTCACCGCGCGTACCCAGGAGCCGCACACCAAGCTGTTCCACGAGGAGCGCGAACGGCCCATCTTCATCCTCGTCGAGCAGAGCCAGCGGCTGTTCTTCGGCTCTGGGCTGATATTCAAGTCGGTGCTGGCCGCCCAGGCCGCCGCGCTGTTCGGCTGGGCCGCGCTGGGCCACAACGACCGCATTGGCGGTTTGGTGTTCGGCGACAACGAGCACCACGAAATCAAGCCCCGGCGCAGCAAGCAGAGCTTGCTGCAACTGCTCAACCGCCTGGCCAAGGTCAACCAGGCGCTGCACACCGAGGCCACGCCCGGTGCCGACAGCCTCGGCCTGGCCCTGCGCCGCGCCCGCGAAGTGCTGCGCCCCGGCAGCCTGGCCATCGTCATCTGCGATGAGCGCTCGCTCACTGCCCAGGTGGAACAGCACCTGGCCATGCTCTCGCGCCATTGCGACCTGCTGCTGATGCCGGTGTCCGACCCGCTCGACCACGCACTGCCCGCCGCCGGCCTGCTGCGCTTTGCCCAGCGCAGCGCGCAGCTTGAGCTCGACACCCTGGACACCAACCTGCGCCGGGCCTACCGCCAGCAGGCCGAAGCGCGCATCGAGCGCTGGGAGCTGATGGCGCAAAAGCTGCGCGTGCTGCTGATGCCCCTGAGCACCCAGAGCGAAATGATCGAACAGCTACGCGAATACCTGAACGCCCAGCGGCCACGGAGCGCGTCATGAAGAGCAGCGGCCGATGAACCCGCTTGACCAACTGCAGCCGCTGATCGCCCCCGCACCGATCGGCCTGTGGCCGCCGGCACCCGGCTGGTGGCTACTGGTGGCTGTGCTGCCGCTGCTGGCCTGGGGCCTGTGGCGGGTGCGCCGCTGGCGCCCGGGCAAACGCCGCATCGTGCGTGCCGAACAACCTTTGGACCCGGTACGCGTGGAAGCGCTGGCCGAACTGGCCCGCCTGCCGCGCCCCTACGACGGCGCCCCGGCCGGAGCCTGGCTGCAACAGATCAACGCCCTGCTCAAACGCCTGTGCCGCAACCATTACCCAGGCGCCAACAGCCATACCCTCAACGGCCGCCAGTGGCTGGCGTTTCTCGACAACCGCTGCCCGGCCGCCGGCCTGACCCGCTGGATGGTACTGGTAGAAGGCGCCTACAAGCCCGAGTGCAAGCTTGACGACAAAGCCATCGCCGGGCTCAGCCAGGCCGTCGAAACCTGGATTCGCAAGCATGTTTGAACTGGCCTGGCCGTGGGTCTTCGCCCTGTTGCCGCTGCCGTGGCTGGCGCGCCTGGTGCTGCCGGCCGCCGACAGCGGCGAACCGGTGCTCAAGGTGGGCTTCCTCGACGAACTGGAAGGCCTGGCCGGGCGCCGCGCGCGGCTCAACCTGCCGACCTGGCGCCAGCAGGCACCCTTTGTCGTCATCTGGCTGTTGCTGCTGTGCGCCGCCGCCCGCCCGCAATGGTTGGGCGAGCCGGTACCAGTGGCTGCCAGCGGCCGCGACCTGCTGGTGGCGGTGGATGTGTCCGGGTCGATGGACTTCCCCGACATGCAGTGGCAGAACGAAGAGATCAGCCGCCTCGACCTGGTCAAGGCGCTGCTCGGCGACTTTCTGCAGGACCGCGAGGGCGACCGCGTGGGCCTGATCCTGTTCGGCAGCCAGGCCTACCTGCAGGCCCCGCTCACTTTTGACCGGCGCACCGTGCGCACCTTCCTCGACGAAGCGCAGATCGGCATCGCCGGCAAGAACACCGCCATCGGCGACGCCATTGGCCTGGCGGTCAAGCGCCTGCGCCAACGCCCGGCACAAAGCCGGGTACTGGTGCTGATCACCGACGGCGCCAACAACGGCGGGCAGATCCACCCGCTGACCGCCGCCCGCCTGGCCGCCCAGGAAGGCGTGCGCATCTACACCATCGGCATCGGCGCCAACCCCGAAGCCAGTGGCACCCCTGGCCTGCTCGGCCTGAACCCGAGCCTGGATCTGGACGAAGCCTCGCTCAAGGAAATTGCCGACATCACCCACGGTACCTACTTCCGCGCCCATGACGGCGCCGAACTTGACGCCATCGGCGACACCCTCGACCAGCTCGAGCCGGTGGCCCAGCAACCCACCCAGGCGCGCACGGCCAAGGCCTTGTATGCCTGGCCCCTGGCCCTGGCCTTGCTGCTGAGCGTGCTGCTGGTGCTGGCCGTGCAATGGCCCGACAACCTGTTGCACCGCATGCTGCGCAAGCCGCGCTTCCTGCAACCGCACCCGGAATGGCGCCAGCGCCTGAAGCGCCTGCGCCTGAGGAGGCGGCGATGATCGAACTGTGGCCCGAATGGTTGCGCCCGCTCTGGCTGCTGGCCGTGCCCCTGCTCGGCTGGCTGCTGTACAAACTGTGGCACCGGCGCAAGCGCGCCGGGCGCTGGCAGATGATTCTGCCACCGGCGTTCCATGGCGTCCTGCTCGGCGGTGGCAGCGGCAGCACCAGCAAGCTGCCGTGGGTAGCGCTGGGCCTGGCCTGGGCTCTGGTGGTCCTGGCCCTGCTCGGGCCCAGTTGGCAGCGCGTGGAAGAAAGCCGCCAGCGCCCGGCCGACCCGCTGGTGATCCTGCTGGAACTGACCCCGCAGATGCTCGCCGAAGACAGCCCGCCCAACCGTCTGGAGCAAGCAAGGCGCAAAATCCTCGACCTGTTGGAGCACCGCCGCGACAGCCAGACCGCGCTGGTGGTCTATGCCGGCTCCGCGCACACCCTGGTGCCGCTGTCCGACGACCTGGCCACCAGCCGCAACCTGCTTGAGGCGATCGACCCGTCGATCATGCCCAAACCTGGCCAGCGCGCCGACCTGGCCGTGCAAAAAGGCCTGGCCCTGCTGGCCCAGAGTGGCCTGGGCCAGGGCCGGCTGCTGCTGATCGGCTCGTCGCTCAGCGCCCCGGAGCGCCAAGGCATCGCCCAGGCCCTCGGCCGCCAGGGCCCGAGCCTGCTGATGCTGGGCATCGGCAGCCGCGAAGGCGCACCGGTGCGTCAGGTCAATGGCGAATATCTCAAGGACGACCAGGGCGGCATCCTGGTGCCACGCCTGGACAGCGCCAGCCTCAAGGGCTTCATCAGCGGTACAGGCGGGCGCTACCGGCATGCCCGCATCGACGACCTCGACCTGCGTGGCCTGGGCCTGTTCGACAACCCGCGCACCGGGCGCAATGACGGCCAGACCCTGCAACTGGACAGCTGGGCCGATCAGGGTTACTGGCTGCTGCTACCGCTGTTGCTGCTGGCCGCCTGTGCCGGCCGACGCGGCTGGCTATTCTGCCTGCCGCTGCTGCTGGCCCTGCCCCAGCCCAGCCAGGCCTTCGAGTTCAACGACCTGTGGCTGCGCCCCGACCAGCAAGGCCAGCGCCTGCTGGAGCAGAACCGTCCGGCAAGCGCTGCGCGCCAGTTCCAGGACCCGCAATGGCGCGGCATGGCCCTGTACCAGGCGGGCGACTATGCCGGCGCCGCCGAAGCCTTTTCCCAAGGCGACACCGCCGCCGCCCACTACAATCGAGGCAATGCCCTGGCCCGCAGCGGTGAGCTGGAAGCTGCCCTGGACGCCTACGAACAAGCCCTGGAACGCCAGCCCGACCTGCAACCGGCGCTGGACAACCAGGCTCTCGTGCAACAACTGTTGCAACAGCGCGAGGCCAAGGCCGAGGAACAACCGGCCAGCGGCGATGCCCAAGGCACGCCCGGCAGCGAAACCGAAGGCAACAGCAGCTCGGCCAGCAGCCCGGCCCAGGGCACGCCCGGCAACGACGAACAAGCCAGCGCCGAACAGCCCGGCGAAGGCACCAGCAACAGCCAGGCAGCGCCCGGCAACCAGGCGGGCGCGGATGACAGCGTCATCCAGCCGCCGCAGCGCCCGGTATCGACCAGCCTCGATGCCGAACAGCGCCAGGCCCTGGAACAATGGCTGCGGGAAATCCCCGATAATCCGGCGGAGCTGCTGCGGCGCAAATTCTGGTATGAACAGCAATTGCATCAGGAAACCCCATGATGAGTCGCTTCGGCGTCTTTCTCCTCAGTCTGCTGTGGGCCGTGCTGGCCCAGGCCGAACCGCTGCTGCGGGCCAGCGTCGACCGCACCCGCCTGGAAGCCGGCGAAAGCCTGGAGCTGACCCTGGAAAGCCAGGACGTCACCCAGTTCGGCAAGCCCGACCTGCGCGCGCTGGAGGGTGACTTCGAGGTGCGCGGCACGCGCCAGCTGAACAGCCTGCACAGCCTCGACGGCGAAACCCGCGCCAGCACCCGCTGGATCATCACCCTGCTGCCGCGGCGCAGCGGCAGCCTGCGCATCCCCGAACTGCAACTGGGTCAGTCGCACAGCCAGGCCATCGAACTGCAAGTGTTGCAGGCCGATGCCAGCCGTCAGGACAGTGCCTCGCAGGTGTTCATCGAAGCCACGCTCGACAGCAGCGAGGTCTACGTCCAGGCCCAGGCCGTACTCACCCTGCGCATCTACCATTCGGTGGCACTGTACGACGACAGCAGCCTGAGCCCGCTGCAGCTGGAAAACGCCAAAGTCGAACCGCTGGGTGAATCGCGCACGTATGAAAAGGAAATCAACGGCGTCCGCCACGGCGTGATCGAAACCCGCTATGCCGTGTATGCCCAGCAAAGCGGCACCCTCGACATCCCGCCGCTGACCTTCACCGCCACCGCCGCCGCCAGCCCGGACGAGGCCACACAAACCAACGGCACGGCCCGGGCCGGCCACCAGGTGCAGGTCAGCTCGCTGCCATTGCGCCTGGCCGTACGGCCGATTCCGGCGGCCTGGCCTGCTGGCGTGCCATGGCTACCGGCCCGCAGCCTGACCCTGGAAGAGCACTGGAACCCCGACCCTGGCAACCAGCAGGTGCAGATTGGCGACTCGCTGACCCGCAACATCACCTTGCGTGCCGAAGGCTTGTCCAGCACCCAGCTGCCACCGCTGCCAGCCACCGAAATCACCGGCCTGCGCCGCTATCCCGACCAGCCGTTGCTGCGCAACGAAATCAGCGACCGCGGCATGACCGCCAACCGCGAAGAGCGCGAAGCCCTGGTACCGACCCACAGCGGTGCGCTGGCGCTGCCGGCGCTGGAAGTGACCTGGTGGAACACCCGCGAAGACCACCTGGAGCACAGTAGCCTGCCGGCGCGCACGCTGAACGTGCAGGACAACCCGGCGCTGAGTGCCGACACCCCGGCGGGCGATAACAGCAGTGCCAGCGGCTTGCTGTGGCCCTGGCAGCTGGCCACCCTGCTGTTCGCCCTCACCACCTTGCTGGGCTTTGCCCTGTGGTGGCGTGCCCGCTCGCAGCCGGCAGTGCTGCGCGCCGCGCAGGCCGGGCCGAGCCCCCGTACCTTGCTGGACGACCTCAAGCGCGCTTGCCAGGCCAACGACCCACAGGCAACCCGCCAGGCGCTGGACGCCTGGGCCCGCCAGCAGCCGGAAACCCTGGCCGAGATGGCGGCGCGGTTCGTGCCGTTGTCGGATGCACTGGATGGGTTGAACGGGGCGCTGTACAGCGAGAGTGGCCAGTATTGGCAGGGTGAGGATTTGTGGCGGGCGATTGGGACGATACCGCCGGCTGAGCAGGTGTTGTTGCCGGCGGGCGAGAATGGCAGCCTGCCGCCGCTCTATCCCAAGTGATGTGCTGCCTCTGCGGGCCTCTTCGCGGGTAAACCCGCTCCCACAATGACCGCGTACGCCAGGAACCTTGCGCAGTACCTGTGGGAGCGGGTTCACCCGCGAACACCGGCGCAGCCGGTGCCACCGTAAGATATTTCTGCACCTGCAACCCAACGCCCTTTGGCGACACAAGGCCGCTACTGCAGAAAGCGTGATCGCATCAAGGCTGTCAGGTGTTCTCTAACACACTTTCAGCGCCTGAGAGATCGAGCGCCATACATCTTCAGGCGAGCACCTGTTAGCCCCATGCTTGGGTTACCATACCGCCCTTTCCCCGCTTGCTCGACTCGACACCAACAGGTCATCCATGCGTCTGTTTCATACCTCCGACTGGCACCTGGGCCAAAGCCTGCACGGCCAGGAACGCGACTTCGAACACGCCTGCTTCCTCGACTGGCTGCTCGGCCAGCTGCGCCTGCGCCAGCCGGATGCGCTGCTGATCGCCGGCGATATCTTCGACACGGTCAACCCGCCGGTCAAAGCCCAGGAACGTCTCTACGACTTCATCGTCCAGGCCCACGAGCAACAGCCGAAGCTGGACATCGTGATGATCGCCGGCAACCACGACTCCGGCTCGCGCATCGAGCTGCCCGCGGCGCTGATGCGCCGCCTGCGCACCCATGCCCTGGGCCGTGTGCACTGGCTGGACGAGGGCCAGCTGGACGCCGAGCGCCTGCTGATTCCGTTGACCAACGGCCGTGGCAAGGTCGCTGCCTGGTGCCTGGCCCTGCCCTTCCTGCGCCCGGCCGAGGTGACCGGCCCGCAATTGGGCGACGACTACCTGCAAGGCATCACCCAGGTGCACCAGCAGCTGATCGCCGCCGCGCAAAAAAAGCGCAAGAAGGACCAGGCGCTGATCGCCATCAGCCACGCGCACATGGCCGGTGGTGCGGTGTCGGAGGACTCCGAGCGCAGCCTGATCATCGGCAACGCCGAGGCGCTGCCGGCCAAGCTGTTCGACAAGGCCATCAGTTACGTCGCCCTGGGCCACCTGCACAAGCCGCAGAAGGTCAACCGCGAAGAACGCATCCGCTACAGCGGCTCGCCGATCCCGCTGTCGTTCGCCGAAATCAACTACCCGCACCAGGTGCTGGAAGTGGAGCTGGACGGCACCGGCCTGGTCAGCGTCGAACCGCGCCCGGTACCGCGCGCCGTAGCCCTGCAACGGGTCGGCCCGGCACCACTGGGCGAACTGCTGGAACAGCTGGCCGATCTGCCAGTGGTCGACCTGCTCGAAGACCCCAATCGCCAGCCCTGGCTGGAGGTGCGGGTGATACTGGACGAGCCGCAACCCGACCTGCGCCAGCAGATCGAAACCGCACTGCAAGGCAAGGCCGTGCGCTTGATCCGCATCAGCGCCGAATACGCCGGCCGCAACAATACCGAAGACGATGACCTGGCCTTTGTCGAACTGGCCCAGATGACCCCGCAGGACCTGTTCAGCCGTGCCTGGGAGCAGGCCTATGGCAACCCCGCCGACGAACAGGCGCTGGCCGACTTCGCCCTGCTGTTGCAGGACGTGCAGCAGGAAGAGGAACAGCCATGAAGATTCTCGCCATCCGCCTGAAGAACCTGGCATCCCTGGCTGGCCCGGTCGATATCGATTTCACCGCCGAGCCGCTGGCCAGCGCCGGCCTGTTCGCCATCACCGGGCCTACCGGGGCGGGCAAGAGTACCCTGCTCGACGCCCTTTGCCTGGCGTTGTTCGGCACCGTGCCACGGCTGAACGACATTGGCCGCGAAGCCAAGGTGCCCGACGCCGACGGTGAAATCCCTACCTCCGACCCGCGCAACCTGCTGCGCCGCGGCACCGGCAGTGGCTTTGCCGAAGTCGATTTCGTCGGCATCGATGGCCGCCGCTACCGCGCCCGCTGGGAAGCCAACCGCGCCCGCGACAAGGCAAACGGCAAGCTGCAGCACAGCCGCCAGAGCTTCTACGACCTGGACAGCGAGCAGGTACTGGGCAGCGGCAAGAACGAATACAAACAACTGGTCGAAGCCCGCCTGGGCCTGAACTTCGAACAGTTCACCCGCGCGGTGATGCTGGCCCAGAGCGAATTCGGCGCCTTCCTCAAGGCCGACGACAAAGAACGCAGCGAGCTGCTGGAAAAGCTTACCAACACCGCCATCTACACCCGCCTGGGCCAGCGCGCCTTCAGCAAGGCACGCGAAGCCGGCGAGGCCCACAACGCCCTGAAGGACCGTGCCAGCCACCTGCTGCCGATGGCCGCCGAAGCACGCGCCGAGCTCGACCAGCGCCTGGAGCAGGCGCAATTGCAGTTCAAGGCCGACCAGGCCGGCGAGCGCCAGCTGGAACAGCAACGCAACTGGCTGAGCGTGCAGCGCCAACTGCAGGCCCAGCACGCCGAAGCCGGCACTGCGCTGCAGGCCGCCGAACAGGACTGGCAACAACTGGCTGACCAGCGCCTGGACCTGGTGCGCCTGGAGCGCCTGGCCCCGCAGCGTCACCAGTTCCACCGCCAGCAGACACTGACCGCGCAACTGGCACCGCTGGCAGCGAAGATCGCCGAGCAACAGCAGCAGCAAGCCGAGCTGCAGGTACGCACCAGCGAGCTCGAACAGGCGCTGGACGCCGCGCGTCAGGCACTTGCCGATAGCCTGGCCCAACACAGCGAAAACGCCCCTCGCCTGCGCCAGGCCTTTGCCGCCCAGGACAACCTGGCCCGCCTGGACCAGGAGCTGGCAGCACAGCGCAGTGCCGGCCTGCAGGCCGAGCAGCAGGTCGCCGAAGGCCAACAGCACCTGCAGCAGCTGGAAGACAACCAGCAGCGCAGCCTGCAGCAACTGGCGCAGATCGATACCGCGCTCGCCGACAGCCAGCACCTGGCGGGCCTGGCCAATGCCTGGCACGCCTACCTGCCGCAGCTGAAGCAAGTGATGCTGATCGGTGGCCGCCTGGCCAAGGGCCGCGAAGAATTGCCCGGCCTGCAGGCCCAGGCCAGCCAGGCCAATGCGCACTTGCAGGCCGAGCGCGATGCCTTCGAACTGCTGTTCCGCGAAGCCAAGGCCGAACCCCAGGCCCTGGCAGAACAGATCGACCTGCTGGGTAGCATGCTGCAGGACAACCGCAAGCAGCAGCGCGCCGTGGAAGAGCTGTCACGCCTGCATGGCCGCGAACTGGAACTGCGTCAGCAGCTGGAGGCCGTGCGCGTGCGTCAGCAGCAGGCCATGCAGCAGCGCCAGCAACTGATTACCGAAGGCACCGCCGCCAAGGCCGAGCTGGAGGCCGCCGAGCAAGCGTTCAACCTCACCCGCCAGTTGCTGGAACGCCAGCGCCTGGCACGCAATACCAGCGTCGAAGAGTTGCGCGGCCAGTTGCGCGATGGCGAACCCTGCCCGGTGTGTGGCAGCGCCGAGCACCCGTTTCACCAGCCAGAAGCGCTGCTGCAAAGCCTGGGTCGCCATGACCAGGCCGAGGAAGATGCCGCGCAGAAGCAGGTCGAAACCCTCAACAGCAAGCTGGTTGAGCTGCGCACTCAGCTGGGCGTGGTCAACGCCCAGCTCAAGGACTTCCAGCAGCAACAGCAGCAACTGGGCGAACAGCTGCAACCGCTGGTAGCCCAGGTGCAGGCACACAGCCTGTGGCCGGCCCTGGCCCCGCAGGACGACAAGGCCCGCAGTTCCTGGCTCGACAGCCAGCTGCGACGCCTGGACGAAGAAATCGGCCAGGATGAGAAACGCCAGAGCGCCCTGCTCGCCCTGCAAAAAGATGCAGCCCGTCTCAACCAGCAACTGCAGGCTGCCCAACAGGCGCAACAGCAAGCCCAGCGCCATCTGGAGCAACAGCACCAGGCCCTGGCCAGCGACGAGCAGCAGTTGCAGCAAGGCCTTGACGACCTGGCCGGGGTGTTGCCCGAAGAGGCCCTCAAGGCCTTGAACGACGACCCGGCCAATGCCTTCCTCGCTCTGGACCAGCAGATTGCCCAACGCCTGCAGCAACTCGATCAGCGCAAGGACGAACAGGAAGAACAGCAAGCCCGCCAGGCCCAGCTGGACAAACTGCGTGACCAGCAACAGGCTCGCATTCAGACCCTGCAGCAGTTGCAGCAGACACTTGCCGCCCTCGACGAACAGCGCCAACAGGCCCAGGCTTCGCTCGGCGAACTGCTGGGCGAGCACGACAGCGCCGAAGCCTGGCAACAGCACATGGACACCACGCTGGAGCAGGCCCGCGCCCTCGACGCCGACACTGCCCAGCGCCTGCAGGACCTGCGCACCCAAGGCGTGCAACTGGCCAGCGAACTCAAGGCCAACACCCAGCAGCAGCAGGCGCTGTATGCCGAGTGCCAGCAGTTGCAGGGCCAGATCGCCCAGTGGCGCGGTGAACACCCGGAACTGGACGACGCCGGCCTGAATCGCCTGCTGAGCATGGATGACACGCAAGTCAATGAACTGCGCCAGCGCCTGCAAGGGGCGGAAAAAGCCATCGAACAGGGCCGCGTGCTGCTGCAGGAACGTGAACAACGCCTGCAGCAACATGCTGCGCAAATGACCGTGGACACCTCTGCCGACGCGTTGGAACAGGCCCTGGCCGAGCTGCGCGAACGCTTGGCCGGCCACGAGCAGCAATGCGCCGAACTGCGTGCACAGCAGGCCGATGACCAGCGTCGCCAACAGGCGCACCAGGCGCTGGCGGCGGAAATCGAGCAGGCCCATCAGCAGTGGCAACGCTGGGCTCGCCTGAACGCCCTGATCGGTTCGGCCTCGGGCGATGTGTTCCGCAAGATCGCCCAGGGCTACAACCTCGACCTGCTGCTGCACCACGCCAACGCCCAGTTGCGCCAGCTGGCCCGCCGCTACCGCCTCAAGCGCGGCGGCAGCGCCCTCGGCCTGCTGGTGCTGGACACCGAGATGGGTGACGAACTGCGTTCGGTGCACTCGCTGTCTGGCGGGGAAACCTTCCTGGTGTCGCTGGCCCTGGCCCTGGGGCTGGCCTCGATGGCCTCCAGCACGCTGCGTATCGAATCGCTGTTCATCGACGAAGGCTTCGGCAGCCTCGACCCCGAGTCGCTGCAACTGGCCATGGACGCCCTCGACGGTTTGCAAGCTCAGGGCCGCAAGGTGGCGGTTATTTCCCACGTGCAGGAAATGCACGAACGCATCCCGGTGCAGATCCAGGTGCGCCGCCAAGGCAATGGCCTGAGTGACGTGGAGGTGTGCGGGTGATCCTCTACTCGTTCCGCCGCTGCCCCTGGGCCATGCGCGCGCGCCTGGCCCTGCGCTATGCGGGGTGCGAGGTGGAGATTCGCGAGGTGGCGATGAAGAACAAGCCGGCGCAACTGCTGGCCTTGTCACCCAAGGGCACGGTGCCGGTACTGGATACCGGTGCCGGAGTGCTCGAAGAAAGCCTGGACATCATGCACTGGGCGCTGGCGCAAAACGACCCACAGGACTGGCGACTGCAGGGCGACCCTGCGGCGGCGCAGCAGGCTGAAACACTGATTGCGCGCAACGACAGCACGTTCAAGGGGCAGGTAAACCTGTACAAGTATGCCGAGCGCTACCCCGAGCATACCCGCGAGCATTACCGCCAGCAGGCCGAGGCCTGGCTGGCGGAGCTCGAAGGCCTGCTGGCGGGCAGGCCCTACTTGCTGGCCACGCACCCGAGCATTGCCGATGCCGCATTGCTGCCCCTGATGCGCCAGTTTGCCGGGGTCGAACCGCAGTGGTTCGCCGAGGCGGCTTATCCGCGGGTGCGGAGCTGGCTGGAGGGGTGGTTGGCTTCGGAGCTGTTCAAGGCCGTAATGGCCAAATGAACCCTGTTTCCTGTACTGGCCCTATCGCCGGCAAGCCAGCTCCCACAGGTACGGTGCTGGACCTGAGGCCTGCTCAACCCCTGTGGGAGCCGGCTTGCCGGCGATAGGGCCAGTACAGGATTCAGTGGTTGTGCTTGCCACTCAATGCCGCGTGGAAATTGGCACTCTGGCGCAGGTACTGTTCGGTGTAGCTATGGGTGGCGGACGCCTTGCCGCTGCTGTCGGCATGGGCATGCGTCGGCAATACGACCGAAGCGGAAATGGCGGATGCGGCAATGACCGGGAAGAGATTGAAGTTCATCTGGGCTGACCTCGACGGCGGTGGTTTGACGTTGGCCCGTTTGGGCCTTGGGTCAAACTTACGCCGCCGAAGCCGCAGGCAAAAATTCATTGCGGCAGTATCGATTATCACGCCGATCGATATCACTCGATGAACTTCAGGTCCGACGGCGCATCCTGCTTCAGTGTCTGTACCGTCTCCAACAGGCGGCCGCTGCGCGGATCGCGGCGTATCACCACGATCTGGTTGCTCTTCTGGTTGGCCACCAGCAGGAAGTTGTCACTCGGGTCGAGGGCGAACTCGCGGGGGTGATCACCCTCCACCGAACGGCGCTGCAGGAATGCCAACTGGCCGTCCTGCTTGCCCACGCTGAACACCACGATCTCGTTGACAGTGCCACGGTTGCTCACATAAAGGAAGCGCCCGTCCGCCGACAGATGCAAGCCACCTGCCGCTTTAGCCGCAGCTTCTCTGCTCTCGGTCAGGGGCAGGCGCTGGCGCTCGACCAGGTTGCCCTCCTGCACATCGAACATCACCACTTCGGCAGTCATCTCCAGGGTCAGGTAGGCGTGCCGGCCCTTGGCGTCGAACAACAGGTGGCGCGGCCCGCTGCCCGGCGGCAGGTCCACCGACGCGGGGATCGCCGGCGTCAGCGGGTGGTCTGTGCTGGCACCGTCGTAGCGGTAGATGAACACCTTGTCGGCACCCAGGTCGCTGGCATACAGGTGGCGACCGTCCGGTGACAACACCAGCGAATGCACATGAGCGCCGACCTGGCGCTCGGGGTTGACCCCACTCGCCTTGTGCCGGGCCTGTTGCACCACTGGCTTGAGCTTGCCGTCCTTGGCCACCGGGATTACCACCAGGCTGCCGCCGGGGTCGGGCTGGACCGCGTAGTTGGCCACGAACAGGTAACGCTGGTCCTGGCTGAGGCTGGCGTGAGTCGGCTCGTCACCTTGGCTGGCCACCTGGTTGAGGGGCTTGATCTCGCCTTTTGCACTGACGCTGAAACTGCTGGCATGGCCGTTCGGGGTTTCATTGACTGCGAACAGCTGGCGTTGATCGGCCGACAGTACCAGCCAGGAAGGGCTGACACTCTTCACCACCTGCTGCGGCGCAGGGTCGATATGGCCGGTCTTTTCGTCAAACCGATAGCGGTAGATGCCCTGGCTGGCGCCATCGGTGTAACTGCCCACCAACAAGGTGGCGGCGTGGGCGTGGAGGGTCATGCTCATCAGGCTAGCGGTCAGCAGGCTCGTCCAGATCCGATTCATCTTCATCATCATCCGGGGCACGAAAGGCACTCATACAGACTAGTCGATGCTCGCCGTTGGCATCGTCGAGTTGCCACTCGTCACCCACGGCGATGGCAGCAGTGATCTGCTCGGGGGTGAAGGACCAGCGGCGGAGCTGGCGGCCGTCCATGCATTCGATGGTGAGGCCGGATTCATCGGAGGTGAAGTCGAAGGCGTGCAGGCCGTCGATCAGGAGCATGTCGCAAGACTGCAGG
>NZ_JBNRIJ010000022.1:0-17885 GCF_053557675.1 Pseudomonas sp. XP1 | reverse complement strand
CCCGGCGATGGGCCGCAAAGCGGCCCCCTGCAATTCAATGGGCAAAAATCGACCCGCCCTCCTTGCCCACCATCTTCTCCGGCTTGATCAGGAACCGCGCCAACGCCGGCAACAACCACAGCGCCCCGAACATGTTCCACAACAACATGAAAGTCAGCATCAGCCCCATGTCCGCCTGGAACTTGATCGCCGAGAAGATCCAGGTGCACACGCCGATGGCCAGGCACAACCCGGTGAACAGCACCGCCTTGCCGGTCGAGCGCAAGGTCTCGTAATAAGCCTCCTGCAACGGCAACCCGGCGCGCAGGAAGCTTTCCAGCCGGCTGTAGATGTAGATGCCATAGTCCACGCCGATGCCCACACCCAGCGCCACCACCGGCAGGGTCGCCACCTTGACCCCGATGCCCATGTAGGCCATCAGCGCGTTGCCCAGCACCGAGGTCAGCACCAGCGGCAGGACAATGCACAGGGTGGCGGCAAACGAACGGAAGGTAATCAGGCACATCACCGCCACGCAGATGTACACCAGGATCAGGATGGTCAGCTCGGCCGACTTGATCACCTCGTTGGTCGCCGCCTCGATCCCGGCGTTGCCCGCCGCCAGCAGGAACTGCAGGCCTTCCTTGTTGTGGCTGTCGGCAAACGCCTTGGCCACGGCAGTGACCCGCTCCAGGGTTTCGGCCTTGTGGTCGTTGAGGAACACCAGCACCGGCGCCAGCGAGCAGTCGCCGTTGTACAGGCCATCGGCGCGGGCGATGGAGTTGTTGAGGATGTCAGGGTTGCGCGACAGCGTTTCCCATTTCAGGCTGCCCTCGTTCATGCCCTTGATCACCTGCTTGGACACGGTCACGAGGGAAATCGCCGACTGCACGCCTGGGGTGTTCTGCATGGTCCACATCAGCTCGTCGATCGGCGCCATGGTCGAGTGGATCGAGCAGCTTTCCGGCGGGGTCTTGACCATGATCACCAGCACATCGGAACTGGTCGAGTAGTTGCTGATGATGAAGTTGTTGTCCTGGTTGTAGCGCGAGTCGGGGCGCAGCTCCGGCGCGCCCTGGTCGAGGTCGCCGATCTTCAGGTTCTGGCTGTACCACAGGCCACCGGCGAAGGCGACCAGCGCCAAGGCCACCGATACTGGCGCCACCTTGGCACTGGCGAAGTTCGACAGCAGGCGCCAGAACGGGTGCTCGCGGGTGGCGTCCTGCTTGCTGCGCTCGACGGCCTTCCTGCTGATGCCGACATAGGAAATGGCTACCGGCAGCAGGATGAGGTTGGTGAACACGATCACCGCTACACCGATGGACGCACCGATGGCCAGCTCACGGATCACCCCGATGTCGATTATCAGCAAGGTGATGAAGCCCACGGCGTCGGCAAGGATGGCGATCATCCCCGGCAGGAACAGCTGGCGGAAGGTGCGCCGGGCGGCGGTCAGCGCGTTGTCGGCGTCACTCGACTGCAGGGCGATACCGTTGATCTTCTGCACCCCGTGGGAAATGCCGATGGCGAAGATCAGGAACGGCACCAGCATCGAGTACGGGTCCAGGCCAAAGCCCACCGCATGCATCAGCCCCAGCTGCCAGACCACCGCCACCAGGGTGGTGATGAGCACGGCGATGGTGCTGCGGATGCACCAGGTGAACCAGTACAACAGCACCCAGGTGATGGCCAGGGCGACGCCGAAGAACATCGCCACCATCACCAGGCCGTCGATCAGGTCGCCGACCTTCTTGGCGAAGCCGACGATGTGCACCTTCACGTTGGGGTTCTGCGCCTGGAACTTGTCACGAATCTTTTCTTCCAGCTGGTGCGAGAACTGCTGATAGTCCAGCTTCACCTGCCTGCCCGGGTCCTGCGGGTCTGGGTAGCTCTCCAGCAGCGGTACATCGACGATGCTGGACTTGAAGTTGTTGCCCACCAGGCGCCCCACCTGGCCCGACTTGAGCACGTTGTCGCGCAGGGTGTCGAGGCTGTCCTGCGAGCCGTTGTAGGTGTTGGGAATCACCTCGCCACCGGAGAAGCCTTCCTCGGTGACCTCGCTCCAGCGCACGCTGGGGCTCCACAGCGACTTCAGCCCGGCACGGTCGACGCCAGGGATATAGAACACTTCGTCATGGATCTGCCGCAGGGTCTCCATGTAGTCCTTGTCGAAGATGTCGCCATTCACTGCCTCCACCGAAATGCGCACGGTGTTGCCGAGGTTGGCCAGGTCGTTGCGGTGCTCCATCATCTGCTCGATGAACGGGTGCTGCAGCGGGATCATCTTCTCGAAGCTGGTGGACGGGCGGATCTGCGTGGCCTGCCAGAACAGGAAGATGCTGACCAGCACGCACAGGGCGATGACCACCGGGCGGTTGTTGAAGATCAGGCGTTCGAGCAGCGTGGCCTTGTCCTGGTGATGCGGGTGCATGGTGATGCTCTCCCTGCTGGTCATGGACGCACCTCCTGGTCAGCACCCTGCGGGTCAGCCAGGTGCACGCCACCCTGCCCTACCAGCAGCAGGCCGCCATCGGCCAGGCCGCTGACGCCGGCCAGGGCAATGCGGTCGGCGCGGTTGTAGACATTGAAGGTCTGGCCATCATCGGTACTGCGCAGCACGCTGCCGCCATTGCCGACCAGCACCAGGCTACCGTCCTCGACAAGCGTAGCGCCTGCCAGGCCGAATTCGAGGGTGCCACGTGCGACCTTGAGCTCGATCGGCTGCCAGCTGTCACCAAAATCGGTGGAACGGAACAGGTTGCCGCGCAGGCCGTAGGCCAGCAGGGTGTGCGGCCGGGCAGTGCCGATCACGCCGAACAGCGAGCCCTCGTAAGGGCCCTGGACCTTGGCCCAGGTCTGGCCGTTGTCGGCGGAGCGGAACATGCCACCCTGCTCGCCGACGATGAACAGGCCTGCGTCGCGCACCTGGGCGATACCGTTCAGGTGCAGCTGGTCGGGGTTGTCCAGGCGCTCGGCCACGTCCTGCCAGTGCTGGCCACCGTCGGTGGTCTCCAGCAAGGCGCCGTAGGCACCTACGGCAAAGCCGTGCCGAGCATCGAGGAAGACGACATCGAGCAACGGTGCTTCGCGGGACAGGTCTTCGAACTGCTTGCTCCAGGTGGCACCACCATCGCTGCTGGCGAGCACCAGCGCATCGTGGCCGACGGCCCAGCCGTGCTTGTCGTCGAGGAAAAACACCGCGGTGAGCAGTTGCCGGGTGGGCACCCGCGCCTGGGTCCAGGTTCTGCCCTGGTCGTCAGAGAACAGGATATGACCGCGATCGCCCACCACCACCAGGCGCTTGCCGGCATGGGTGGCGTCGATCAGCAGGCTTTGGCTGGCCTTGGCCGATTCGGTGGAGTATTCGTCGGCGGCAGCGGCTTGCACGCTGTCAGCCCACACGCCAAGCCCCAGCGCCAGTACCGCGCCGGCTGCCAATGGCCAGGCAAAGCGCCTGTTCTGTTCCCTCATGACTGTCCCCCTGTTGTTCTTGTCTGGTGGGTCAATGCACTGCACGTACTGCGAAAAGCCTGATCTAGAGGCCTGCAATAGCTTGAGGGGATCGTAGCGGGGATGTTTGCGGGAACACAACGGGCGGGGTGTTATGTTTTGTTGTCGCCTGTAAAAAGCAGGGGCCGCTGTGCGGCCCATCGCCGGCAAGCCAGCTCCCACAGGTACTGCACATGCCTTGAAAGCAGTCAAATACCTGTGGGAGCAATAAGGCCCTTGCAGGCAATACAAGACAATTGAGCTCACAGGTACTGCACAGGCATTGAAGGCAGTGGAGTACCTGTGGGAGCTGGCTTGCCGGCGATGGGCTGCAAAGCAGCCCCAGTTTCTACAGGCTCAAGCCAGGCTCTTGCTCACAACCTCATACACATCACTGGACAGCTCACCAGAAGCCAGAATCCGCTCCAGCTCGCCCTTCATCAGGGCCTGACGCGCAGCGTCATACTTGCGCCAGCGGGTCAGCGGTGCCAGTTGCCGCGAGGCGATCTGCGGGTTCAGCGCATTCAGCTCGATCACCAGGTCCGCCAGGAAGCGGTAGCCGGAGCCATCCGCCGCATGGAAGTTGACCAGGTTCTGCCCGGCAAAGGCGCCGATCAGCGCGCGCACCTTGTTCGGGTTCTTCAGGGTGAACGCCGGGTGCTGCATCAGCGCCTTGACCCGCGCCAACCCGCCCGGCAGCGCGCTGGCCGCCTGCACGCTGAACCATTGGTCCATGACCAGCGGGTTGTCCTTGAAGTGCTCGGCAAAGGCTTCCAGCGCCTTGGCCCGCTCGGCTTCGAACGGCGAGTTGACCAGCACTGCCAGCGCGGTCAGGCGCTCGGTCATGTTGTCGCAGTGCTCGAACTGCTCCAGGGTCGCTTCCAGCACCTGTGGCTTGCCACTCAGCATCAGGTAAGAGAGGGCGATGTTTTGCAGGCTGCGGCGGGCAAAGTGCTCGGCCGAGGCCACGTAGGCGGTGCTGCGCGACACTTCGCGGTTGGCCTTGTAGCGCGCCCACAGGGCGTCGAACAGCTGCTCGGCGATCTGCTGGCGGGCGAACTCGCGGGCGGCGTGGATGGCGTCCACGTCGGCCACCTGGCTGATCTCGGTGAGGTAGGCCTCACCCGGCAGCGAGAGCATTTCGGCAACCATGGCAGGGTCCAGCGACTCGTTGCCGAGCACGGTGCCAAGGGCGGTGATCAGGCGCTGATCGAGCGTGAGTGCTTCGCCACGCTGATGCTGGCCGATCAGCTCCTGCAACACCTGCACCGACAACTGCTGCCCCGCCTCCCAGCGGTTGAAACCGTCGCTGTCGTGCTGCATCAGGAACATCAGCTGGTCGCGGTCGTAGGGGAAGCTCAGCTTGACCGGTGCACTGAAACCGCGCAGCAGCGACGGCAGCGGCTTGGCCTGGATGCCCTGGAAGGTGAAGGTCTGCTCGGCCTCGGTCACCGATAGCACACGGCTGGTGCCCTGCGCTGTCGCTTCGCCGGCCAGTTGCAGCGGCAGGTCGTTGCCTGCGGCATCCAGCAGGCCAAGTTCCACCGGGATCACGAACGGCAGTTTTTCGGCCTTGTCCGGGGTCTGCGGGCAGCTCTGGCGGAAGGTCAGGCTGTAGGTCTGCGCGGCCGCGTCATAGGCCTCGCTGACTTCCAGGCGTGGGGTGCCAGCCTGGTTGTACCAGCGCTTGAACTGGGTGAAGTCGACACCGTTGGCGTCTTCCATGGCCTTGATGAAATCGTCGGTGGTCACCGCCTGGCCATCGTGGCGTTCGAAGTACAGGTCGCTGCCCTTGCGGAAGCCGTCTGCGCCCAGCAGGGTACGAACCATGCGCACCACTTCGGCGCCTTTCTCGTACACGGTCAGGGTGTAGAAGTTGGAGATCTCGATGAAGCTGTCCGGCCGTACCGGGTGGGCCATGGGGCCAGCATCTTCGGCGAACTGGTGAGTACGCAGATAGGCCACGTCTTCGATGCGTTTGACCGTGCGCGAGTTCATGTCGGCGCTGAACTCGGCATCGCGGAACACCGTGAAGCCTTCTTTCAGCGACAGCTGGAACCAGTCACGGCAAGTGACGCGGTTGCCCGACCAGTTGTGGAAATACTCGTGGGCAACCACACCTTCGACGCGCTGGTGGGCAGCATCGGTGGCCGTTTCAGCACGGGCCAGCACACAACTGGAGTTGAAGATGTTCAGGCCCTTGTTTTCCATGGCGCCCATGTTGAAGTCGTTGACCGCGACGATCATGAAAATGTCCAGATCGTACTCGCGGCCATAGACTTCTTCGTCCCAGCGCATGGACTTCTTCAGGCTGACCATGGCGTGGTCGCACTTGTCGATGTTCTCGGGCTCGACGTAGATGCGCAGGGTCACATCACGGCCGGACTGGCGGGTGAAGCTGTCCTCGACGCACCACAAATCACCGGCCACCAGGGCGAACAGGTAAGCCGGCTTCATGAACGGGTCTTCCCAGGTCGCCCAGTGGCGACCATCGTCTGCCGGCCCGCTACCGATCGGGTTGCCGTTCGACAACAATACCGGGTAGCGATGCTGTTCGGCGATGACCGTGGTGGTGAAGGTGCTCATCACGTCCGGGCGGTCGAGGTAGTAGGTGATCTTGCGGAAGCCTTCGGCCTCGCACTGGGTGCAGAACATCTTGCCCGACTTGTACAGGCCTTCCAGTGCGGTGTTGCTCTCGGGGTGGATCTTCACGCTGGTGTCGAGGGTGAAGCGCTCGGCCTTGGGCTGCACGGTCAGGCTGTCGACATCGAGCTGGTAGTCGCCCGGCTGCAGCTCCTGGTCATCCAGCGAGGCGCGCAGCAGTTCCAGCTGCTGGCCATCGAGCTCCAATGGCGGCAGGCCGGCACCGCGTGCCGGGTTGCGGCGCATGACCAGTTGCGCGTGGACCAGGGTGTGGTCCTCGAACAGCTCGAAGGTCAGGTGCGTCTCGTCGATCAGGTACTCGGGCGCCTGGTAATCCTTGAGGTAGATCACTTGCGGTTGTTCGGTACGCATGTGCAGGTCCTTTTTACTGAAGCACGGCCAACTGGTAGGCCGTGTACTTGCGAATATTGATCACACCGGTGTCGAAGATCAGGTACTGGCCCTTGATGCCC
The DNA here is from genome assembly GCF_053557675.1 of Pseudomonas sp. XP1. Classification (NCBI taxonomy): domain Bacteria; kingdom Pseudomonadati; phylum Pseudomonadota; class Gammaproteobacteria; order Pseudomonadales; family Pseudomonadaceae; genus Pseudomonas; species Pseudomonas sp. XP1. The sequence continues at coordinate 11,301 of NZ_JBNRIJ010000022.1, read as the reverse complement.
AGCAGCGTGCCTTCCACTACCGGGTCCTTGTCGAGGTTGAAGCTGACGATCTTCGCCGGGTAGGCCTCGACCGGGTACTTCATCTGCACCACTTCGGCATCGGCCAGCGGCTGGATCGCCTGCAGGCCGAAGCGGCCCTGCAGCTCGCGCAGGCCATCTGCGCAGGTGTCGAAGACTTGCTCACGAATGGCGACCAGGTCGAGCTCCTCGGCATCGCCCTTGAGCAGGGTGCGCCAGTTGGTGCGGTCCGGCACCTGGCTGCGCAGCAGGTCTTCAACCAGGCCGGACTGCTGGCGGGTGGCAACGCGCACGATCGGCAGGGCCTGGCTGGCGCCCTGGTCGAGCCAGCGGGTGGGCAGCTGGGTGGCGCGGGTGATGCCGACCTTGATCCCCGACGAGTTGGCCAGGTAGACCACGTGATCGGTCATGCAGAACTGTTCGCCCCACGACGGCTCGCGGCAGGTGCCGGCGTCGTAGTGGCATTTTTCCGGAGCCATGATGCACACATCGCACTGGGCCAGCCTGGTCATGCACGGGTAGCAGTAACCCTGGCTGAAGCTGGTCTTGGTGCGCTTGCCACAATGGCTGCAGTGAATGGCGCCGAGGTATTCAAGGCGCAGGCGCTGGCCGATCAGCGGGTTCACCGGCACCTGCGTGTCATCCAGGCGGAAGCTGTACTGCACCACTGGTGCCTGCAGGCTTACCGCCATCTTGCTCAACGAGCCACGAGCGAGTTCGATCAATGTACCGAGTCCGACTTGAACAGAATGTTGGCGATCGGCGCGGACTTCGAGGCGCATTCCTGCGGGCCCATGTAGCCGGTACGCTGGTCTTCGGGGAGGTTTTTCATCTCCCATGCGATTACCGCCTGCAGCGACAGCTCTTTCTGCTCGGCAGTGAGCTTGCGGCCATCCGACCATTTGCCGATTTCCACGGCCAGTTTCAGGCTTTCGTAGATTTCCGGGGTGATGTTTTCGATCATTTGCGCGAAAGTGGACATAGTGTCTCCTGATTCAAGCCGACAGTTTACGCCGGGCCAGCGCCCCACCCAAGAGCCCGGTCAGGCATCCGATGAGCAGCCCGCCGACGTGGGCGGCATTGGCGATCTGGCCGAGGCCCAGGGTGTCGATAACGCCGCTCAGGCACACCACCAGCCAGATCAGCATCATCACCAGCACGCCCTTGGGCAGGTTGAAGTAACGGTCGGGTGCCAGCCACTGGCACAGCCAGATGTGCCCGAGCAGGCCGTACAGCACGCCGGACAGGCCGCCAAACAGGCTCGGCCCGCTGCTGAAGTGCTGGGCCAGGTTGGACACCAGGCTGAACAACAGGGTCAGGCCCAGCAGCGCCCACGGGCCCTGGCGCAATTCGATGCGTTTGCCCAGTTCCCAGTACCACAGGCTGTTCATGGCCAGGTGCAGCACGCCGAAATGCAGCAGCATGGGCGATACCAGGCGCCACCACTGGCCTTCGTCCAGGCTTTGCGCCAGTGGGCTGAAATACAGGTAGTCGCCCTGGACGCGGAAGTCGAGGAAGGTGAACCAGCTGATGGTGGTGAAGTTGTCGCCCAGGCCGGTAAGGCCGGCGACGATGAAGCACAGCAGCAGGGTGATAGTGGTGACTTTGCAGGCTCTGGCCTGTTCTGCCAGGGACGGTTGTGTGGGGCTATTCGCGGGTAAACCCGCTCCCACAGGGTCCTGAGCAAGTTCAAGGTCGGCGTTGCCGTCGGGGTAGCGCTGGTAGAGTTCGCGGACGTCTGCGGCCAGGGTGTCGGGGGCCCAGAGCACCTGGGCATCGCCTTCCTCGCTGACCCGGTGCGGCACCTGCAGGCGCTGCAGCAGGTGAACGAAGCCGCTGAGGTCGACCGACAGCGGCAGGCGCATCACTTCGATAATGTTCATTGGTTGGCCTGTGGGCGGTCCACATCGACCCAGACGAACTTGTGCGGGTCGATGCGGGTTTCATCATCCAGCCGGTAGGCGGCCAGCTTGCCGTAGAGCACGGCGCTGTAGTCCAGGCAGGCCAGGTTGGCGCGGATCGGCGCCGGGCGGCCGCTGCGCCAGTAATGGCCGACGAACAGCATGGGCTCGTCTTCGGCATAGCGCAGCAAGGCGTTCTTCTGGCTGTGACTGAGCGGGGTGCTGGCCACTTCCGCAGGAAGAGCGTCTGGCTGGAACACGATGTCGCCGTAGGTTTGCGGGTCTTCTTCCCAGAACTTGGTACGGAAGAAGGCACGGGTCAGACCATCGCCACCGGTGAGGGTCAGGCCGTCCGGCAGGCGCATGTCGGTACCGCGCAGCAGGCGGTTGCACACGGTGGCGGCAAAGCTGCCGCTCACCGCCGAAGCCTGGATGAAGTGCTCGTCGATACGACCGTCGGGGTACTGCTGGCGCAGCGGCTCGATCAGCCGCGGGTCCCAGCAGGCATGCACCAGGCGGAAACGCCCGGCGTCGACGAACAGCGGCAACTCGTAGAACCAGTTGACGAAGTCGTGCCAGTCAGCGGGGTGGTTGGCAAACTGGGTCAGGGTTTCGTCGATCAACCGGGCGTGGCGCGGCGTATGCTCGCGCACGAAGGCCTTGCCGCTGCCAGGCAGCGCCGGGGTAACCCAGCCCAGGGCATTGTACTCGTGGTTGCCCATGATGCAGAACGCCTGGCCGGCCTCGACCATGTCGTGGACGATGTGCAACGCCTCGCGAATGCGTGGCCCGCGGTCGACGATGTCGCCAAGGAACAGCGCCTGGCGCCGCGGGTGGCACCACACGCCGGCCACACGCTTGTAACCAAGGGCGTCGAGCAGGCGTTCAAGGGTCAGCGCACAACCGTGCACGTCACCGATGATGTCGAAACTACGCGCCGGATCGAGCATCAGTCGTCCCTGCTTCCCAGGCGGCTGCCCCAGCCGAGCTTGGTGCGGCAGACCTCGTAGTAGTTGTGGTCCAGCGGGTGGATCAGGCGCAGCTTCTGCGGTTTCTTGCTCACCGTGATGGTGTCACCGGGGGCGCAGGTGAAGTGGTTCTGGCCGTCACAGGATACTTGCGGGTAGATCTGCAGGTCCTTGGACACCACGATCTTCAGCTCGCTGTTGCCGTCGACCACGATCGGCCGGCCCGACAGGGTATGCGGGTACATTGGCACGATGACGATGGCGTCGAGCTTGGGGTGCATGATCGGGCCGCCGGCCGACAGGGCATAGGCTGTGGAGCCGGTGGGGGTGGCGACGATCAGGCCGTCGGCCTTCTGGCTGCAGACGAACTGGCCGTCGATGTAGATCTCGAACTCGATCATGCGCGTGGACTTGCCCGGGTGCAGCACCACGTCGTTCAGTGCATCACCCTGGCCGATGGCTTCGTTGTGGCGGCGTACCTCGGCCTGCAGCAGGAAGCGGTTTTCCACCAGGTAGTGGCCGTCGAGCACTTCGGCGACCTTCTCTTCCAGCTCGTCGGGGCGGATGTCGGTGAGGAAGCCCAGGTTGCCACGGTTGATGCCCAGCACCGGAATGTTGTGCCGGGCCAGAGCGCGGGCGGCGCCCAGCAGGCTGCCGTCGCCGCCGACCACGATGACCAGGTCGCAGACCTCGCCCAGCAGCTTGCGGGTAGAGGTTTGCAGGCCATGGCCAGGCAGCACTTCGGCAATGGTGTCCTCGAGGATCACGTGCAGGTGGCGCTCGAGGAGGAATTTTTTCAGTCGGCGAATGGTGTCGAGCACCTGGGAGCTGCCAAGGCGGCCGATGATACCGATATTGCGAAATTGCTCCATGGGGCTCCTGCGAGGCTCTGCGGCGGGTGACTATGCCGCGATTATGGGCGAAACCACCGGGTAGCGGCAAACCGGCTATGCTCGCAGGATGATGCCATTCGCCCTGCTCCACGACCTGCCCCGGCAGCTACGCCGCCCCCACGTGCGCGACCTGGCCTGGGCCCTGCTGTCGCCCCCGTTGCTCAGCGCCCCGCCCTGCCCCCAGCGCCACCCGCTGGCGGGCAGCCTGTGGGCGGACCAGCCACAGCGCCTGGCGGACTGGCTGCGGGCGCTGGATGACGATGACCGCCCACTGCATGACTGGCTGGCGCAACTGGGCAGCCGGCGCCTGGGGCACTACTACGAACGGCTGTGGCAATTTGCCCTGGGCCAGGCGCCGGGCATCGAACTGCTGGCGGCCAACCTGGCGATTCGCGACGGCGGACGCACCCTGGGCGAGCTGGATGTGGTGCTGCGCGACCGCGACGGCGTGCATCACCTGGAACTGGCCATCAAGCTCTACCTGGGCCCGGAGCATTCCGGGCACGACCCCGTGGCCTGGCTGGGGCCGGGCTGCCATGACCGACTGGGAAGCAAACTGGCGCACCTGGCGCGGCACCAGTTGCCCATATCGGCCGGGGCGCACAGCCGCGAGGTGCTGGCCCGGCTGGGGGTGGAGCAGCTGCAGGCGCATGTGTGGCTGGGTGGCTATCTGTTCTACCCGTGGCCTGGGCATGCGCAGCCACCACAGGGCGCCAACCCGCAGCATTTGCGCGGGCGCTGGCTGCGGCGGAGGGACTGGGTCATGGGCGAAGGTGAACGATGGCAGCCGCTGCAACGGCATGCCTGGCTGGCGCCGGCGCGGGTCGAGGCGCATGAGTGCTGGGCGGTGGAGCAGTTTGCGGCATGGCTGCATGTGCTGGAGCGGAAGGCTCCGGCGCAGTTGCTGGTGAGGTTGGAGCAAGAAGCTGATGGCGCCTGGCAGGAGGCTGAACGGGTGTTTCTAGTGGCTGACAGTTGGCCATTTCCCCCCGAGGCATGATGTCAGCTGTTCCGGCCTCTTCGCGGGTAAACCCGCTCCCACAGGTACAGCACAGCATTCAGAACCTGTGCAGTACCTGTGGGAGCGGGTTACCCACGAAGAGGCCGGTGCAGACAACACAATTTTCACAGACCTGGCGCAAAGATTCGTTCCCCCGTAGCCATTACAGTACTACCTGAGCGCCAGCAAGAGCGCCATTCCGACCTGATGACGAGGACCGATCATGGTTTCATCCACCCCCGCGACCCATTACGCGCGCTTGTCCATCGCCCTGCACTGGCTGATGCTGGTGCTGCTGGCAGCTGTCTATGCCCTTATCGAACTGCGTGGCCTGTTCCCCAAGGACAGCGTCGAACGCAACCTGATGAAGGACCTGCACTTCATGCTCGGGCTCAGCGTGTTCGTGCTGGTCTGGTTGCGCCTGGCCATCCGCCTGAGCCGCCCGACCCCACCCATCGTGCCCAAACCTGCGGCCTGGCAGACCGGCCTCGCGCACCTGATGCACCTGGCGTTGTACCTGCTGATGATCATCCTGCCGCTTGCCGGCTGGCTGATCCTGAGCGCCGCCGACAAACCAGTGCCGTTCTTCGGCCTGGAGCTGCCGCATCTGATCGGCCCGAACCCGGACCAGGCCAAGTTCATCAAAGGCTGGCATGAACGCATCGGCAGCTGGGGCTACTGGCTGATCGGCCTGCACGCTCTGGCCGGGCTGTATCACCACTATGTGCAGCGCGACAACACGCTGCTGCGCATGCTGCCCTACAAGTAACCACGCCGGCCCTGCAGGCCGCCGGTGTGCACCACGATCAGGCGGGTGCCGGGCGCGAACAGCCCGGCCTCGACCTGCTCACGCAGGGCCAGCAGGGCCTTGCCGGTGTAGAGGGCTTCGAGCGGCACGCCGGTGTGCCGCTCGCAATCGGCGATGAACGCCAGCAGCTCAGCGTCGAACTTGCCGAAACCACCTCGGCAGGCGTCGTGCAGCTGGTAGCCATGCGCACCGGCCAGTGTCGCTACCGCGTCCGGCACGCCATGATCCCTGGGTACAGCCAATGCGCCATGCACGACATGTGCGCCCGCCTCGGCCATCACGAGGCCGGCCAGGGTAGTTCCCGTTCCTGCAGCCAGCCACCAGGCGTCGTAGCCCGACCAGCCCAGCGCGGCGATTTGCGCGCGCGCCTGCTGAATGACCAGCGCGCAGCCCTGTGCACCGGCCAGCCCACCGCCCCCTTCGGGGATGCAGTGCCAACCCGGGTAGTGTGCCTGCCAGGGCTCCCAGAAACCCGCTTCGTTTCGTACGCGGTAGCCGCCATAGCCCAGCCAGTGCAGTTCCATGCCCAGCGCTTGCAGGTCACGCACGGTTGGCGTGTCCTGGGCGTGGCCACGCAGCAGGCCGGCGGTGGCGAAACCGAAGCGCTTGCCGGCAGCGGCCAGGGCGTGCAGATGGTTGGAATGGTTGCCGCCGAGGCTTATCAGGCCTGGGGCCTTGATGGCGGAGGCGTGCTGCAGGTGGTGGCGCAGCTTGAACCACTTGTTGCCGCTGATCAGCGGGTCGATCAGGTCCAGGCGCAAGATGGCGGCTTCTACCTGGGCTTGTTGCAGCCAAGGCAGGATCAGGGGCTGCAGGGGGGCTTGGGGTAGGTCAAAGTGCATTGTGCGAGTTTACCAGCGAAAGTCGGGGGGCTGCTTTGCAGCCCATCGCCGGCAAGCCGGGCTCCCACAGATATTGCGCCAACCTCAAGCATCGTGTTGTACCTGTGGGAGCCCGGCTTACCGGCGAAGGGCCGCGAAGCGGTCCCCGGCAATCTCAGAGCTCAGCCGCCAATCTCGAACCCTGGTTGATCGCCCGCTTGGCATCCAGCTCGGCCGCCACATCGGCACCACCAATCAGGTGCACCGACTGCCCCGCCGCCACCAGCCCGTCCTGCAGTTCGCGCAGCGGCTCCTGCCCGGCACAGATCACCACGTTGTCCACCGCCAGCACCTGCGGCTCGCCATCGGCCACGCGAATATGCAGGCCGGCATCGTCGATACCCAGGTACTCGACGCTGTTGAGCATCTGCACCCGCTTGTTCTTCAACCCGGTACGGTGAATCCAGCCGGTGGTCTTGCCCAGGCCGTCACCCACCTTGGATTTCTTGCGCTGCAGCAGGTACACCTGCCGCGCCGGGGCATGCGGCTCGGCCTTGATCCCGGCCACGCCACCGCGTGCCCGCAGATGGGTATCGATGCCCCACTCCCGCCAGAACGCCTCACGGTCCTGGCTGGTGGCCACGCCCTGATGCACCAGGTACTCGGAAACGTCAAAACCGATGCCACCCGCACCGATCACCGCGACAGCCTTGCCCACCGGCTTGCGCTCGAGCAGCACATCCAGGTAGCTGAGCACCTTGGCATGCTCGACACCGGGGATGGCCGGCGTGCGCGGGGCAATACCAGTGGCCAGGATGATCTCGTCGTAGCCACCGTCGACCAGGGCCTGCACATCGACCCGGGTGTTCAGGCGCAGGTCCACGCCCGTGCTTTCGACCTTGTTGCGGAAGTAACGCAGGGTTTCATGGAACTCTTCCTTTCCCGGCACCCGCTTGGCGACATTGAACTGCCCGCCGATCTCGCTGGCGGCATCGAACAGGGTCACTGCGTGGCCGCGCTCGGCCGCCACCGTGGCTGCCGCCAGGCCGGCCGGGCCAGCGCCGACCACGGCAATGCGCTTCACGGTGCGCACGGGCAGGTAGTTGAGCTCGGTTTCGTGGCAGGCACGCGGGTTGACCAGGCAACTGGTCAGCTTGCCGCCAAAGGTATGGTCCAGGCAGGCCTGGTTGCAGCCGATGCAGGTGTTGATCTCGTCGCCGCGGCCGGCAGCGGCCTTGTTGACGAAGTCCGGGTCGGCCAGGAACGGCCGGGCCATCGAAACCATGTCGGCATCGCCCTCGGCCAGCACCGCCTCGGCCACTTCCGGGGTATTGATGCGGTTGGTGGTGATCAGCGGAATGTTCACCACGCCGCGCAGCTTGGCGGTAACCTTGCTGAATGCCGCGCGCGGCACCTTGGTGGCAATGGTCGGGATACGCGCTTCGTGCCAGCCGATGCCGGTATTGATCAAGGTTGCGCCGGCCTGCTCGATGGCCTTGGCCAGCAGCTCGATCTCGTCCCAGCTGCTGCCGCCCTCGACGAGGTCGAGCATCGACAGGCGGAAGATGATGATGAAGTTCGGGCCTACCGCGCCGCGCACCCGGCTGACGATTTCCACCGCCAGGCGCATGCGGTTCTCATAGCTGCCACCCCAGCGGTCGGTGCGGTGGTTGGTGTGGGCGGCGAGGAACTGGTTGATGAAGTAGCCTTCCGAACCCATGATCTCGACGCCGTCGTAACCGGCGCGCTGGGCCAGCACCGCGCAATTGACGAAGTCGGCGATCTGCTTTTCGATACCCGCCTCGTCCAGTTCCTTGGGCTTGAACGGGTTGATCGGCGCCTGGATCGCGCTGGGCGCCACCTGGCGCGGGCTGTAGGCGTAGCGCCCGGCATGCAGGATCTGCAGGCAGATCTTGCCGCCGGCAGCGTGTACCGCCTCGGTGACGATGCGGTGCTTGTCGACTTCTTCCTCGGTGCTGAGCTTGGCCGCCCCGGAATACACCCCCCCCTCATCGTTGGGCGCGATGCCGCCGGTAACCATCAGGCCGACGCCACCGCGGGCGCGCTCGGCAAAGTACGCCGCCATGCGCTCGAAGCCGCCCGGGCGCTCTTCGAGGCCAGTGTGCATCGAGCCCATCAGGGTGCGGTTGCGCAAGGTGGTAAAGCCCAGGTCCAGCGGGGCGAGCAGGTGCGGGTAGCGGTCGGCGGCCATGGAAAGGTCCCCAGGTGGCGTGATCACGGAATGCGGGTGCCGCACCGTCTGGCGGGCCCCGTCGTTTGTCTGCCTGCGACATTAAACAGCCGTTTGAATGGGCTCAATGATCGAAACTGACAAGTTATTGATCCTCGCGCACAGCACGACTACCCTAGGAAACTCCCGTTTCCAAGGCGCTGTCCTGCTTCATGCGAAAACTTCTGGCAAGCGCCCTGGCGCTGGTGATGATCGCCGCCCTTTGCGGCTATGGTTTCTGGACCCAGCAGCGCCCGGAAGGCCACTACCTGTCCGACCTGCGTATCGAACTGGCACTTAACCACGGCGTACCGGGCGAGCACGGCAACCTGCTCGGTGTCGAACCGCTGCTCTACCCGGGCGACTACCAGAACCTGCAGCGCCTGCACCGCAAGCTCGCGGCCTACCTGGAGCAGGCCCGTACCCAAGGGCTTGTAGGCCCGCGTACGGTGGTGGTGCTACCAGAGCACATCGGGACCTGGCTGTGGGCACGCGGGGAAAAGAACGAGCTGTACCAGGTCACGCAAAGCCGCGAGGCCCTGCAATGGCTGGAACTGAGCAACCCGCTGCGCTATGGCCTGGCCATGCTCCGTGCCGACGGGGACGACCGGCGCGCCGACGCGCACCTGCGCATGAAGGCCGATCAGATGGCCGCGGACTACCAGCAACTGTTCGGCGGCCTGGCCAAGGAATTCAACGTCACCCTGGTGGCCGGCTCCATCGTGCTGCCCGCCCCTTACGTGAAACAGGGCGTGCTGCATGCCGGCAGCGGCCCATTGTTCAACAGCAGCGTAGTGTTCGCCGGCGACGGTTCGCTGCTGGGCCAACCGCAACGCCAGCAGTTCCCCGACAGCGAAACACGCCGCTATGTGCATGATGGCCGCCAGCACCCGCTGCAGGTATTGCAAACCCCTGCCGGGCGCCTGGGCGTGCTGGTGGGCAGTGACAGTTGGTACCCGGAAAACCACCAGCAACTGGCACGACAGGCGGTACAACTGATCGCCAACCCGGTGTTCCTCAGCGGCAGGGGCAGCTGGCAAGCGCCCTGGCGCGGCAATCGCCACCAGGATGCCAGCGCCGGGCTGGCGTTGCAGCGCGGCGAAGTCAGTGAACAAGCCGCCTGGCAACGCCTGACCGAAGCGGCCGGGGCTGGTGTCAGCAGCATGAGCGTGTTCATGCGTGGGCAGTTCTGGGAACAGGGCAGCGACGGCCAGGGCTTTGCCCGCCAGGCGGGTGAATTGCTGGCAGGCACCCCCAGCCCTGGCGCCCGCTTGCTGAATTTGTGGTTGTAAGCCCATGGCCCGCCCCCGCGTGCGCCTGGGCGACCTTTCGGTTGGCTTTGTCCAGCCGCTGACCGAGGCCCTGCGCGAACTGGGCCACGACCCCGAACCTCTGCTGCGCCGCTATGGCCTGGATGCGGCGCGCCTGAGCGAAGCCGGTGCGCGCTTGTCAATCCCGCGCTACATGCACCTGGGGCACGCCGCCATCGAACTGTCCGGCGAGGCCGCGCTGGGCCTGCACATGGGGCGCCTGAGCCGCCTGGCGCATGCCGGCCTGGCCGGGGTCACCGCTGCCCAGGCCCCGAACCTGGGCGAGGCGGCACGCGCCCTGTTGCGCTTCGAGCCGCTGTACGCCGCCAACTATCGCGGCCACTCCAGTTTCCAGGAAGATGCCCAGGGCGCCTGGCTACGCTTCTACTCCATCAGCCCCTACAACGCCTACAACCGTTTCGTGGTCGATTCGCTACTCGCCGGCTGGCTCGCCCAGCTTGCCGACCTGGCCGGTACGGCGGTGCAGGCCGAACAGATGGAAATCGAGTTTGCCGCACCCGCCTACGCCGCGCGCTACCAGCCGCTGTGCAGCACGCCCGTGCAGTTCGCCGCCGAAGGCAACCAGCTGCGCCTGAGCCGCGCCACGCTGCAGTTGGCCAACCCCAGGCACTGCCCCAGCACCTGGCAGCACCTGCTGCAGCTGTGCGAGGCGGAAATGCTTCAGCGTACGCGGGTGCGCAGCCTGGGTGAGCGCATCACCCACCTGTTGGGCCCTTTGCTCAATGGTGGCCGTGAACCGGACCTGGAAGAAGTGGCGCTGCACCTGCAACTGCCGACCTGGACGTTGCGCCGCAAACTGGCCGAGGAAGGCACGCGTTTTCGCGACCTGCTCAGCGAAACACGGCGCGACCTTGCCGAAACCTACATCCGCGATACGGAGCTGGCTTTTGGCGAGATTGCCTATCTGCTGGGGTTTGCGTCGGCCGAGGCCTTCCAGCGCGCTTTCAAGCGCTGGACGGGCCTCACACCGGGGGAGTTTCGCCGCAGCCAGCGGCGGGTGGGCTAGAGCTCGGTGGCGTCGTCAGCCGGTTCCGGGGTGTCCAGTTCATAAGCCTGGAATTCGAGAAGTTCTTCCTGGTATTCGTCCATAGCCCTACGCCCTCTTCACTCATTTTTCCTGATAACTGTCGCCTTCACCCTAGGCAGGTGGGATGAAGAAATCATGACAAGCTTATGAGTGGTAAACGTAGCAGGGGTTCAGGAAGTTATCGCGGTGCGTCTGTAACAGGGGATGGTCTGCCTGCACCGGCCTCTTCGCGGGTAAACCCGCTCCCACAGGTACTGCGCAGTTCTCAACATCTGCGCAGTACCTGTGGGAGCGGGTTTACCCG
>NZ_JBNRIJ010000021.1:75169-78808 GCF_053557675.1 Pseudomonas sp. XP1 | reverse complement strand
AATGGCCTGAGCCCTGTCAGCTACAGGACTCAGGCTACTGGCTAAAACTGTCCAACTTTTCGGGGGCAGTCCAGGTACTGCACAAGATTCAATATTTGTGCGGTCCCTGTGGGAGCGGGCAAGCCCGCGAAGAGGCCAAGGAAATGCCAGATCAGTTCTTGTCCAGGCAATCCAGCTGCAGGTTGGCCTGGGTAATGTTGCTCTCGGCCGGCACACTGCGGGTCAGCCACACATTACCGCCAATGGTCGAGCCTTTGCCGATGGTGATCCGCCCCAGCACCGTGGCCCCGGCATAGATCACCACATCGTCCTCGACGATCGGGTGACGTGGCAGGCCCTTGTGCAGGGTGCCCGATTCATCGCTGGGGAAGCGCTTGGCACCCAGGGTCACTGCCTGGTAGATGCGCACACGCTCGCCGATGATCGCGGTTTCGCCGATCACCACGCCGGTACCGTGGTCGATGAAGAAGCTCGGGCCGATCTGTGCCCCGGGGTGAATGTCGATCCCCGTGGCCGAATGCGCCAGCTCCGAGCTGATCCGCGCCAGTAGCGGCAGGCCGGCCTGGTACAGGTGGTGCGCCAGGCGGTGGTGGATGATTGCCAGGATGCCCGGGTAGCACAGCAGCACTTCATCGACACTGCGCGCCGCCGGGTCGCCGTGATAGGCGGCCAACACATCGGTGTCGAGCAGCACGCGCAGGCCCGGCAGGGCGGCGGCGAAACCCTGCACCAGGCTCAGCGCATGAGCATCGACGCCAGCCAGCTCGCCCTTGCTTTGCCGTGCGGCGTAGCGCAGCTCCAGGCGGGCCTGGGCCAGCAACGCAGTCAGCGCGGCATCCAATGTATGGCCGACGTAGAAGTCTTCGCTTTCTTCGCGCAGGTCGACCGGGCCAAGGCGCATGGGGAACAGTGCGCCGCACAGTTGCTCCAGGATGTGCCGCATCGCTTCGCGCGAAGGCAGCTCACGCCCGCCCTGCTCGCCGCTGCTGCGGCCGTTGCGGGTACGCCATTGTTCACGGGCACCGCGCAGGCCGGTGACGATGCTCTGCAACTGCCAGTGCCCGGGTGAAGGTTGTTCGCTCACGGTTTTCTCCTGCCTGAAGAGGCCAAATGTTTGTATCGGCAGGTCAGGCCCTTTCGCGGGTAAACCCGCTCCCACAGGTACACCACAAGGCTCAAGATCTGTGGGGTCCCTGTGGGAGCGGGTTCACCCGCGAAAGGGCCGGACCTGCTTACATGTAATCCACTCTACGGCAAATCCATCTCTTGGAAAAAACAACGCTTTATTCCATCCTGCGCTAAGTCAGGCATAAGCCGCGATGACGGAGCAGGCAACCTCGCCTACCCTCAAAGCAGCCAGCACCTGGCAGATCACAAAAAGGAAATAACAAAATAATTTTTTAGTATTTCCTGGCCTAAGCAGCCGACCCTATAGTCGCCACCCACTACTTACACAACAAGCGCGGGGCTCTGACATGTCTAAATTCGCCAAACCGCTACTCAACGCCAGCCTGGCACTTCTGCTGGGTGCCGGCCTGCTCAGCCAGGCCTTCGCCGGTGAGCAGCTGAAGACCATCCAGGAAAAAGGCGTGATCAACGTCGGCCTGGAAGGCACCTACCCACCGTTCAGCTTCCAGGACGAAAACGGCAAGCTGACCGGCTTCGAAGTGGAGCTGTCCGAACTGCTGGCCAAGGAGCTGGGGGTAAAGGCCAAGGTGCAGCCGACCAAGTGGGACGGCATCCTCGCCGCCCTGGAATCCAAGCGCCTGGACGTGGTGATCAACCAGGTGACCATTTCCGAAGAGCGCAAGAAAAAGTATGACTTCTCTGAGCCTTACACCATCTCCGGCATCCAGGCACTGATCCTGAAGAAGAAGGCCGAGCAGCTGAACATTCACAAGGCCGCAGACCTGGCTGGCAAGAAGGTCGGCGTGGGCCTGGGCACCAACTACGAGCAATGGGTCAAGAAGGATGTGCCGCAAGCCGATGTGCGCACCTATGAAGACGACCCCAGCAAGTTCGCCGACCTGCGCAACGGCCGTATCGACGCCATCCTGATCGACCGCCTGGCCGCGCTGGAATACGCGCAAAAAGCCAAGGACACCGAACTGGCCGGCGATGCATTCTCGCGCCTGGAAAGCGGCGTGGCCCTGCGCAAGGGCGAGCCGGAACTGCTGGCAGCGATCAACAAGGCGCTGGACAAGCTCAAGGCTGACGGCACGCTGGCCAAGCTGTCCGAGAAATACTTCGGTGCCGATGTCACCAAATGATTGCTGAAAGCCTGCAACTCGTTGTCGACTCCGCGCCCTTCCTGCTGAAGGGCGCGGGTTATACAGTGCTGCTCAGTGTTGGCGGCATGTTCTTCGGCTTGCTGCTGGGCTTTGCCCTAGCACTGATGCGGTTGTCGAAGATCTTGCCGCTGAACTGGCTGGCGCGGGTCTACGTGTCGTTCTTCCGCGGCACGCCGTTGCTGGTGCAGCTGTTCGTCATCTACTTCGGCATGCCGCAGATCGGCATCGAGCTCGACCCGATCCCGGCATCGCTGATCGGCCTGTCGCTGAACATGGCTGCCTACATCTGCGAAATCCTGCGCGCGGCGATTTCCTCGATCGACCGCGGCCAGTGGGAAGCCGCCGCCAGTATCGGCATGACCCGCGTCCAGGCCATGCGCCGGGCGATCCTGCCTCAGGCCTTGCGTACCGCACTGCCGCCGTTGGGCAACAGCTTCATCTCGCTGGTCAAGGACACCGCCCTGGCGGCGACCATCCAGGTGCCCGAGCTGTTCCGCCAGGCCCAGTTGATTACCGCACGCACCTTCGAAGTGTTCACGATGTACGTGGCAGTAGCGGTCATCTACTGGGTGCTGTGCAGCATCCTCGCGCACTTCCAGAACCGCATGGAAGCGCGAGTCAACCAGCATGACCAGGAGCATTGAGCATGATTGAAGTCAAAGGCCTGACCAAGCGGTTCAAGGGCCAGACCGTGCTCAACGGTATCGACCTGACCGTGCAGCCCGGCGAAGTGGTGGCCATCATCGGCCCCAGCGGCTCGGGCAAGACCACCTTCCTGCGTTGCCTCAACCTGCTGGAAACACCCGATGCCGGGCAGATCCAGATTGGCGACATCAGCATCGACGCCAACCGCCCGCTAGGTGGGCAGCAAAGTGCGATTCGCCGCTTGCGCCAGCAGGCCGGGTTCGTGTTCCAGAACTTCAACCTGTTCCCTCATCGCACCGCCCTGGAAAACGTGATCGAGGGGCCGGTGATCGTCAAGAAGACGCCGCGCGAGCAGGCCATCGAACTGGGCCGGCGCCTGCTGGCCAAGGTCGGCCTGGCGGGCAAGGAAGACGCCTACCCACGGCGCCTGTCCGGTGGCCAGCAGCAACGGGTTGCCATCGCCCGCGCCCTGGCCATGGAACCGGAGGTGATCCTGTTTGACGAGCCGACCTCGGCGCTGGACCCCGAACTGGTGGGTGAAGTGCTGGCGACCATCCGCGGCCTGGCCGAGGAGAAGCGCACCATGATCATCGTTACCCACGAAATGAGCTTTGCCCGCGACGTGGCGAACCGGGTGATCTTCTTCGACAAGGGCGTGATCGTGGAGCAGGGCGAGGCCAAGGCGCTGTTTGCGGCGCCGAAG
>NZ_JBNRIJ010000021.1:73523-75070 GCF_053557675.1 Pseudomonas sp. XP1 | reverse complement strand
GCTCCCACAGGTGTGGCACCGATTTCAAGAGCTGTGCTGTACCTGTGGGAGCGGGCGTGCCCGCGAAGAGGCCGGCACATCCGCAGCAAAATCCCCCTTCTATACATATTCCAAAGAGTTAGTTCATAAACTTTTTATAAAGCATTAGGGTATATAAACCGGACCACCGGACCAGCACATATCTGTCGCGATCAGCTGTAGCGGCACTACTTTTTTGTGAGGTCAGGAATGGTCAGGATCACAATCACCCCAGTGCGTAACGCCAGGGCATTGAGTGCAGCCAAGGAGCGGTACTGATGTCCAGCCAACCCAATACCCAATTCCACAGCGATCTCGACAGCTCGCCCCTGCTGCTGCCGGCCAAGGTACTGCGCAACGACGCTGAAGCCCTGCAAGCGGCCCGCGAACTGGCCGAGGTCGCCCGCGAGCAGGCCGCCCGCCGCGACCAGCAACGCAAACTGCCATGGGCCGAGATCGAACTGTTCACCCGTAGCGGCCTGGGCAGCATCAGCGTTCCCAAGGCCCATGGCGGCCCCGATGTGTCATTCGAGACCGTGGCCGAAGTGTTCCGTCTGATCAGCGCCGCAGACCCGGCCCTGGGGCAGATCCCGCAGAACCAGTTCGGCATGTTGCAACTGCTGCGCCTGACTGCCACCGAGGCGCAGCAGGCGGTGATCTTCCGCAGCGTGCTCGATGGCTGGCGCATCGGCAATGCCGGCCCCGAACGCGGCACCAAGGACACCCTGACCCTCAAGGCCAGGATCACCCGCGTCGGCGACAGCTATCGCATCAGCGGCGAGAAGTTCTATTCCACCGGTGCCCTGTTCGCCCACTGGGTGGCGGTCAAGGCACTGGACGACGAAGGCCGCCAGCGCCTGGCATTCGTGCGCCGAGGCAGCCCGGGGCTGCGCATCGTCGATGACTGGTCCGGGTTCGGCCAGCGCACCACTGCCAGCGGCACCGTGCTGCTCGACCAGGTACCGGTGGATGCCGACCTGGTGATCGACAACTGGCGCCAGCGCGACATTCCCAACATCCAGGGCGCTGCCTCGCAGCTGATCCAGGCGGCGATCGATGCTGGCATCGCCGAAGCGGCGATCGAAGACGCCATCAGCTTCGTGCGCGAAAAGGCTCGGCCATGGATCGAGGCCAAGGTCGACCGCGCCAGCGACGACCCCTATGTGATCGCCGACATTGGCCGCCTGAAGCTCGAGCTGCACGCCGCCGAAGCGCTGCTGCGCAAGGCCGCGCGAGTCCTCGACGAAGTCAACGCCGCGCCGATCGATGCTGCAAGCGCGGCGCGAGCTTCGATCGCGGTGGCCGAGGCCAAGGTGCTGACTACCGAGATTGCCCTGCAGGCCAGCGAAAAGCTGTTCGAGCTGGCCGGCAGCCGCGCCACCCTCGCCGAGTTCAACCTCGACCGCCACTGGCGCAATGCCCGGGTGCACACCCTGCATGACCCGGTGCGCTGGAAGTACCACGCGGTTGGCGCATACCACCTCAACGGCACCTTGCCTGCACGGCATTCCTGGATCTGATTTGTGGGC
>NZ_JBNRIJ010000021.1:59174-73428 GCF_053557675.1 Pseudomonas sp. XP1 | reverse complement strand
CCCACAGGTCCTGCACTGCCTTCAAGACCTGTGCGGTCCCTGTGGGAGCTGGCTTGCCGGCGATTGGGACGCGAAGCGGCCCCTAAGGCCCCGGAGAACAACATGACTACTACAATCATCGCCAACGACACCGAAGCCCTGAACGTCGCCGAAGAAGTCGCCCAAAACCTGCGCCGCGACAGCGCCCTGCGCGACCGCGAGCGCCGCCTGCCGCATGCCGAACTGGAGCTGTTCACCCGCTCCGGCCTGTGGGCCATCAGCGTGCCCAGGGCCTTCGGCGGCGCCGGCGTGTCCAACGTCACCCTGGCCAAGGTCATCGCCCGCATCGCCCAGGCCGACGGCTCGCTCGGGCAGATTCCGCAAAACCATTTCTACAGCCTGGAAGTGCTGCGGGTAAACGGCACACCCGAGCAGCAAAAGCGCCTGTACGCCGAAGTAGTGGCGGGCAGCCGCTTCGGCAACGCCCTGGCCGAACTGGGCACCAAGACCGCCAACGAGCGTACCACTCGCCTGACCCGCGACGGCGACGGCTTTCGCATCAACGGCCGCAAGTTCTACTCCACCGGCGCCATCTACGCCCAGCGCATTCCCACCTCGGTGGTCGATGAGCAGGGCGTGCAGCACCTGGCCTTCGTCCCGGCCGACAGCAAGGGCCTGCAAGTGATCGACGACTGGAGCGGCTTCGGCCAGCGCACCACCGGCAGCGGCTCGGTGGTGTTCGACAACGTATACGTCAGCGCCGCCGACGTGTTGCCGTTCCAGAGCGCCTTCGAACGCCCCACCCCGGTCGGCCCGCTGGCGCAGATACTTCATGCCGCCATCGACACCGGCATCGCCCGCGCCGCATACGAAGATGCCCTGCACTTCGTACGCACGCGCAGCCGCCCCTGGGTCGACTCCGGCCTGGACAAGGCCAGCGATGACCCGCTGACGCTGAAGAGTTTCGGCCACCTGGCGATCCGCCTGCACGCTGCAGAAGCCTTGCTCGAGCGCGCCGGCGAACACCTGGACCGCGCCCGCGACGACAGTACTGCCGACAATGTGGCCGCCGCTTCCATCGCGGTGGCCGAGGCCCGTGCCATCAGCACCGAGATTTCCCTCGCAGCCGGCACCACCCTGTTCGAACTGGGCGGTAGCCAGGCCACCCTGGCCGAACACAACCTCGACCGCCACTGGCGCAACGCCCGCGTGCACACCCTGCACGACCCGGTGCGCTGGAAGTACCACGCCATCGGCAACTACTACCTCAACGATGCCAACCCACCACGCCGGGGGACCATCTGATGGCCAAACAGATACTGCTCAATGCCTTCAACATGAACTGCATCGGGCACATCAACCACGGCCTGTGGACCCACCCACGGGATACCTCGACCCAGTACAAGACCCTGGATTACTGGACCAGCCTGGCGCGCCTGTTGGAGCGCGGCTTGTTCGACGGGTTGTTCATCGCCGACATCGTCGGCACCTACGACATCTACGGCCAGTCGCTGGACGTCACCCTCAAGGAGTCGATCCAACTGCCGGTCAACGACCCGCTGCTGCTGGTCTCGGCCATGGCCGCCGTCACCCGCCACCTCGGCTTCGGTCTTACCGCCAACCTCACCTACGAAGCGCCGTACCTGTTCGCCCGCCGCCTTTCCACCCTGGACCACCTGAGCAATGGCCGGGTGGGCTGGAACATCGTCACCGGCTACCTCGACAGTGCCGCCCGGGCCATGGGCCTGGCGCAGCAACCCGAGCATGACCGCCGCTACGACCAGGCCGACGAGTACCTGCAGGTGCTGTACAAGCTGCTGGAAGGCAGCTGGGCCGATGATGCCGTGGTCGCCGACTGCCAGCAGCGCATCTATGCCAGGCCCGACAAGGTGCGCAAGGTCGATCACAAGGGCGAGTTCTACAAGGTCGATGGTTACCACCTGTGCGAACCCTCGCCGCAACGTACACCGGTACTGTTCCAGGCCGGCAGCTCGCAGCGTGGCCTGGCCTTCGCAGGCAACCATGCCGAATGCGTGTTCATCAGTGGCCAGGACAAGGCCGCCACCCGCGCCCAGGTCGACAAGGTGCGCGCCGCCGCCCAGGCCGCTGGCCGCAACCCGCAAGCGGTCAAGGTGTTCATGGGCATCACGGTGATCGTCGCCGCCACCGAGCAGCAGGCCCAGGCCAAGCATGCCGAGTACCTGCGCCATGCCAGCGCCGAGGCCGGGGTCGCGCACTTCGCAGCGTCCACCGGCATCGACTTCGCCGCCTACGCCCTGGACGAGCCGATTGTCTTCAGCCAGGGCAACGCCATCCAGTCAGCCACGCGCCAGTTGCAGGACAACGCCTGGACCCGCCGGCGCCTGCTGCAGCAGCACGCCCTGGGTGGCCGTTACGTGACCCTGGTCGGCGCTCCCGAGCAGGTGGCCGAGCAGCTGATCGCCTGGATCGATGAAACCGGCCTGGACGGTTTCAACCTGACCCGCACCGTAACCCCGGAAAGCTTCGAGGACTTCATCGACCTGGTCGTCCCGCAGTTGCAACAACGTGGCCGCTACAAGACCGCCTACGCCGAAGGCACCCTGCGCGAAAAACTGTTCCAGGCCGACCACCCGCATTTGCCCGCCGACCACCCTGGCTCGGCTTACCGCTTTACCTCTACCCCTGCCCCGACTGGAGCCCTGCACCATGCTTGATAACCTGTTCCGGCCCGTCGCGGCCATTGCCCTCACCCTCGGCCTGACTGCCAGCGCGCTGGCTGCCGAACCGCTGAAGATCGGCACCACCTCGGCCTTCGCCATCCCGCTGGAAGCCGCAGTGGAAGAAGCGCACAAGCAAGGCCTGGAAGTGAAGCTGGTCGAGTTCAGCGACTGGATCGCACCTAATGTCAGCCTCAACAGCGGCGACATCGACGTGAACTACTTCCAGCACATCCCATTCCTGGAAAACGCCAAGGCAGCCGCGGGCTTCAACCTGGTGCCCTACGCCCCGGGCATCATCAACAACGTCGGCCTGTACTCGAAAAAGTACAAGACCTTTGCCGACCTGCCCGAAGGTGCCAGCGTGGCCATCGCCAACGACCCGATCAACAGCGGCCGTGGCCTGCAGCTGCTGGCCAAGGCCGGGCTGATCACCCTCAAGCCGGGGGTCGGCTACAAGGCCACCGAGGACGACATCGTCGCCAACCCGAAGAAACTGAAGATCCTTCAGGTCGAGGCCGTACAGCTGGTACGCGCCTATGACGACGCCGACCTGGTTCAGGGCTATCCGGCCTACATCCGCCTGGCCAACAGCTTCGACGCCGGCTCCGCACTGCTGTTCGACGGGCTGGAGAACAAGGAATACGTGATCCAGTTCGTCATTCGACCGCAAAGCAAGGACGACCCGCGCCTTGCCAGGTTCGTCGACATCTACCAGCACTCGCCAGTGGTGCGGGCAGCCTTGGACAAGGCCCATGGCAAGCTCTACCAGGCCGGTTGGGAGGGCTGACATGAGCCAGGCCAGCGCGCTCCGGGCGCCCACCGCACAACCACTGCCGCCAACGGCCAGGGAGCAGGCCTTGCGCCCGGAGGTCAATGAAGCCCATGTGCGCTTCATCGGCCTGGGCAAGACCTACCCGGGCCAGGCGCAACCGGCCTTGCAAGGCATCGACCTGAACATCCGCCATGGCGAGATCTTCGGCATCATAGGCCGCAGCGGCGCCGGCAAGTCATCGCTGCTGCGCACCATCAACCGCCTGGAGCAACCCAGCCAGGGTCGGGTGCTGATCGACCAGGTGGACATCGCGCCCTTCGACGAGGACCACCTGGTAGCCCTGCGTCGGCGCATCGGCATGATCTTCCAGCACTTCAACCTGATGTCGGCCAAGACCGTGTGGCAGAACGTCGAACTGCCCCTGAAGGTGGCCGGCGTGGCCAAGGCCGAACGCCAGCGCAAGGTGCGCGAACTGCTGGAGCTGGTCGGTCTGCAGGAAAAGCACCACGTGTACCCGGCGCAGCTGTCCGGCGGACAGAAGCAGCGCGTGGGCATTGCCCGGGCGCTGGTGCATGACCCCGAGATCCTGCTGTGCGACGAGGCCACCTCGGCGCTGGACCCTGAAACCACCGCGTCCATTCTCGAACTGCTGCGTGACATCAACCAGCGCCTGGGCCTGACCATCGTGCTGATCACCCACGAGATGGCGGTAATCCGCGATATCTGCCACCGGGTGGTGGTGCTGGAACGTGGAGAAGTAGTCGAGCAGGGTGAGGTCTGGCGGGTGTTTGGCTCACCGCACCACGAAGTCACCCGTACCCTGCTGGCACCGTTGCAGGCCAGGTTGCCAGCCGCGCTGCAAGCCAGCCTGCGGGCCAGCCCGGCAAGCCGCGACAGTGCTGTGGTGCTGAGGCTGACCCTGTTCGGCGAGCCCGAACTGACTGCCCTGTTCAATGACCTTGGCGGCCGTGTGCGACTGCTGCAGGGCGGGGTGGAAACCATCGGCGAGCATGCCCTGGGGCAGCTGATCCTGTCGGTGCAGCACTCGCCGCACGACACTCATCAATTGCTGGAGCGCGCCCGCCGCTGGGCCGCGGACGTGGAGGTACTGGGCCATGTGGCTTGATCGCTTGCTGGAAGGCTTGCTCGATACCCTGCTGATGGTCGGCGTGTCGTCGCTGATCGCTCTGCTGGTGGGAATACCGATGGCAGTGCTGCTGGTTACCAGCGACAAGGGCGGGATCTTCGAGGCGCCGCTGCTGAACCGCGTACTGGGAGCCTTCGTCAACCTGTTCCGCTCGATCCCGTTCCTGATCCTGATGGTCGCGCTGATCCCCTTCACCCGCCTGGTAGTGGGTACCACCTATGGCGTGTGGGCGGCGGTGGTGCCGCTGACCATTGCCGCCACGCCGTTCTTCGCGCGGATTGCCGAGGTCAGCCTGCGCGAAGTCGACCACGGCCTGGTGGAGGCAGCACAGGCCATGGGCTGCCGACGCTGGCACATTGTCTGGCATGTGCTGCTGCCAGAGGCGCTGCCGGGGATTGTCGGGGGCTTCACCATTACCCTGGTGACCCTGATCAACTCCTCGGCCATGGCCGGAGCGATCGGTGCAGGGGGCCTGGGGGACATCGCCTACCGCTATGGCTACCAGCGCTTCGACAGCCAGATCATGCTGACCGTGATTGCCATGCTGGTGGCGTTGGTGGCGTTGATCCAGCTGGGTGGAGACCGGTTGGCGAAAGGCTTGAACAAGCGCTGAATTCTTCGCGGGCACGCCCGCTCCCACAGGTACTGCACAGGGCTTGAATACAACGATATCCCTGTGGGAGCAGGCATGCCCGCGAAGGGGCCTTCAACCCCAGCGCAAATCCCCGGCAGGCACCGGCCGCCCGAACCAGTACCCTTGCCCCAGCTGACACAGCTCATGCAGCAGGAAGCTGGCCTGTTCTGCCTGCTCGATGCCCTCGGCGTGCACCTGCATGCCCATGCTGCGAGCCAGGGCGATGATCACCCGGACAATCGCGATGTCGTCTTCATCCAGCGGTAACCCGGCAACGAAACCCTGATCGATCTTCAGCTTCTGCACCGGCAAGCGCTTCAGCCGCAGCAGCGATGAATAACCGGTGCCGAAGTCGTCGATAGCCAGAGTCACCCCCAGCTCGCGCAGGCGATGCAACTGCTCCAGGGCCACCTCCGGGTCCTCCATCACCGCGCTCTCGGTCACCTCCAGCTCCAGCAAGGCCGGGGCCAGGCCGGTGTCGCGCAGTACCTCGGCCACCTGTTGGTACAGCTCGTGCTGGCCAAACAGGCGGCTGGAGATGTTCACCGCCACGAACGCCAGCTGCCGCCCTTCACCCTGCCACCGTACCATCTGCCGACACGCCTGGCGCAGTACCCAGGCGTCGATCTCGGCAATCAACCCAGTGCGCTCGGCAATCGGGATGAACTCGCCCGGTGGCACCAGCCCGCGCTGGGGGTGTTGCCAACGCACCAACGCCTCGACGCCGACCTGGCGGCCGGTCGTCAGGTCGTGCACCGGCTGGTAGAACACCCGCAGCTCGTCCTGCTCCAGGGCCCGGCGCAGCTCGCCGGCGGTTTCGACCCGGTGCTGGGCGTGGGCGGTCAGCTCTTCGGTGTACAGCGCATAGCAGGCCCGCCCGTTGCTCTTGGCCTTGTACAACGCCGAGTCGGCATTGCGCAGCAACTGCTCGGCACTCAAGGCATCGCTGGGGAACAGGCTGATGCCCACGCTGACACTGATGAACAGGCGGTGACCGTCGAACAGGAACGGCTGGCGCATGCGCTCGATGATGCCCTGCGCCAGCTTGCCCGCCTGGCCGACCTCATGGCAGTTTTCCGCCAGCACGCCAAATTCGTCGCCCCCAAGGCGCGCCAGGGTCACGCCGCTGCCCAGCACCTCACCCAGGCGCTCACCCACCAGTTTCAGCAACTGATCGCCAATAGTGTGGCCGAGGCCATCGTTGATGCTCTGAAAGTGGTCCAGGTCCAGCAACAGCAGGGCACAACCACGCTTGTTGGCCTGGGCTGCAGCCAGGGCCTGCTCGGCCCGGTCGTTGAACAGAAGGCGGTTGGGCAGGCCGGTCAGAGGGTCGTGGTGGGCCAGGTAGGCCAGCTCCTGTTCAGAATGCTTTATTGCACTGATGTCGCTGAACACAGCCACGTAGTGGCTGAGCTCGCCCTCATCGTCGCGGATGGCGCAAATGGTCTGCCATTGCGGGTAGATTTCGCCGCTCTTGCGCCGGTTCCAGATTTCCCCACTCCACTCGCCCTTTTCCGCCAGGGTGGCGAAGATCTGTTGGTAGAACGCCGAGCCATGGCGGCCCGACTTGAACTTGTTCGGGCGCTGGCCGATGACCTCGTCCTTCTGGTAGCCGGTAATGCGCATGAAGGCACGGTTGACGTGCACGATCAGGCCATCGCGATCAGTCACCAACACGCCTTCGAGGGTGCTGTCGAACACCGCTGCGGCCATGCGCAGGCGTTCACGGTCTTCGCCACGCATACGCGCGCCAACGCCGATGAAGTCGAGCAGCCGCACCCGCGAAACATAGATAAGCAAAGCGCTGAGCAGCACCCAGACCACCAAGTTGATCTGTCGGCCCACGGTCCGTGCCAGAGGATCGTCGGTCATGCCGTGCAACAACACCTCGGCCAGCGTCAGCCAGAGGACCGAGAGCACCACATACAGCGCAGCCATGCGCAAGGCGTCGCGAACGGAAACAGACATGTCGGGTGCAATTGCCCATAGAAAAGGATGGGGCATTATAAAGGCTGAAACATGCCGTGACCTCCTATCTGAACGGTTGACTGGTTTTATTTCCCAGCCAAGGGATAATCGGCCCTTCCCCCTGCATTTCGAGGGTATCTGCACCTATGTGGTACAACGGCCTGCTCGACTTGTCGGCCTGGCAACTGGTCGGCATCACTTTGCTGATGACCCACGTGACCATTGTCAGCGTCACGGTCTACCTGCACCGCTACTCCGCGCACCGGGCCCTGGAGCTCAATGGCGCGCTCAAGCACTTCTTCCGTTTCTGGCTGTGGCTGACCACGGCGCAGAACACCCGCGAATGGACTGCCGTCCACCGCAAGCATCACGCCAAGTGCGAAACCCCCGACGACCCGCACAGCCCTGTGCACAAGGGCCTGAGTACGGTGCTGCGCAAAGGGGCCGAGCTCTATCGTGAAGAGGCACGCAACCCCGAGACCCTGCGCATTTACGGCAAGAACTGCCCGGACGACTGGATCGAGCGCAACCTCTACTCGCGCTACAAGCTGGGCGGCATCGCGCTGATGGCGGTGATCGACCTGCTGCTGTTCGGCACCATCGGCATCACCATCTGGGCAGTGCAGATGATGTGGATTCCGTTCTGGGCCGCCGGCGTGGTCAACGGCCTGGGGCATGCCCTCGGCTACCGCAACTTCGAGTGCCGCGACGCCGCCACCAACCTGGTGCCGTGGGGCATCGTGATCGGTGGCGAAGAGCTGCACAACAACCATCACACCTACCCCAACTCGGCCAAGCTGTCGGTCAAGCGCTGGGAGTTCGACATGGGCTGGGCGTGGATCCGCCTGTTCTGCCTGCTGCGCCTGGCCAAGGTGCAGCGTGTGGCGCCCATCGCCCACCGGGTGGCCGGCAAGGCCAGCCTGGACATGGACACCGCCATGGCCATCCTCAACAACCGTTTCCAGATCATGGCCCAGTACCGCAAGCTGGTGATCGGCCCGCTGGTCAAGCAGGAACTGGCCCGCGTCGATGCCTCGCTGCGCCACCACTTCCGCCGCGCCAAGCGCCTGTTGTCGCGCGAGACAAGCCTGCTGGAAGACCGCCACCATGTGCGCATCGAGTCGATGCTTGCCCATAGTCAGGCGCTGAAGACCATCTACGAAAAACGCCTGGCCCTGCAGCAGATCTGGGCGCGTACCAGCGCCAACGGCCACGATATGCTGACCGCCATGAAAGACTGGGTACACGAGGCGGAAACCAGCGGCATCCACGCCCTGCGAGACTTCGCGGCACAGCTCAAGACCTACTCCCTGCGCCCGACCGGCGCCTGACCGCCGTTGATCGGCACGCCCGGTTTACGGGGCGTGCCGCCTGGAACTTCGCCCTCTCGTTCACACTCATATCTGGCACATCGCCCGCGTGGCGGGCCAGATGCTGGCCGCACGCTTTCACGCCGAGATCTGCTCCGTGCACATGGCCAAGAACATTCCAACGACACTGCCCGGCACCCCACCTCCCGAAGCCGCCCAGACCTTGCTTGCGCTGCTCCACGCCCAGGGCGAGGTTGCCCGCCTGAGCGAGCGCGAGCAACTGTTCAGCTCGCTGCTCGACAGCGTCAACGCGGTGCTATGGGCCTTCGACTGGGAAACCCGTCAGGTGCTGTATGTCAGCCCCGCCTACGAGCGCATCTTCGGTCGCCCGGCCAGCCTGGTGCTGGCCGACTACAACGAGTGGCGCGACAGCATCTACCCCGACGACCTGGAGTTCGCTGAGCGCAGCCTGGCCCAGGTCCTGCTCAAGGGTTCGGTGGAAGACCGCGAATACCGAATTCTCAATGCCGAAGGTCAACTGCGCTGGCTGAGCGACAAGTGCTACATCAACCAGCAACGCGATGGCGACCGGGTGATCATCGTCGGCATCGCCGAAGACATCACCGAGAAAAAGCAGCTCGAAGGTGAACTTCAGCGCCTGGCCACCACCGACGTGCTGACCCAGAGCAGCAACCGTCGGCACTTTTTTGAATGCGCCCAGCAAGCCTTCGACAACGCCCGCGAAGACGGAACACCACTGGCCTTCCTGCTGCTGGACATCGACGACTTCAAGCGCATCAACGACAGCTACGGCCACCAGGAAGGCGACCAGGTGTTGCAGCAGATCGCTGATAGCGGCAAGGCTGTGCTACGCCGAGGTGACCTGTTCGGGCGCATTGGTGGCGAGGAGTTTGCGGCAGTGTTCCCGGGCTGCAGTGCCCAGGTCGCGGAGCAGATTGCCGAGCGCTTGCAGCGGCAGATCCAGCGGCTGAGCTTCAGCCATGGGGAGCAGACCTACGGGGTGACGGTTAGCCAGGGGGTGACCGGGCTGACGGACGATGACGCGGCGCTGGACAGCCTGTATGCCCGGGCCGATGCGGCGATGTACCAGGCCAAGCGGCAGGGCAAGAACCAGATCGTCCGCGGTTGAGCCCTGGGGTGCTCTGCACCCCAATCGCCGGCAGGCCAGCTCCCACAGGTACGGCGCAATCCTCTAGCCTTGAGCATTACCTGTGGGAGCTGGCTTGCCGGCGATGGGCCGCAAAGCGGCCCCAAAATCTCAGCTGGAAACCTCGGCCTCAGCCAACGGCGGCTCTTCCTGCGGCTTCACCTCCAGATTCTCCACCTTAAGCAACCGCCTCAGTTCCGGCAGGCCAAGCTTGAGCAGTCGAGCGGTCTTGCTGCTGGCCACCTTTTCCAGCCCCTGCTCGGCCGGCAGCCGCACCAACTGCCCGGCCAGGTTCATGGCCAGGATCTCGCGCGAATACACCCCGCCGCCCAGCTGGTAGATCGCCGCGATCAACTCGCGCAACCCCAGCGGCAACCGCCAGCGTGTACGTAGCGCCGAGCCGAATGCGGCCCCGAACTCATTGAGCGACAGCTGCACCTGGTCCTCATCCAGCTCGCCCCCGGCCAGCCGCCATTCCTGCAGGCAGCGCAGCACCGCCAGGTCGCCCAGGCAATGCAGCAACCCCGCGCAATAACAACGCCCTTCGTCCAGTTCGAGCATGCGTGCCAAGGTGCGGCCATATTCGGCAGCGTGCAGCGACAACTCCCAGTAACGGGCCGCATGCTGCGCCAGCAGCGGGTCGCTGAGGCGCGCACTGCGCTTGAGGGTCATGCCCAGGATCAGGTTCATGCTCTGGGTGCTGCCAAGCTTGTTCAAGGCTTGCAGCAACGTCTGCACCGGTGCTTCGCGGTGCAGCGCTGCGCTGTTGGCCGCAGCGATCAGCACGGCGGTGATCTGCGGGTCGCCCTGCACTTCCTCTTCGAGCACTTTCAGGTTCAGGCCCTGAGGGTTGAGCGCGCGCTTGATCGCCACCTGCACATCGGCCAGCAGCGGCCCGCCATCGGCGGTAGCGCGACGCTGTTCGAGGTAGGCCGGCAGGCTGGCACCAGCTTGCAAGGCGGGCACAGGGCAGGCGATCTCTTCGCCAACCGCCAGCAGCAGCTCTTCCAGGCGCTTGCGCAGGGTGTCCAGGTTCAGCGGCTTGCTCAAGTAGGCCGTGGGGTGCAGGGGCAGTGCCTCGCGCACACTGGCACTGTCGCTGCGGTTGCTCATGAGGATGAATGGCAACCCCGGACCTTTGGCGCGCACCTTGCGCAACAGGTCGAGGCCATCGACGCCAGCCAGTTCGCGCGCGGCAATGATCAGGTCGGGTTTGCTGGACAGCGCACTCAACGCCTGCGAGCCGTCGGCGCAGACCTGAAGGCGGGCATCACAGCGCACGCTCAGGAGCATTTCGCTGAGCATGTCGCGTACCCAGGGGTCGCCCTCGACAATCAGTACGCTTGGTGGGGTGGGGTCTGCATCGTTCATCGCCAACTCCTGAATAGCCCTGACACACAGTCCGTCGCAGCTTCCTGAGCAAATCCTCCGACAACGATAGCGCCCCATGGCTTTCCTGGGCACAAAAAAAACCCGCCGAAGCGGGTTTTTTCTGAAGCACGTCACATCAGGCGATTTCAGCGAAGCACTCTTCGATGATAGCCAGGCCTTTGTCCAGCAGAGCGTCTTCGGCGGTCAGCGGAACCAGGATACGCAGGACGTTGCCGTAGGTACCGCAGGACAGCAGGATCAGGCCCTTCTCGCGAGCCTTGGCGACAACCTGGCCAACGGCAGCAGCGTTCGGGGTGTGAGTGCCCTTCTCGAAGACTTCGACAGCGATCATCGAGCCCAGACCACGGACGTCGCCGATGATCGGGTACTTCTTCTGGATTTCGCGCAGGCCAGTGGTCAGGCGCTCACCCACAGCTTTGCTGCGGTCCAGCAGTTTCTCTTCTTCGAACACTTCGATCACGGCCAGGGCCGCGGCGCAAGCGATCGGCGAACCGGCGTAGGTACCGCCCAGGCCGCCCGGAGCGATGGCGTCCATGTACTCGGCCTTGCCGCACACACCGGCCAGCGGGAAGCCGCCAGCGATGGATTTGGCGAAGGTGGTCAGGTCAGGCGCAACGCCCATCTGTTCCATCGCGAAGAAGGTGCCAGTACGGCCAGCGCCGGTCTGCACTTCGTCGGCGATCAGCAGGATGCCGTGCTGGTCGCACAGGGCGCGCAGGCGCTTCATCAGCTCTTTCGGCGCTGGCAGGAAGCCGCCTTCGCCTTGTACCGGCTCGAGGATGATCGCGGCGATGTCGCGTGGCTCGGCGTCGTTCTTGAAGATGCGCTCGACCGAGGCGATGGCGTCGTCAACGCTGATGCCGTGCAGTTCGCTCGGGAACAGGGCGCGGAAGATGCCACCTGGCATCAGGCCCATGCCAGCGGAGTACGGCACGACCTTGCCGGTCAGGCCCAGGGTCATCATGGTACGGCCGTGGTAGCCGCCGGTGAAGGCGATGACGCCAGCGCGGCCAGTGGCGGCACGGGCGATCTTGACGGCGTTTTCAACGGCTTCGGAGCCGGTGGTGACCAGCAGGGTCTTCTTGTCGAAGTCACCTGGGACCAGCTTGTTGATCTTTTCGCACAGCTCTACATAGGGTTCGTAGGCCAGCACCTGGAAGCAGGTGTGGCTGACCTTGGTCAGCTGCTCTTGCACGGCCGCAACCACTTTCGGGTGCAGGTGGCCGGTGTTCAGTACTGCGATGCCGCCGGCGAAGTCGATCAGTTCGCGGCCTTCAACGTCGATCACGGTCGAGTTCTTCGCGGTATCGACGAAGATCGGGTGGATCTGGCCAACGCCACGTGGGACGGCGGCGACACGACGTTGCATCAAGGATTCGTTGGTCTTGCTCATAATGCCCTCATTGCGCCGGTCTGGAGTGGCGCTTTTATTCGGGGGTGGCTGGGAGTGCTCGCGAACAGTATTCGTTGATCGACTGCCGTGAACGCCCTGGCCACCAGGTACTGCGATGTAAAAAAGGCCAGCGAGACGTCGCTCTCGCGCCCCGCTGGCAGAGGTAAAGCCGTTACCTTGCGATCAGACGCTGATGCACAGGTATTTGATTTCGAGGTAGTCCTCGATACCGTACTTGGAACCTTCGCGGCCCAGGCCCGAAGCCTTGATGCCACCGAACGGTGCCACTTCGTTGGAGATCAGGCCGGTGTTGATACCTACCATGCCGTATTCCAGGGCTTCGGCAACACGGAACACACGGCTCATGTCGCGGGCGTAGAAGTACGAGGCCAGGCCGAACTCGGTGTCGTTGGACATGGCGATCACTTCGGCCTCGTCCTTGAAGCGGAACAGCGGCGCCAGCGGGCCGAAGGTCTCTTCCTTGGCGACGGCAGCGGTCTTCGGTACGTCGACCAGAATGGTCGGTTCGAAGAAGTTGCCTTCGATGATCTTGCCACCGGACAGCACCTTGGCGCCTTTGCCAACGGCGTCTTCGATGTGTTCCTGGACCTTGGCGACAGCCTTGCCGTCGATCAGCGGGCCAGTGGTGGTGCCTTCTTCCAGGCCGTTACCGATCTTCAGCTTGGCAACAGCGGCGGCCAGCTTCTGGGCGAACGCGTCGTAGACACCGTCCTGCACGTAGATACGGTTGGCGCAGACGCAGGTCTGGCCGTTGTTGCGGTACTTGGAGATGATCGCGCCCTCGACCGCCTTGTCCAGGTCGGCGTCGTCGAACACGATGAACGGGGCGTTGCCACCCAGCTCCAGGGAAACCTTCTTGATGTCCTTGGCGCATTCTTCCATCAGCTGGCGACCGATTTCGGTCGAGCCGGTGAAGGACAGCTTGCGGACCAGCGAGTTGCCGGTCAGTTCGCCGCCAACTTCGCCAGCGCTACCGGTAACCACGCTCAGCACACCAGCCGGGATGCCGGCACGGTGGGCCAGTTCGACCAGGGCCAGGGCGGAATATGGGGTCTGCGAGGCAGGCTTGAGCACCATGGTGCAACCAGCGGCCAGGGCCGGGCCGGCTTTACGGGTGATCATGGCAGCCGGGAAGTTCCACGGGGTGATGGCCGCAGTAACGCCGATTGGCTGCTTGATGACGATCAGACGCTTGTCTGGCTGGTGACCCGGGATGGTGTCGCCGTAGACGCGCTTGGCCTCTTCGGCGAACCACTCGATGAACGAAGCAGCGTAGGCGATCTCGCCCTTGGCTTCGGCCAGCGGCTTGCCTTGCTCGGTGGTCATCAGGCGAGCCAGGTCGTCCTGGTTCTCGATCATCAGTTCGAACCAGCGACGCAGCTTGGCCGAACGCTCTTTGGCGGTCAGGGCACGCCAGGCCGGCAGGGCCTTGTCGGCGGCTTCGATGGCGCGGCGGGTTTCCGCAGTGCCCATCTTCGGCACGGTACCGATGACTTCACCAGTGGCCGGGTTGGTGACCTTGATGGTCTGGCCGTTGTCCGCATCCAGCCACTCACCATTGATGTAGGCTTGCTGGCGGAACAACTGAGCGTCTTTGAGCTGCATGTCGGCTTCCCGAATTGTTGATTGTTGAAAAGCGCCCAAGGCAGGGCATCGAGCGTTTGAAATCTCAAACGAATGCTAAGCGGCTGCTGGGGTGTTGGACAATAGGCTGTTCGAAAAAAAGAACGAATGGTTGAACACCCTGGCGGAAATTTCATCATTTGCA
>NZ_JBNRIJ010000021.1:53876-59096 GCF_053557675.1 Pseudomonas sp. XP1 | reverse complement strand
CCCACAGGATGTCCACAGCATTCAGAACCTGTGCAGTACCTGTGGGAGCGGGTTTACCCGCGAAGAGGCCAGTACAGGTTAGACGAACGAGCTGAAGGAAATGTGATGGGAGGACCGACGGCCCTCCCGGAAGGGACGGATCAGAAGGCCTTGGCCAGGTCGATCACCAAGGCGCGGTAACCCACACTGCCCGGCTGTCGGCTGTGCACCTTCAGCTCCACCAGCACCTCCTGGGTCCCGCGCCGCACCTCGTTGAGCACGGTGGTGGTCAGTTTCTCCGGGGTCAGGAAGTTCACCGACGCCGAGTAGATGAACTGGGTGTCGGTCTCCGGACGGTAGGCCACCACCGAGGTCACCGGGCTGTACCACTCGTCGCCGCGCTCCTTGCCATATTCCCACACCTGCTCGACCGTGCCCTTGGCCTCGTCGATGCGGTACTCCACCGCCCGGCTGTAGTTGCCGGTCAGCCTGGTCGGGGCAAAGTCGCGGCCCCAGCCGTTATCGAACACGGTCAGCGTGCCTTTGCCGGTCAGCCAGGCGGTGTGCTGGGTCCACGACCAGTCAAAGTCTTCGCTCGCCACCGGCGTCAGCACTTTCGCCCGCAGACGCTCAGGCCAGCCTTGAGGCGAGGCGAGAATCCACTTGACCTGTTTGTCGCGACCGATCTTCACCACGCCCTGGTGCCGTGCTGAAACGATGATGCTGTCGTCATCGGCGTCGTATTCGATCGCATTGACGTGGGCCCAGTTACGCCCGGTGCCCACCCCCGGGGTGTCACCAAAGGGCAGGTCACCCTCGGCCAGTTCGTTGACCAGCCGCTCGTCCTGTTTCTGTACCCCGGCCGGCAACTGGATGGCTGCCTTTCCCAGGGTTTCGAGCAGGTCGCCACGGTACGGGTCGAGGATCTGGTTGAGGTCCCAGAAGTCCAGCACATCACCGGCCTCGTTGACCTCGATGATGTGGTCCCGGATCGAGCGCACGCGCTTGCCGTCGGGCCGGCGATAGTCACTGGTGCCCACACGTAGCAAGTAGGTGCCATTGGCGGTCTCGCGGATTTCATGGGAAAAGTCGGCAAACTTGTCGGGCAGGCTGCGCTGCCAGATACGCCGGCCCAGCAGGTCGTACTTGGAGTAGGTCTGGCCCTGGCCCCAGATCAGCTTGCCATCGCGGGTTTGTTGGAAGCCCATGGTGCCGCCCAGGCCATCGCGGCGGTTGGAGTCGTGGATCTGCTCGATGTCCAGGTACCAGCGCACGTCGCCATTGCTGTCGGCGATCCAGTTGTTGCCCACCTGGTCCCATTCCGCCGCACCGCCCAGGGCATTCCACTTGAAGGCGCGCCCGCCCGGGATGTCCCCCTGCAGGTGGTTGAACAGGTACAGGCGCTTTTCAAAACCTGGCGCTACCTTGACCGGCTGCACTTCAGGCAAGGCGGCGGTCTGCCTGGCCACCACCGGCAGGCGCACGGCCGGGGCGTAGATCTGGTACTGCTCGCGGATGCGCTCGCCGTCGAGCTTGTAGGTCACCTCCACATGGTTGACGTGGTCCGGGTACAGGCCGAATACCGGGATGCCGCCATAGGTCCACAACGAACGGTCGGACACCTGGTAGGCAATGTCCACACCGCGCTCGCCTCGCCCCAGCACGCGCACGTGCGCGGCACTCAGGCTGCGCCCACCGTCGCGAATGATCGCGGTCAGCGGCGCCAGGCGATACGGGTTGACCACCACGTCGCCGAGCAGCGCCTCGTCACGTTCGGGAACCTTGGCGGTCAGGCAGGCGCCTTCAGGCAATACAGGGGTTTCGGTCTTGGCATTCATGGCATAGCTCCTTGTGCTCAGAAGTCGTAACGGGCGGTGGCACCGAAAGTGCGCGGGGTGCCGAGCACGCCGGCATAGCCACCGTTGGCGGAGTTCCACAGGCTGGTGAAGTAGGTCTTGTCACCGGCGTTCTTCACCCACAGCGACAGGTCGACCACGCCGTCGCCCTGGTCAAGGCGCACACCGGCGGAAAGATTGACCAGCGCATAGCTGGGGATCTGGCCGAAATCGGAGTCGTCGATGGTGCCCACCGCCTTCGAGCGGAAGGCGTAACTGGCGGTGATATAGGGTTCGATGTGCTCGCTGGCCTGCCACTTGTACTGGGTGTTGAGGTTGGCGATGTACTTGGAGGCGCCGACCACCTGGTGGCCGGACAAGTCGCAAGTGGCGGTGGCGTTGGCCAGGCTCACCTCAGGCGGGCATGGGGCATCCTTGTACTCGGTGTAACGCACGTCGTTCCACGAGCCGTTGAAGTTGACCGTGAGGCCGCGCAGCGGCAGCGCCGTGGCTTCGAACTCCAGGCCACGCGAGCGCACGCTGCCGGCGTTGGCCAGGTACTGCACGCGGTTGATCTGGTCGTAGACGTTGGCCTGGTAGCCATGCACTTCGGCCCAGAACAGGTTGGTATTGAGTTGCAGGCGGTCATCGAACAGCGAGCTTTTCAAGCCGACTTCGGCGTTGTTGACCCGCTCGGTGCCGACCAGCAGCGAGTCGGTACCCAGCCGTGGCGCAGCGCCAACGGTAAGGTTGATGCCGCCCGACTTCTCGCCGTGGGTCAGGGTGGCGTAGCCCAGCAACTGCTCGTTGAAGCGATAGCTCAGGCCCAGCAGGCCAGAGGGGCTGAAACTGTACTGGTTGAGATCGCCTGAGTCGTACGCCCCTACCCGGGCCTGACGCGCTGCTGCGGCTGCCCCGGTTACTGCCGCACCTCCGGTTGGTGCATCGCGGGTCACCCAGGCGCTCTTTTCTTCATAGGTGCCGCGAATACCGGCGGTGAAATCCAGGCGGTCGGTGATGTGCCAGGTGCCCTGGGCGAACAGGGCGTAGCTGTCGGTATCGATATGGCCGTTGCCGATGGTGTCGACGTTGGCCAGGGCGCCGGCCGGGGTGAGGTTCCAGATATCCGCCTGCGGCCCGTAGTAGGTGAAGGATTTGTTGTCCAGGTCCTGCTTGAAGTAGTAGGCGCCCAGCACGTAGTCGAAGGCACCACCGGTGGGCGAAGCCAGGCGGATTTCCTGCGAGTACTGCTTGTCGCGCACCGATACCCCGGCGCTGTAGAACACCGGCACGTTGAGGCCGTCGTCGTTGCGCGGGGTGAAGTCCCACCAGCGGTAGGCGGTAATCGAGGTCAGGGTGAAGTCGTTGGGCAGGGTCCAGTTGGCCTCCACCGAGGTACCGCCCTGGAACACCGTCACCTGCTGGTCGGCGTCGAAGTTGACCTTGCGGTGCTTGCCCGACACCAACGTTGCGCCGGCCTGGGCGGCCAGGCTTTCGTAGCGGTTGACGCCATTGATGGTCGGGCCGGTGCTGTACAGGCTGAGGATGCCGTTGTCGGAGTCTTCTTCGTTGTATTCGCCGATCCAGCGCAGGTTGAAGGTTTCGCTCGGTTTGAACAGCAGTTGGGTACGAAAGCCTTGGCGCTTGCCGCCGTTCAGGTCGTCACCGTTGTGGATGTTCTTCACATAGCCGTCGTCTTCGGTGCGATAGGCGCTGATGCGACCGGCCAGTGTGTCGCTGATCGGCCCCGAGAAGCTGCCTTGGGTTTGCAGGTAGCCGTCTTCACCGATCGACTGCTGGATGCTGCCCTCGCGGTGGAAGGTGGGCTTGCGCCTGGTGATGTTGAGCACGCCGGCGGTAGTGTTCTTGCCGAACAGCGTGCCTTGCGGACCGCGCAACACCTCCAACTGCTCCACGTCCAGCAGGTCGAACACCGCCATGCCGGGGCGGCCGAGGTAGACGTTGTCCAGGTAGATGCCGACGCTGCCTTCCAGCCCATCGCTGGCGGGGTTGTTGCCCAGACCACGAATCGAGATGCTCGACTGGCGGGCATGAACGTAGGCGACGTTGGTGCTGGGCACCAGTTGCTGCAGGTCCTGCACGCGGTAGATGCGTTGGCTTTCCAGGGTTTCGCTGTCGAGCACGCTGATCGGCGTGGGCACGCTTTGCGCGGTTTCTTCGCGGCGGCGGGCATTGACCGTGACGGTGCCGAGCTTGGCTTCCTGCTCCACCGCCGGGGTGGCGTTGACCGGCTCTTCGGCGAAAGTGGCAGAGGACGTCGCCAGCAGCACGCCAGCGGCCAAGGGTTGCAAGGTGAAACGCGACGCGCGCGCAGGCCAGCGGGAAACTCCGGACATGCAAATGCTCCTTGAGGCATGGGCCCTGGCGAGCATTTCCGTTGGCGGAACCGAATCGCGGTCAGTCGGGCTTATATTCTTTTAGGCGATATAAATATTTGTAATTCATATTTTGTGGAATAAGTGACTCCCTTTATAAGGGGGCTAACCCTTGTCAGCAATTGCATTCGACCGAAAGTTTCAATGTAAAAAATGCATATCGATCTCCGTCAGCTGCGCCACTACATTGCCCTTGTCGAGCACCGCAGCTTCGTTGCTGCGGCGGCTGCGGTGAACCTGTCGCAATCAGCGTTCAGCCGCAGCATCCAGACCCTCGAGCACAACATTGGCTGCCGCCTGGTGGACCGCGCCAGCAAGGAGCTGGCGCCGACTCGCCAGGGCCTGCTGGTGCTGGAGCATTCGCGGCGGCTGGTGCATGGGGCGCACAACCTGGTCAACGAGATACACCAGTTCAACGGTGCCACCACCGGCGTGGTGCGCTTCGGTTCCGGGCCGGCGCCGGCCGGGGGGCTGGTACCGCGGGCGGTGGCACGCTTCGTCGCCGAATACCCCGCGGCGCGTACTTGCTTCCAGGTGGATAACTGGCAGGCGCTGAACCGCAAACTGGTTGCCGAGGAGATCGAGTTCTTCGTCGCAGACACCCGTCAGTTCGAGTCTGACCCGGACTACCAGGTGCACAAGCTGGCGCCGCAGCGCTGGCATTTCTGCTGCCGCGTCGGGCACCCGTTGACCGAGCGCGAGAGCGTGCGGGCGCGTGATCTATTCGACTACCCCCTGGCCACTACCTTCCGCCCGCCGAACATTCGCAAGATCCTCAGCGACCTCAGCGGGCGGCAGGATTTTCTGCCGACGGTGGAGTGCGAGCATGGCTATGCACTGCTGAATGTGGTGATGCATTCGGACACCATCGGCATTGCCTGCAATGCCAACTTGCGGCTGTATCAGCGCGACGGGGGATTGGTGGCATTGCAGCTGGCCGACCTGACGGTGGAGCAGGAAGAAGCGTTCTATACCCGTTATGGGGTGGTGAGCCGGGTGGGGTATGGGCT
>NZ_JBNRIJ010000021.1:0-53726 GCF_053557675.1 Pseudomonas sp. XP1 | reverse complement strand
CCTGTAGGAGCGGCCTTGTGTCGCGAAAGGGCCGCAAAGCGGCCCCAGCGATATCAGCCTTTACGCGTGGTGCGGCTGAACTGGCCATCCACCCCGACCGGCACTTCACCCGCCAGGGTCACCCGCCGCACCACCCGCGGCTGGGTCCCGTAATCATCCACCGCATAATGCTGCGTCGCGCGGTTATCCCAGATCGCCACGTCCCCCGCCTGCCAGCGCCAGCGAACGGTGTTCTCCAGACGCGTCACATGCCCTTGCAGCACCGCGAACAGGTGTTGTGAATCAGCCAGCGAATAACCTTTGATGCGCTTCACGAAATGCCCCAGCTGCAGTACCCGCTCGCCGCTGATCGGGTGCACGCGCACCACCGGGTGCTCGGTCTCGTATACCGTTGAGGTGAACACTTTGCGATAGCGCTCCAGCTTGGCCGGGTCCACATCGGGCTTCACGCTGGCGTAGTCGTATTCGTTGCTGTGCACCGCCCAAAGTTTGTCCGCCAGCTCGCGCAGCGGCTCAGGCAGATCCTGGTAGGCCGCGGCGGTATTGGCCCACACGGTGTCGCCACCGGATGCCGGTGCCACTACGCTGCGCAGGATCGAGGCCTTGGGGTAGGCGTCGACGAAGGTCACGTCGGTGTGCCAGGAGTTGGCCCGCTGGCCTTCGGCGCCATCGAGCTGCAACAGGTAGCTGGTGCCATCCACCACCGGCACGGTGGGGTGGGCGACCGGCTCGCCGAGCAACTTGGCGAAGGCTTCCTGGCTTTGGTCATCCAGGTGGGTCTGGCCACGGAAGAAGATCACCTTGTGCTTCACCAGCGCGGCCTGGATGGCATCGAGGGTGGCGGCATCAAGGTCGGCGGACAATTGCACCCCGCGAATTTCGGCGCCAATACGGCCGGCAACCGGGTGGATGTCGAGTTCGAGGGTTTGTGGCGCGGAGGCCAGGGCAGCGTTGCTCATGGTCGTGTCCTTGCGGTCATTGTCGGGTCTTTGGGATTCAGCGGGCGGCCTGCACGGCCTGACTCTGTTGCAGGGCGGCATCGAGGAAGCGGGGTTCTATCCAGTCGGCCACCTGGAAGCCACGGCGGATCAGGCGCTCCTTGGCGGCCAGGTCCACGCCCTGTTGCAGCTGAGCGACGAATTCGGCGTCCAGCCGTGGATCGAAGTAATGGGCCAGGTCTTCCGTGGCCAGGTCGTCGCTGAGGATGCTGCGCGGCCAGTTGGCATTGCTGGCCACCAGCTCGACGTAGGCCTCGCGGTTGTGTTCGTCACGCAGCCAGGCGCTGGCCTGTTGCTGGGTATTGACCAGGCGCTGCACCAGTTCGGGATATTTGCGGATGAAATCGCCAGTGCCCAGCAGCACTGCCTGGGTGCTGCCGGCACCTGCCAGGTCACGCGAGTTGACGGGTAGCTCGACCAGCCCGCGCTCGCGCAGCGACAGCAGGTTGGACAGGCCCCAGGTGGCGTCGATCTGCTTGGCGGCCAGCGCGGCATTGGCGGCGTTGAAGTCCAGGTTGATCACCTTCAACTCGCGCTCGCTCAGCCCTTGGCTGGCCAGGGCGCTGGCGAACGACAGCTGGTTGGCGGTGCCACGGAACACCGCCACGCGCTTGCCCTTGAGGTCGTGCAGGGTCTTGATGCCAGAGCCGGGCACCACGCCCAGGTAGCTCTTCACCCCACGTACGCCCGCCGACAGCACGCGGGTGTCCAGGCCGTTGGCCTTGCCGACGATGGCGGCCAGGTCGCCGAGGTAGGCGAAATCGGCCTGGCCGTTGGCCAACGCTTCGTTCACCACCGGCCCGGCGCCCTTGAAGAAGTGCCAGTCGATGCGAATGCCGTCCTTGGCGAACTCCTTCTCCAGCAGTTGCTGGTCACGCAGCACGTCGACCACTCCACCGGCGCTGGGCTTGCTGCCCGCGCTGAGGTCGGGCACGGCGATGCGGATGCTTGCTGGCTTGGCCGGTTCAACTGCGTGGGCGCTGAGGGTGAAGGCCAGCCCGAGGGCGGTGATCAGGTGGCGCAGCGGGGTTTTCATGGCAAGGCTCCTTGGCAGGCTGCCACCGGCGATGGCCGGCGCTTTGGCCAGAAGCTAGGCAGGTCTGGTTAGAACCTACAAAGATCAAAACTTCATTCTTCAGTAACTGGAAGGCATAAATCAGGCGGCATGCGGTTCTGCGGCCGGCTTGCGGAAAATGCATGGAAAATATGAGGAAAACGCAACGGCGAGGGGCTTCCGTATGCATGAAGCGCATGTTCTTATCTCTTGAAAGTCATTTTTAAGAATTTTTAATTCCATAAATGAATAACCTAACAACGCTTCGAGAGATGGCCGATGAATGGAATTCTGAGCAGAAGTCGTGGATGGCTCCGAGGGTCGCTACGCGACCCTTTCGCGACGCAAGGCCGCTCCCAAAAGAATCGCGCCCGCTTGTTGCCCTGGGTCTTGCCTGTGCTGGTTGCGCTGCTGTGGGTAGTGGCCAGCCGGGAGCACTGGATGAGCGAGCAGATTCTGCCGGCGCCAGCATTGGTATGGCAGAGCGCGGTGGAGTTTGGTTCCGGCGAGCTGTGGGGGCACCTGTGGATAAGCTTGCAGCGGTTGTTCTGGGGGCTGGCGGTCGGCATCGGCAGCGGGTTGCTGCTGGGGGTCTGGCTGGGTGCTTCGCGGCGGGCGCAGACGTTGGTGCTGCCGACCTTCGTGGCGCTGGCACAGATTCCTACCCTGGCTTGGATCCCGTTGTTCATGCTGTTCTTCGGGATCGGCGAGTTGCTCAAGCTGGTGGTGCTGGTGAAAGCCGTGGTGGTCCCCGTTACCTTGCACACGCTGGTCGGTGTACGGGATGCCCAGCCCAAGCTGCGAGAGGCCGCTGCGGTGCTGCGCCTGCCTCGCCATCTACTGTTCCTGCGCCTGCTGCTGCCGGCTGCCCTGCCCGCCTTCCTCACCGGCGTACGCCTGGCCCTGGCCACCGGCTGGACCTCGCTGCTGGCAGTCGAACTGCTGGCCTCCAGCGAAGGGATTGGCTACTTGATGGTGTGGGGACGGCAGCTGTTCATGCTCGACCTGGTGTTGCTGTGCATCCTGGTGATCGGCCTGGTCGGCGCACTGCTGGAGCACGGCTTCTCGGCTCTGGAAAAGCGCTTGCTGTACTGGCCGCAAGCGGCCACAGGGGAGCAGCACCGTGGCCCCGTGCCGCGGGGTTGGCAAAGCCTGCTGCTGCCACTGGCACTGTTGGCCCTGTGGCAGGCCAGCAGCAGCTTTGGCTGGGTCGACAGCAACATCCTGACCTCGCCACTAGAAGTGTTGCGCACCCTGCTGACCGGCCTGGCCGATGGTTCGCTGCCGCAAGCCTTGCTGCTGAGCCTGCAGCGCGCTTTGGCCGGCTTGCTGCTGGGCGGTAGCGCTGGCCTGCTGGTCGGTTTGCTGTTGGGGCTTTCGGCCAATGCCGAACGTATCTTCGGGCCCAGCCTGTCGGCATTGCGTCAGGTGGCGCTGTTTGCCTGGGTGCCGCTGCTCACAGCCTGGTTCGGCCTGGGTGAAGGGGCCAAGCAGGTATTCGTCGGCATGGCTGCGTTCTTCCCGTTGCTGATCGCCACCCAGCGCGGTATCGCCAGCCTCTCGCCCCAGCTGGGTGAAGCCGCGCGCACCCTGCGCCTGAACCTGTGGCAACGCCTGCGCCTGCTGGTGCTGCCCGGCGCAGCCCCGGCCATTTTTGCCGGCCTGCGCCTGTCGCTGATCTACGCCTGGCTGGGCACCATCGGTGCCGAATACTTCATGCCTTCGGACGGTGGCATCGCCAGCCTGATGATCGGCGCCCAGCAATTGTTCCGCATGGACCAGGTAATGGCCGCCATGCTGCTGATCGGCCTGGTCGGCGCCCTGCTCGGCACCCTTGGACAACGCCTCGAATTACGCGCCACGCGCTGGAGAACCGCATGAACGCCTTCAACACCTCGCACCTGCACGCGGCCAACCAGCCCGATGCCACTCCGCCTCTGGTCAGTTTCGAGGGGGTCGGCAAAGTGTTCAGCGTCGATGGCCAGCCGCTGGAAGCCATCCGCAACTTCAACCTGTCGATCAACCAAGGCGAATTCATCGCCATCGTCGGCGCTTCCGGCTGTGGCAAGTCCACCCTGCTGCGCCTGCTGGTAGGGCTGGATACCGACTACAGCGGCAACATCCGTGTCGACGGCCACACTGTCAGCGGCATTGGTAGCGAACGCGGCATCGTGTTTCAGGAACACCGGCTGTTCCCCTGGCTGAGCGTGGAACAGAACATTGCCCTGGGCCTGGTCAACGAACCGCTAACCCAGGGTGAACGCGCGCGGCGGGTACACGAGTTCGTGCAACTGGTGGGGCTGGTCGGCTTCGAGTCGGCCTACCCACACCAGCTGTCCGGCGGCATGGCCCAGCGCGTGGCGATCGCCCGAGGCCTGGTAGCCAGCCCGCGTATCCTGCTGCTCGACGAACCGTTCGGCGCGCTGGATGCGCTGACCCGCCAGCAACTGCAGGACGAGCTGCTGGCCATTCGCGAACGTGCCGGCATCACCACGCTGCTGGTCACCCATGACGCTGAAGAGGCCACCTACCTGGCCGACCGGGTGGTGGTTCTGGAGCCGCGCCCGGGGCGGATCAAGTCGGTGGTGGAGATCGACCTGCCCCACCCACGCTTGCGTACGGGCGTTGCACTTCACCAGCTGCGGGAGAAGGTGCTGCACCAGATTACCGGGGATGGCGGCTACCTGGCGCCGCCGGTGCGAAGGGTCGAAGGGCTCAGGCCGGAGCTGATTGCGCTCTGAGCCTGTGACAGCGGGCATGCCCGTACTCATAGAACTGCACATAACTCATTGAATTAGCCGCTCCCACAGGGTACGCGGACCGCTTGCGAATTCAGGACTGGGCAATCAGGTCATGCAGGTAAGCCCAGGGGTAGATACCCCGCTCATGCCCGTCGCTGAACACCAGCTGCACGCCATACCCTTGCGGCTCGATCTGCACCACGCGCACATCATCGCGAACCAGGCTGATGCCCCCCTGCAACCGTGCCGCTCGGCATTGCGAACAGGGGCAGGCACCGCGCAGGCGGGCATGGCTGAGGCTGTGTTCGCCGTCTTGCCATTGCAGCACCAGTTGCCCTGGCCCGCGCATGTTGCGAATAGCTTGCGGGGCGTTCATCAGGAGGCCCCGCGCAGTTGCGCCATGGCGATCCGCACAGCCTTGCGCACCTCGGGGTCGCTATCGGTCTCGGCGGCCTGCAGCACCGGCAAGGCACGCGCCTGGCCCAGCTCACCCAGGGCCAGAGCCGCCTCCTTGCGCAGGTTGGCAATGCGGTGGCCGAGCAACTCGCCAAGCGAGTCCAGGGCCGCAACATGACGCAGCCGCCCCAGGGACCGCGCCGCACGCAGACGGACTTGCCAGAAGTCATCGGCAAGAGCATTTACCAGAGCCGGGCCTGCCGGGGCCAGGCCCACCTTGCCTAGCGTGGTGGCGGCTTCTTCGCGCACTTGCCAGGCCTTGTCAGCCAATGCAGCCACCAATGCCGGCACCACAGCGCTGTCTCGTGCGAGGCCCAGCGCACCGATGGCCGCGCGGCGCACCTCGGTGTCCGGCTCGTCTGCGGCAAGCTTTGCCAATGCTGGCAACGCCGGCTGGTGCTTGAGCCAGCCAAGAATACCCACGGCCTCACGCCGGACCGCGGCGTCGCCATC
This sequence comes from Pseudomonas sp. XP1, assembly GCF_053557675.1. Taxonomy (NCBI): domain Bacteria; kingdom Pseudomonadati; phylum Pseudomonadota; class Gammaproteobacteria; order Pseudomonadales; family Pseudomonadaceae; genus Pseudomonas; species Pseudomonas sp. XP1. Next base: position 48,024 of record NZ_JBNRIJ010000021.1, on the reverse strand, counting down.
GGCCAGGGCCAGAAGTGCGGGCTCTGCAGCATCTTCCAGGCGCAACTCGCGCAAGGCACGCAGGGCGCTGGCACGGACGAAGGCATCGGCATGCTTGACCCATGGCAGGATCAGCTGACCGGTTTCAAGGCTCTTGAGTTCGCTGAGGCTCTGCGCGGCAGCCAGCCGTACCGGCTCGGCAGCATCGGCCAGCGCAGCGCACAGGGCCTGCACGACTTCGGGTTCTTCCCAGGCCTCGAGCAGGCGCGCGGCCTCGGCTCGCACCTCGTCGGCGGCATCCACCAGCAGTGCATCGGTGAGCCATGGCAAGCCATCCGGGTCTTCCAGGTCGGCCAGTTCGATCAGGGCGATGCGGCGCACGCCTGCATCAGCGGCACCAAGGCGAGGCAGAAGAGCAAGGATGTCGGGGTTGTCAGTCGTTCGTTCAGTCATAGTGCGATCCGTAGCGGTGGGTGCTCAGTGTCCGGCAGGCCCAGCGGGGTCAGGCGCGGAAGTTCGCGGCCTTCCTCGTGACGGAGCAAGGCCAGACAGTGACGCTTGAGGTGAGTGAATTCAGGGCTGGTCAGCAGGCTGGCGCGGCGTGGGCGCGGAAATTCCAGGTGCAGGTCTTCGATAAAGCGGCCAGGTCGCGGGCTCATCACCAGGATACGGTCGGCCAGGAACAGCGCCTCGTCGATATCGTGGGTGACGAACACCACGGTGGTGCGGATGCTTGCCCAGATATCCAGCAACAGCTCCTGCATGCGTGCACGGGTTTGCGCATCCAGGGCACCGAAGGGTTCGTCCATGAGCAAAAGGCGCGGGCGGTTGACCAGCACCCGGGCAATCTCGGCCCGTTGCTGCATACCGCCGGACAACTGACTGGGCCAGCGCCCGGCAAAGTCGGCCAGCCCCACCAGTTGCAGCATTTCACGAGCCTGCTGGCGACGTTCGGCGCGGCCCTGGCCTTGCATCTTCAGGCCGAAGGCCACGTTGTCGAGCACGCTACGCCAAGGCAGCAAGGTGTGGTGCTGAAACACCATGCCGCGCTGCGGTGACGGCCCGGAAACGGTCTGGCCATCCACGCTCAACTGGCCGCTGCTGGGCACCAGGTGCCCGGCCAAGGCGCCAAGCAACGTCGACTTGCCACAACCGGAGGGGCCAAGGATGCAGACGAATTCGCCAGGCTCTACGGCAAAATCCAGACGCTGCACAGCCTCGAATGTTTCGCTGCCGTGCCCCAGGCGTATCGACAGGCCACGCCCGTCGATACGCCCTGGCGCTGGTTGATAACTATTCATCAGCTGGCCCTCCGCGTGCGGTACCAAGGCGTGGCCAAGTCCCCAAGTCGCTTGACCAGGGCGCTGCTGCCCATGCCCAGCACGCCGATCAGCAGCATGCCGACGATGATGTCCGGGTAGTTTTGCAAGGTGTACGACTCCCAGGTGTAGTAGCCGATACCGAACTGTCCGGAAATCATCTCGGCGGTGACCAGGCAGAACCATGAAGTCCCCATGCCGATGGCCAGGCCAGTGACGATGCTCGGCAACGCTCCAGGCAACACCACTTCGCGCAGGATCGACCAACGCTCTGCACCGAGGCTGCGCGCCGATGCTACCAGGCGCGGGTCGATGGCCTCGACGCCGTGGACGGTGTTCAGCAGGATCGGGAACAACGCACCAGTGAAGGTTATGAACACCATCGACAGTTCCGACGAGGGGAACATCAGGATCGCCAGCGGGATCCAGGCCACTGCCGGAATCGGCCGCAGCACTTCGAGTGGCGGCAGCAAGGTGTCCTCCGCCCATTTCGAGCGGCCGATCAACAACCCCAGGGCAACGCCAATCAGCGCTGCGGCGGCATAACCGGCAAACACCCGTGACAAGCTGCTGCCCAGGTGCGCCAGCAGGGTGCTGGATGTCAGCAGCTGCCAGGCAGCTTCCAGCACCGCCTTCGGTGTGGGGACATAGGTGAACGTCAGCAGCCCGAGGTCCAGCTTCATGCTCGCCGCGACCTGCCAGAACAGCAGGCAGGCCAGCAGCGAAGCGAGGCGCACCGGCCAGCGCTTGAGGTTGCAGGTCATGTCGGTGCCTCCCGGTCAGCGCTGAGCGACAAGCTTCTGGTTGGCGCTGACGAAGTCCAGCGCTTCACCGCCATGGGCCTTGGCATACTGCTCGGCTTGGTCCTTGAGCAGAAACGCCGCCAGCTCACCCTTTGCGTTGCGCACGAACCAGGCCTGGTTGGCCAGCAACTTGATTCCGCTGTCGGCGGCCTGGGCGTAGATGGCGCGGATGTCCCTGCCCTCCTGCTCCAGTTGGGCCAAGGCGCCAAGCGCGGCCTCCGGCGAAGCGTAGTGGCGGACCTTGCCTTCACCGCGCACCCAGATCTGTGCCAGGCGGCTGAAGTCGGTGATCGGTTTGCCTGTCAGCGCGTCATTGGCCTTGAGTGGCTGCGGATCGTAGTCTTTCAGCGCCTTGTCGTAGTCCAGGCCAGCCTCCTTGAAGGCCGCACGGATGTATTGGTCGTCGATGAACTTGTCGGTGTCGAGGCCACGGTCGGTCTTTTTGAGCAGCTTGAGCGTATCGATGGAGGTTGCGACTGCCTGACGGTATTCAGGCTTCCAGGTCAGGTCGCGGGTCTGCAGGCCGAGCGGGCCGTGGAACAGGTAATTGACCTCGGCTTCGATGCCGGTGACTTTCTCGATCAACTCGCTGTACTTCTCAGGTTCCGCAGCGATCAGCCGATCGGCTTCCAGGCTGGCGCGCAGGTAGGCGGTGACCACTTCGGGGTATTTCTTCGCATAATCGGCATCGACCAAAGCGCCATGGAAGGTCGGTGCGTTGGCCTGGGCGCCGTCATAGATCTTGCGGGCGAAGCCGCGGTTGGGGAACAGTTCGGCGAACGGCACAAAGTCGGCATGGGCCTCGATGCGGTTGCTACGCAGGGCGGAACCGGCGATTTCCGGCGCCTGGGCGATGATTCGCATATCCTTCTGCGGGTCCCAGCCTTGGGCTGCTACGGCACGCAGCAGCATTCCGTGGGCGGTGGAAGCGAATGGCACGGAAATGGTCTTGCCCTTGAGTTCAGTCAACGACTGCACGCTGGATGCTGCGGGTACGACGATGCCATTGCCGCTGCCGTGCACGCTGCCCGACAGCACGCTTACGAACAGGCTGCGCTTGCCGGCGTCCAGGTGAGCAACGCCGTTGAACGACCCAGGGAAGTCGGCCATTGCCCCGAAGTCGAGTTTCCCAGCGACCATTTCATTGGTCAGTGGCGCACCGCTGGTGAAGTTCTTCCACTCCACCTGATACTTGGCATCCTTGTATTTGCCGTCATGCGGCAGGTACTTCTCCAGCAGGCCAAGCTCGCGTATCAGCAAGCCACCAGTGGCGCAGTTGATGGTGGTGTCCTGTGTGCCAATGGCGATGCGGATGGTTTCGGCGCTGGCATTCAGGCCAGTGAGCGCCAGCGCGAGGCCGGCCACGGTTGCAACAAGGCGCATGGGTGTTTCCCCTCGAGTCGTTATAAGAGTTGGATCGTCTCCGCCGCCCGGCTTGGGTGGTGGGAAACGAGGGGCACAGCGGGAGGGCGTCCGGTGGTGCGCCGGATGGCAGGATGAATCAGCGCAGCAGGTACGGGATGTCGACTTTCACCGCCCCCGTGGGGCAGTCCTTTTCGCAGGGCATGCAGTACCAGCATTCGTCGAAGGCCATGTAGGCCTTCTGCGTGGCCGGGTTGATCGCCAGCAGGTCCATGGGGCAAACCTCCACGCAGACGGTGCAGCCTTTATCGGCGATGCACTTGTCTTCGTCGATGGTGACCGGGGCGCTGCTGCGAAAGAAGATTTCTTGCGGCTGGTAGGCCATTTCACGGAGTCCTCGGGGCCTGCGGCCCACGTTCTTCAAAGTGTTCACAGGACACAGGGTCGCCTAGGCTGCGTCGGCCTTTACCCGCAGCTGGTCGTAGGCGGTCTGCTCTTCTGCATCCAAAGCAATCAGGTAAGGCTCGACCGCTTTCTTGAAGCTGGTCATTTCACCGTTCTCGCCTTTTTTCAAATGGCAATGGCAGAACCACTCGCCATCGTTGCGCTCGGGGAAGTCCACTCGATGGTGGTAAAGCCCCCAGCGGCTTTCCTCGCGGAACAGCGAGGCCCGCGCCGCCATCTCGGCGCAATCGCGAATCACCGAAACTTCCATCGCACGCATCAGTTCATGAGGGTTGCTGGCCTTCATCTGGTCCAGGTCACGTTCGATCTCGGCAAAGCGCTCAAGGCCGATTTCCATCTTCCTGGTCACCTTGGGCGGCTGCAGGTAATCGTTGACCATGCGCCTGAGCTTGTACTCGACCTGCGCCGGCGGCAGGCCATGCTGACGCTGCAGCGGGGCAAACACCCGCGCGCGCTCGCGCTCGACCTGTTCGGCATCGACCTCGGCGAATTCACGCCCGATCACGTAATGGGCAGCGTTCACACCGGCGAACCAGCCATAGGTGAAGGCCCCGAGCATGTAGTTGTGCGGCACCGCTGCCATATCGCCCGCGGCATACAGCCCTTTGACACTGGTCTCGGCCTTTTCATTGACCCACACCCCCGACGCCGAATGCCCCGAGCAGAAACCGATCTCCGAGATATGCATCTCGACCATGTGCTGGCGATAATCGGTACCACGCCCGGCGTGGAACTGGCCACGACTGGGGCGCTCGTTGCTGTGCAAGATCTCTTCGATGTTCTGGATGGTTTCCTCGGCCAGGTGATCGAGCTTGAGGAACACCGGGCCATTGCCGCCTTCGAGCTCCTGGTGGAATTCCCACATCATCTGGCCGCTCCAGTAGTCGCACTCGATAAAGCGCTCACCCTTGCTGTTGGCGGTATATCCACCCAGTGGGCCGGTGACGTAGGCACAGGCCGGACCGTTGTAGTCCTTGATCAGCGGGTTGATCTGGAAGCACTCGAGGTTGGCCAGTTCGGCACCTGCATGGTAGGCCATGGCGTAGCCATCACCGGCGTTTGTCGGGTTCTCGTAGGTGCCCATCAAATAACCCGACGACGGCAAGCCCAGGCGCCCGGCCGCACCGCAGGCAAGGATCACCGCCTTGGCCCGCACCACCCGAAACTCTCCGCTACGGCAATCGAAACCCAGCACGCCAGCGGCCGCGCCTTCACCATCGAGCAGCACACGGGTGCAGACCATACGGTTGCTGATTTCGACCCGGGCACGCTTGAGCTGACGGTACAGCACCTTCTTGATGTCGTGGCCTTCGGGCATGGGCAACACGTAGGCGCCCATGTGGTGAACCTTTTTCACCGCGTAGTCGCCGGTCTCGTCCTTCTCGAACTTCACCCCCCAGCGGTCGAGTTGCTCGATGGTTTCAAAGCTGTGGGTAGCGTAGGCATGCACCGTGGCCTGGTTGACGATGCCGTCATTGGCCACGGTGATTTCCTTGGTGTACTGCTCGGGGGTGGCGTGGCCTGGGATGATCGCGTTGTTCAGGCCATCCATGCCCATGCTGATGGCACCGCTGCGCTTGACGTTGGCTTTGTCCAGCAGCAGCACGCGCAGGTTTTTGTCCTGCTCCTTGGCCTTGATCGCCGCCATCGGCCCGGCGGTACCGCCACCGATAACGATGATGTCGTAATCCTGGGTCTGGATGCTCATGCCTTGCTCCCCTTCTGGCGGTCGATGCGCAGGCGGTACTGGAAAGCATCGCCGCGGTAGTAAAGGTGTTCGAAGTCCAGTGGTGTACCGTCGGCGGCATGGGTCAGGCGCTCGATGCGCATGATCGGCGAGCCTTCTTCAACATCCAGGGCCTGGGTCAGGTCGCTGTCAGCCAGCACGGCATCGATGGCCAGGTCGGCGTGGCCGAGGGCAATGCCGCAGTCGTTTTCCAGAAGCAGGAAAATATCGCGGGTGACAAGGTCGGCCTTTTCCAGTTTTTCGCCGACGGCCTTGGGCAACCAGGTCAGCTCCAGCGACACCGGCTCGCGGTTGATCAGCCGCACCCGGCGGATCTCGGTGACCAGGCTGCCCTCCTCGACCTGCAGCCGCGCGGCTACCAATGCATTGGCTGGCACATGGCGGAAGCTGCGCAGGCGGTTGATCACCTCGTAACCCATTTGCGTCATCGACTCGCCCAACCCCTGCAGAGTGCTGACGTTCTGGAATGCCTTGGGCTTGGCGACGAAGGTACCCTTGCCGTGGATCTTGAAAATCAGCCCTTCCTTCTGCAGATCGCCCAGCGCCTGGCGCACGGTGATGCGGCTGACGTCGAAAGCCTTGCCCAGTTCGCTTTCCGAGGGCATGCGGCTATGCGATGGATAAGTGCCGTCGAGGATGCGCTCGCGCAGCAATTCCTTGAGCTGGGTGTAAAGCGGTACCGGGGACAGGGGGAGCAGTTCGGCCATAGGTCTCTTCGCTGATCGATTTACTTGTTATAACAAGTTGTGACCAGAGAATAGGGGGCATAATAACTTCCGTGGAAATATCGATATCGCATATGGATAGATGCGTTTGTGATTGCTGCTGTCGGCAGCTCTCGGCGAAAGGTAAAAACGGCTACAGATCAAGGCGATGGACGCCATCGGATCAGATGGGTATCATGCGTGCGCGTTGCACTCGTAGCTCAGCTGGATAGAGTACTGCCCTCCGAAGGCAGGGGTCGTGGGTTCGAATCCCGCCGAGTGCGCCATATCAAAAAGCCCTGGGCCTGTGCCCGGGGCTTTTTCGTTTGTGCGACATGTCGCGTTTCTGGCACTCCCGTGCCATGGGTCATTGGTGTTAGCGTGGGCGTCTTCCCGTTCCCAACGGGTAACCCACAACAATGATTGGCGAAGGAATGCGCACAACCATGCACCTGAAAAAACTTACCGCCACCACCCTGCTGCTGGCCAGCATCGGCCTGTTCACCCAACCGGCACAGGCCAACCTTACCCAGCAGCAGTCCGCGGCCATCGTCAAAGCCTTCGACGGCAGCGACCCAAGCGACTTCAAGCAGTTCCTCGGCAAGCTCAAAGGCAGCGACCTGGCCAAGGCCGACAACCTCGAGGCAACGCTCGATGCCTACCTGGCCGGCAAGCCATTGGCCGCCGAGCAGCAGAACGAAATCAACCGCCTACTCGGCCTGTACACCCGCATCAAGTACGGCAAGGCCGCCAGCGAAACCCTGCGTGAACTGGTGGCCATCCCCACCTTCAACGTCGAAGGCACACCTCAGCACGAAAACCCCGAATTCCTCAGGATCGCTGACAAGATCAAGGCCCTTGCCGAGAGCTTCGGCCTGGCATTCCGCAACATCGACAATCGGGTATACGAGATTTCGCTGGGCAGCGGCAAGGAAGTGGTCGGCATCCATGCTCACGCCGACGTGGTGCCGGTCAACCCGGACAACTGGAAACTGGCCGATGGCACGCGCCTGGACCCGTTCAAGGTTACCTTGGTCGGCGACCGCATGTACGGCCGCGGCACCGAAGACGACAAGAACGGCATTGTCGTGGCGATGTATGCACTGAAAGTGGCCAAGGACGAGAACCTGCCTCTGGCTCGTCAGTTCAAGCTGCTGATCGACACCACTGAAGAAACCAGCGGTGATGCCATCCCCTACTACTTCGAGCGCAACCCCACGCCCGACTACAACCTGGCCCTCGATGGCGGCTACCCGGTGGTCATCGCCGAGAAAGGCTACGGCACGATCATGGCCAGCTTCAGCAAGCGCCAGGCCAGTGGCAAGGGTGCCGAGATCGTCAACCTGACCGGCGGCCTGGCCACCAACCAGATCCCGACCACCTCGGTCGCGACCCTGGTCACCGACAACCCAGCGAAGCTGGCCAGCCAGCTGGAAAAAGCCGGCGCCGATTACGTGAAGCGCAATGGCGGCGACTTCAGCATCGCTGCCAAGGCCGATGGCAAGCAGGTATTGCTCACCGTGACCGGCGTTTCCGCCCACTCTTCGGAGCCGGAGTCCGGGGTCAACCCGGTGGCGCGCATGCTTGGTTTCATCAACGGCCTGGGCAAGGATGTACCACTCAAGCACAACCACTTCACCGATGCCGCCCGCTATGCCGACGACAACTGGGGCCTGGACTACCTGGGCAACAAGCTCGGCGTGGCCTTCAAGGATTCGTTCATGGGCCCGCTTACCGCCTCGCTGACCTTTGTCGGGGTGGATGAAAAAGGCCTGAAACTGGCGGTGAACCTGCGCATTCCGAAAGGCAAGCCAATTGCCACGATCAAGGACGAGCTGGCTGACAAACTGGGCAAATGGACCCGGCAGAGCCATACCTCGGTGGCCTTCGACTACAGCCTGGACGAGCCGATGTACCGCAACCCCGAGGGCGAATGGGTCAAGGCCCTGCTGGATGTTGCCACCGAGAACCTGGGCATGAAGCACGAGTTCGGCACCTCGGCGGGTGCTACATCGGTACACGACCTGCCTAACGGCGTGCAGTTCGGCCTGGCCATGCCGGATGTGAAGTACACCGGGCACAACGACAACGAGTTCAAGACCGTTGAGCAGTTCATGCTGGACTTGCAGGTGGTGAGCGAGATGGTGGCGCGGATCGGGCAGATGCCGAAGCTCTGATTGACTGTTACCGGCCTCTTCGCGGGCACGCCCGCTCCCGCAGGAATTACGCAACGATCGAGGGCGGTGCGATCCCTGTGGGAGCGGGCATGCCCGCGAAGAGGCCGGTACAGGCGATCACCAATGACGTTTTTCAATCGACTCGATGCCGTTTCCTGCATTGCCGTGCAGAGCGCCGTGCCGGATGCTTTATTTACTCCGAGACATCGCTTTTTCCCCAGCAGAGGCCCGTATGAAGACCGTCGAACAAATCCTCAAGACCAAGTCCCAGCACCAGACCGTATACACCATCGGCCCGGATGACTCGGTACTCGACGCCCTGAAGCTGCTGGCGGAGAAAAACGTCGGTGCGCTACCGGTGGTCGAGGCCAACCAGGTGGTGGGTATCGTCAGTGAACGGGACTATGCGCGCAAGCTGGTGCTCAAAGGCCGCTCGTCTGCCGCTACCCCCGTGCGCGAGATCATGAGTGCTCCGGTGGTCACCGTGGAACCGAAGCAGAACCTCGAGTACTGCATGAACCTTATGACCAACCGCCACCTGCGCCACCTGCCGGTGGTCAGCAATGGCGAGCTGCTGGGCCTGCTGTCGATCGGTGACCTGGTAAAGGAAACCATCGCTGAACAAGCAAACCTGATTCTGAAACTGGAGCAATACATCCGCGGTGAATGAAGCGCCTCAATGGTAGGCGCGCTCCAGTTCGTCCAGCTGATGGTCGAAGCTGCGCAGGCGCGCCGACCAGGTGTATACCAGCACTTCCAGGTCCCGGTTGAGTACGGCGGTGTTGCCATGGCCGCTGCGGGTTGGCTCGCCCAAATCCAATTGGTAGCGTTCACGGGCCATGGCCTGGGCCACGCTGGACAGGTCACGGGCATTGGCCAGCCAGTGGTGATGGTGGTCGTGAACTTCGCGGTCGAGCAAGCGGCACTGGCGTTTCAGGGCATCCAGGCTCTGCTCCAGCGGGGTGCCCTTGAGCTCGCCCATGACCTCTTCGAAGGTGCGCCCCGAATGCCAGTAGCTGCCCCAGAAGTAGCGGTCGAACACCGTCTCGACGCGGCGCAGCGCGACCTTGGTGTTCCAGATGGTCAGCAATGTTCGCCCCTGCACCACCTCGCGCTTGTTCAGGTGCAGTTGCTGCCAGGCGATCCAGGCCAGCGCGACCAGTGCAACCGCCACAGTGACAGCGGCAGCGGCGTACAGGAAGTGCACTGCCTGGTTCATCTGTTGCGTTTGCCTGATGCCGTAGAAATAACTGGCCGTCAAGGTGCCCAGGATCGTCACGGAGCACCAGAAACCTGGTGCGTAGGGATCTTTCATCGCGCTATCCCCTTGTTGTTTTCCTGAGCATAGCAACGGCCAATCACTCGTCAGGCACCACTCGGCGCTTTATTTTTTACGCAGGTGCAGCGCCTCGTTCAGTTGGTCGATCATTGGAATCCAGTCGTCATCAGCGATGTACTTCTCTTTCAGGAAAGCGCGCTGGGAATCGTTCCAGAAAGGTGCATCAACCAGCTTTACATCATCGTCGAGCGGCGAATGGGTGCTGATGAAACGGTCGATTTCGACCGGATCGTCAGACAGCCCCAGCTGTTTGAAAATCTCGGACAAAGGATGAATCGGCTTTTCCATGGTTCCTCCTCGTCGCCAGACCGGTCGTCGACGATGCCGGCCCGGCATGGGTTGAGAGCATCAGCTGAGCTCACGCACTTCGGCGCGCGGCACCAGCTTCAGATATTGCTCCATGCTCATGTGAATCAGATGATCATGATCACCTGCCTCCAGATAGACATCGCCTTGGCGGGTAAGACTCGAATCAAGCAGCATCTTTATCTGGTAGGCATCGCCGAGCGCCGGCACGGCACCGCGCTCGCAGTCACCGAACAGGCTCGGCAGGCCGCTTTCACGGGTCAGTTGCCAGGCCCCGGACATGCGCACCTTGGTCATGTCCAGATGCCGGTTGGCCGGTAGCACGGCCATGATGTAGTTGCCATGACGGTCATCGAGCATCACCGACTTGGCGACCCGCTCGGCGGGTACGCCGGCCGTACGGGCCGACTCCAGGCTGGTGGCTGAATGGGGATGGGGAATGATGTCGTAATCGCAGTTGGCCTTGTCCAGGCGATCCTGCAGGGTCTTTGCCATACGCATGATGCACCTCCGGTTTCGCCCCCCAATTTCCAATTTTAGGCCGGGTACCAGCAGGCAGGGCTAAACTTGTGCAATAGAGGCAAACGAGGTGACGACAGGTGATCACCCGCTGCTGGCGCTGGCTGTTGCTGCTGTTGCTGCTTGGTATCACGCCAGGTGGTCAGGGAGCGCCCGGCTCAGTCTGGGTGCTGGGCATCGATGACGCCATCGGCCCGGCGAGCGCTGACTACCTGGTGCGCAGCCTCGACCAGGCCAAAGCGCAGGGCGCGCAGCTGGTGGTAGTCCGCATGGACACTCCAGGCGGCCTCGACAGCGCCATGCGCCAGATGATCAAGGCGATTCTCGCCAGCCCCGTGCCAGTCGCAACTTTCGTCGCCCCCAGTGGGGCCCGCGCCGCCAGCGCCGGTACTTATATTCTCTATGCCAGCCATGTCGCGGCCATGGCGCCCGGTACCAACCTAGGTGCCGCCACGCCCGTGCAGATCGGCGCCCCACCAGGCACCCCCAAGGACGACAAGGCCAAAGGCAGTGGTGACCAAACCCTCGCGCGCAAGCAGGTCAACGATGCGGCGGCCTACATTCGTGGCCTCGCGCAGCTGCGTGGACGAAATGCCGACTGGGCGGAGAAGGCCGTGCGCGAGGCGGTCAGCCTCTCCGCCAGCGAGGCATTGCGGCTCGACGTTATCGACCTGGTGGCCGATGACCTGCCCGACCTGCTACGCAAACTCGATGGCAAGAATCTCACTGTCGCTGGCCAGCCCTTGCAACTGCAGACGGCCGGCGCCAGCCTGGTCGAACATCTACCGGACTGGCGCACACGGGTACTGGCGGTCATCACCAACCCCAGCGTGGCGCTGATCCTGATCATGATCGGCGTGTACGGCCTGCTGTTCGAATTCATGAACCCCGGCTCTACGGTAGGCGGCGTGGTCGGCGGCATCTGCCTGCTGCTGGCGCTGTATGCCCTGCAACTACTGCCGGTGAGCTTCGCCGGCGTGGCGCTGATATTGCTCGGTATCGCCTTCATGATCGCCGAAGCCTTCCTGCCCAGTTTCGGCGTGGTCGGCTTTGGCGGCATCGTCGCCTTTGTGGTCGGTGCGCTGATCCTGATCGACACTGATGCGCCTGGTTTCGGCATCCCGCTGGCCCTGATCGGCACACTAGCGGTGCTATCGGCGCTGCTGATCGGTGGTGTGCTGAGCATGGCCCTCAAGGCCCGCCGACGGGCGCTGGTCAGCGGTGACGCCGGCCTGGTCGGGAGCCTGGTCACCGTCACCCAAGTAATGGCGGGCAATCCGTTCTGTGGCTTTGTGCTGGCCCAGGGCGAGCAATGGCAGGCGCAGTGTGCAACGCCACTGCAAGCGGGCCAGAACGTGCGGGTGACCGCGCGCCATGGCGTCATGCTGGAAGTGAGCGCCGCCGCGCCCGCGGCGCAAGGAGAATGACCATGTTCATGCAATTGGGCTTCGGCGCGGTGCTGATCGTGCTGATGATGCTGTTGCTGTCGGCGTTCCGCATCCTGCGTGAATACGAGCGCGGCGTGGTGTTCCAACTGGGGCGCTTCTGGCAGGTGAAGGGACCGGGGCTGATCCTGTTGATCCCGGTGATCCAGCAAATGGTGCGGGTCGACCTGCGCACCGTGGTGCTGGACGTACCGCCGCAGGATGTGATCACCCGCGACAACGTCTCGGTCAAGGTCAACGCCGTGCTGTATTTTCGCGTGCTCGACCCGCAGAAGGCGATCATCCAGGTCGAGGATTTCCTCGTGGCGACCAGCCAGCTGGCCCAGACCACACTGCGCGCGGTGCTCGGCAAGCACGAACTGGATGAACTGTTGGCCGAACGCGAGCAGCTGAACTCGGACATTCGCCAGGTGCTGGATGCACAGACCGATGCCTGGGGTATCAAGGTGGCCAACGTCGAGATCAAGCACGTCGACCTCAACGAATCGATGGTGCGTGCCATCGCCCGCCAGGCCGAGGCTGAGCGTGAACGGCGAGCCAAGGTGATCCATGCCGAGGGTGAGTTACAGGCGTCGGAAAAGCTTATGCAGGCAGCGCAGATGCTGAGCAAGGAGCCGGGAGCGATGCAGTTGCGTTACATGCAGACGTTGGGGACGATTGCCGGGGACAAGAGCTCGACTATCGTCTTTCCGCTGCCGGTGGATTTGCTCAAGGGGTTGGTGGACAAGCAGAAATAGGGCAGGCCGCTACGCAATCCCTGCAGGAGCGGCCTTGTATCGCGATGGGCTGCAAAGCAGCCCTCGGGCCTATCAGACAGGCGCGCGGCGCAGGGTCGCCAGGAAGGTGGCGGCACCAATGAACAACCCGGCGAACGTCCGGTTCAAACGCTTCTGCTGCTTGGGCGTACGCAGCAAGCGCAACACCCGCGCAGCCAACCCGGTATACCCCGCCATCACCAGCATATCCACGGTGACCATGGTCACGGTGATCGCCACATACTGCGGCAGCAGCGGTTCATGCGGGTTGATGAACTGCGGCAGCACCGCCAGCATGAACACCAGTGCCTTGGGGTTGCTGACGTTGACCAGGAAGCCACGGAACACCAGGCTCAGCGGTTTACCGATCGGGCGCACGGCGGATTCATCACTCATGTCCATCGGCAAGGCTCGCCATTGCTTGTAGGCCAGGTAGACAAGATAGGCGACGCCGAACCATTTGATGATCTGGAAGGCCGTGGCCGAGGCGGCCAGGATGGCGCCGACGCCGGCGGCAATGATGGCGATCTGCACGATCAGGCCCAGTTGCAGGCCCAGGGCGTTCCAGTAACCACGCCAGAAGCCGTATTGCAGGCCGCTGGACATCGAGGCAATCGCCCCGGCACCGGGTGAAAGGCTGATCACCCAACAGGCGGCAAAGAAGCCCAACCACACTTCCATCGACATCACACACCTCGCTCGAACATATGTTGCAAAACGTTAAGCTAAGGTGTTGGTGAAAAAATAACCAGTAAATTTTGCAGGTTTTGTTCTGCCTGTACCCGCGAAGAGGCCGTTGCAAATTCAGTCAACCTCGACAGGCGACTCTTTGTGCATGGACTGCACCTCAGCCCCGCGCCAGCGCCGTACCGACTTCTGGAAGAACTGGCTATTGGGCACCTGCACCAGCGCCCCGCCCGCCTCGGGCATTTCCATCAGGGTGGTGAACAGCAGGTTGATGGCAATCACCCGGCCCTTGACGCCCGGCTTGTCCAGGGTGTCGACCAGTTCGACCACGTCACCGATACGAAACGGCCCTACGGTGAAGATCAGCACGGCGCACAGCAGGTTGGACAGCACGCTCCACATGGCGAAGAAGGCCACCGCCGCCACCGCGACGAAGCCGGACAGTGCTGTCCACAGCACAGTCGCCGACACACCCAGGCGCTCCAGCACGAACAGCAACGCGCTGCCCATGATCAGCCAGCGCAGGCCGCCACGCACCGGTACCAGCAGCTCCGGCGGCAACGGGTAACGCTGGCTCAGGCGACTCAGACCGCGTGCAACGATGCGCTGCAGGACGAAGGCCGCTACCAGGATCAACAGGATCTGCAAGCCCAACCAGAAAGTGTCCATCCATTGCCCTGGCAGCAGCGAACGCAGTTCCTCCATCAGGACAGCGCCTCAAGCTCGGCCTGCATGCTTTCGAGGGTTTCCAGCGCTTCCATCCAGGCCTCTTCCAGTTCACCTTCGCGCTGCTTCAGCTTGGTCTGGCGCGCCAGCAGGTCACGCAACTCGTCCTTTCGCGACGCGTCGTAGAGGCCACCATCACCCAATGCGGTCTCGATCTCGGCCAGTTGCGCGTGCACCTGGTTAAGCTCGGCTTCAAGCTTGTCGGCGGCCTTCTTGTGCGGGGCCAGTTGCTGGCGCAAGGCCGCGGCAGCCTGGCGCTGGGCTTTCTTGTCGGTCTTGTCCGGGTTGACCGGGGCTGTACTGGCCGGCGCGCTGCGCTGGCGGTACTCGACCAGCCAGCGGCTGTAGTCGTCCAGGTCACCATCGAAGATGTCGACCTTGCCGTCAGCCACCAACAGGAAGTCGTCGGTAGTGCTCTTGAGCAGGTGACGGTCGTGCGATACCACCACCACGGCACCGGCAAACTCCTGCAGGGCCATGGTCAGCGCCAGGCGCATTTCCAGGTCGAGGTGGTTGGTCGGTTCGTCGAGCAGCAGCAGGTTCGGGCGCTCCCAGGCGATCAAGGCCAGCGCCAGGCGAGCCTTCTCACCACCGGAGAAGTTCACCACCGGCTCGTCGACGCGGTCGCCATGGAAGTCGAAACCGCCCAGGAAGTCGCGCAGGGTCTGCTCACGCTCGGTGGGGGCAATGCGCTGCAGGTGCAACAGCGGGCTGGCCTTGTCATCCAGCGAATCCAGCTGGTGCTGGGCGAAGTAGCCCACGGCCAGGTTCTCACCCCGCACCAGGCGGCCCGACAATGGCTCGAGCTCGCCAGCGAGGTTCTTGATCAGGGTCGACTTGCCAGCGCCGTTGGGGCCGAGCAGGCCAATGCGCGCACCGGGGGTGAGCTGCAGCTTGACCTTGTCGAGGATCGCCTTGTTACCGTAACCCAGGCGGCCTTCGGACAGGCTGAGCAGCGGGCTGGAGATTTTCTGCGACTCGCGGAAAACGAAGTCGAACGGCGAATCGACATGCGCCGCCGACAGCTCTTCCATGCGCTCCAGGGCCTTGATCCGGCTCTGTGCCTGGCGGGCCTTGGTGGCCTGGGCCTTGAAGCGGGCAATGTACTTTTCCATGTGCGCACGCTGGGCCTGCTGCTTCTCGTAGGCCTGCTGCTGTTGCGCCAGGCGCTCGGCCCGGGTGCGCTCGAAGGCGGTGTAGCCGCCTTTGTACAGGTTCAGCTTGCGCTGCTCGACATGGAGCACATGGTCGACCACGGCATCGAGGAAGTCGCGGTCGTGGGAGATCAGCAACAACGTGCCGGGGTAGCCCTTGAGCCAGTCCTCCAGCCACAGGATAGCGTCCAGGTCCAGGTGGTTGGTGGGCTCGTCGAGCAGCAGCAGGTCGGACGGGCACATCAGGGCCTGGGCCAGGTTCAGGCGCATCCGCCAGCCACCGGAGAAGTCGCCGACGCGGCGGTCCATCTGTTCGTTGGTGAAACCAAGGCCGGCCAGCAACTTGCGGGCGCGGGCGTCGGCGGTATAGCCGTCGGCGCTATCCAGCTCAATGTGCAGGCGTGCCAGGGCGGTACCATCATGGGCCTGCTCGGCCGCGGCCAGCTCGGACTGGACCTTGCGCAGGCGCACATCACCGTCGAGCACATAGTCCACGGCCAGGCGGTCGAGGGTATCGACCTCCTGGCGCATGTGGGCGATGCGCCAGTCACCGGGCAGCTGGCAGTCGCCGGCATCGGGCGACAGCTCACCGCGCAGCAAGGCGAACAGGCTGGATTTCCCGGCGCCGTTGGCGCCGATCAGGCCGGCCTTGTGACCGGTGTGCAGGGTCATCTCGGCGCCTTCTAGCAAGCGCTGCGGACCACGCTGTAAAGTGAGGTTGGATAGTCTGATCATGATGGTCGCGGAGTCTACCAGCTTCCTCGGCCCATAGCGCGAGTGGAACCATGCACACCGACCTGTGGAATCACGCCCTGGCCCTGTACGCCAGGCCCGGCGTAGAAGCCGCCTGCCTAGAACTGCAGGCGTTGGGTGGCGATGTCTGTCTGCTGCTGTGCGCAACCTGGCTGCAGGTGCGTGGCGTGGCCGTGCGAGAGCAACGCGTGACAGTATTGCGCGAGATTACCGAGCCCTGGCAGCGCGACGTGATCAAGCCATTGCGCTGCTTGCGCCAACAGTGGCAAGCAGCAGCGCAAAGTGATGCGCAGCTGGCGGTGTTGCGTGAGCAGGTGAAGGTATTGGAATTACAGGCCGAGAAGGCCTTGCTGGAGCGCCTGCAGGAGCGTTCGCGACAGTGGCCGGTTGGCGCCCATGAGCCCACGGATGGCTGGCTGGCCCGGCTGGCGCCGGACCAGGCCCGCCACCACGACGCGCTGGTTGAGTTGCGCGTCGCGGCGGCAGCGCTTCAGGACGCCGAAGACGGTGCCTGAACCGGGTTGCTGGCAGGTGCCGATGGCGCTACCGAAGCTGCCGGCGTGGCCGAGTTGGTCGCAGCGGCTGGAGTGCTGGCGGCTGGCGTAGCTGGTTTGGCTTCGGCTGGCTTGCTGGCAACAGGCTTGGCAGTTGCTGGTTTGGCAGCCGTACGTGCTGGGGCCTTGGCAGCAGCGGGTTTCGCGGCCGGCTTGGCGGCAGCGGGCTTGGCTGCAGGCTTGGCTGCGGCAGTGGCCTTGGCGGCTGGCTTGGCTGCAGGTTTGGCAGCAGCAGTGGCCTTGGTGGCTGGCTTGGCCGCAGGTTTGGCAGCAGCACTGGCCTTGGCGGCTGGCTTGGCTGCAGGTTTGGCAGCAGCACTGGCCTTGGCGGCTGGCTTGGCTGCAGGTTTGGCAGCGGCAGTGGCCCTGGCGGCTGGCTTGGCTGCAGGTTTGGCAGCAGCACTGGCCTTGGCGGCTGGCTTGGCTGCAGGTTTGGCGGCGGCACTGGCCCTGGCGGCTGGCTTGGCTGCAGGTTTGGCAGCGGCAGTGGCCCTGGCGGCTGGCTTGGCTGCAGGTTTCGCTGCAGCAGCCTTGGTGACGGGTTTGGCGGCTGCCGGTTTGGAGGTCTTGGCAGCACGCTGGTCAAGCGCCTTGGCTGCAGCTTCGCGAACCTTGCCTACACCTTGGGCCAGCTTGAGGCTGTCCTGCGCATCGCGCTTGAGTTGCTGAATATAAGAACGAGTCTGGGTTTGACGTTCCTTGAGGGAATCGAGCAGTTCTTCAAGTTCGCCAATGGCTTTTTGCGCCTTGGTCTGCGCCTTGGCTTTACCTGCCTTGGCCGCGTCTTGCAGTTTCAGGCGACCGTTGTGCAGTTTTTCCTGGGCCTTGCCACGCTGCTTTTCCAACTTGGCCAGCAGTTTTTCCGCATCAGCCAGCGCTTGCGAGCAGGCATCTTCCAAGTGTTCGAGCAAGCTGCCCGAAAGTTGCTGGAGCAGGTGTAACGGCGTGCTTACTGGCTTCTTTTTAGCCGACATGGTTTACCTCCTGGCTGACGAGATTGCGGCTCATACTATGCTTCTGCTGCTACCGCCGCTAGGGCATGTTGACAGTATTGTTTACGCCGCGTTGCATGCCTGGGCAAAGTTGTTATCTTGCAGCTCCGAGCAAGTGTAGTTGCTGAATAAATCATTGCTGATATTTGGCAATTATCTGTATTGCACATCCGTCTGCAGGAGCGGCCTTGTGTCGCGATGGGCTGCGGAGCAGCCCCTGGGTTTCAGCACCACCGCAGATATTGCCGGGGCTGCTTCGCAGCCCTGTCGCGACAAAAGGCCGCTCCTACAAGGACAGCGAGCACACAATACAAAACTGAACACTGGCATACTTCCCCGCTCATTGGCGCAGGAACTGACCATGCCTCGATATCTTGTTTTAGGTTTATGCCTGCTGGCACCCATCGCCCTGGCCGACAGCGAAGAACATGACCTCGCCTACAGCATCGGCGCCAGCCTGGGTGAGCGGCTGCGCCAGGATATGCCGGGCCTGCAGCTGGATGCGCTGGTAGAAGGCCTGCGCCAGTCCTACCAGGGGCAACCGCTGAAACTCGAAAAGGCACGCATGCAGGCCTTGCTCCAGCAACAGGAAGCGCAGGAAGGCGATGCCGCCATCCAGAAACTTCAAGCTGCCGAAACACGCTTCATGGCCAACGAGCGTGGTCGCCATGGCGTACATGAACTACCGGAGGGCGTGCTCTACAGCGAACTGCAAGCAGGTATGGGCGCGCAGCCCAAAGCCGGTGGCAAGGTGCAGGTGCGCTACGTGGGCAGGCTGCCAGACGGTTCGGTGTTCGACCAGAACCAGACGCCCCAGTGGTTCAGCCTGGACTCGGTAATCGAAGGGTGGCAGGTGGCCTTGCCAAAGATGCGCACCGGCGCCAAATGGCGCCTGGTGATTCCCTCAGCGCAAGCTTATGGCGCCGAGGGCGCGGGCGACCTTATAGAACCCTATACACCCTTGGTGTTCGAGATCGAACTGCTGGCGGTTGGCGACTGACGCCAACCCTCAGGCCTGGACCGCGCCTTCTTCCTTGTGCGCGTTGTGCAACACTTCGATCAGGCAGTCTTCCAGTTCGAAGCGCTCGTGCAGCAGGCCACCCAGCTTGCCCAGCTTTTCGGCAAAGCGTTCGGTGTCCTTGCACTCACCCTTGGCGCAATGGTCATTGAAGGCCAGGGCGATCTGCGTACTGTCGTTGATCCGTGGGTTGATCTCTTCCGCCAGCTTCAGCGCCTTCTGGTCGCCGAAGGCCTTGGCCTCACTGACCAACTGCTCGCAGACTTCGAAATGCCACGCCGAAACGTAGTCCACAAGGAGCGCGCAAAACTCCCCGTTCGTGTCCTTGTCGGCGAAGGCCGGCCTGGCATCGCGCAGTGCGCGGAAAGCCTGCACCAGTTCCTGGCGCTCCTCCAGCCAGCGGTCGATCAGTTTGTGAACCCCACCCCAGCGTTCCTGAGCGTTCTGACAACTATCGAGCATGGCGATCTCTTCCCTTCTGGGTAGATGCCGCTGCACCTCGCACCACGACCGTGCAGCACAAAGGTGACATCAGCAGGCGGCATCGAGCAGTTGTGTTTTCGGTATGCGTGCTGGGAGATTATTCCCGCGCGTGCTGCCCTTCAAGGTACGCAGCGGACAAAGTTCATACAAGTGTTTAATACCCTGTTACACGGCCATTGGTCGTGCCAATGGTGCAACCTTGCGCCAGGTCATGTTCTCGCCAGTGTGCGGAAACGATACGCCAGCAGGCAACTCAAGGGCAGTACCGCCAGCAGCAGGAAGGCCAGCAGGCTCCACTCGGGCAGGGTCAGGTCGAGAAAGCTCCAGGTCAGCGAGTTGCAATCCGGCCCACCGAACAACAATTGCCGAGCCGCCTCGCCCCAGGATTGCTCGAACAGCCGCCCGAGCGGCACAGGGCAGACAGAGATGGCCCCGTCATCCCCTTGTAACCAGACATGTCGCGCTGCCAGCAACGCCCCAGCCAGGGAACACCCCAGCGTTGCCCGCGCGTAACAGCGAATGCCCGCCGTACCCGGTGCGTGCAGCACCGCCGCCAGGCACAGCAGCGCGTATACGCCCAGCAGCAGCCGCTGGCTGAAACACAACGGGCAGGGCACCAGGCCCAGAACGTTTTCCAGGTGAAAGGACGCGGCCAGTACCGCCAATGCAGCAAGGCAGGCAGGTAGGAAAAAGGTGCGTAAACGGGCCGGCAACATGGGCGGTGAAGGTCCCGGGATAATGAAGTGGCTTGAAACGGTAGAGGAAAGACGCGCTTTGTTTCAAGGCGCGACAGCAACGACAAGTCGCTGAATCGCGAAGGAAATTTCCAATCATGAAGTAGGAAATATCTGAAGAAATGGACTGCAGATCTAACTTACATCGAAAGAAAAGTTACCCGCCCCCGGGGCCCGCACCTTTGCGCGGGCCCCAGGGTAGGTCAGGCGCGTACGCCTTCGGGCAAAGGCAGGGCTAGCAGGCGCTCGTCCAACAGGCCGAGGCCCTCCTGGAACAGCTGGTTGCTGCGCTCTGTTTCGCCAAGGCCGGCGAGCAGGCGCGCCAGCTCGGCACAGGCCTCGGGATTGCGCTCCATGCGCAGGCTGCTTTCCAGGTAGTCGCGCGCTTTGCCCCACAGGCGGTTCTGCAGGCTCAGACGGCCCAGGGTAAGCAGCAGGCTGGCGTCTTGCGGGTGGGCCTTGAGCCAACCTTCGGCAGTTTGCAGCTGGCGCGCAGGGTCATCGCCGCGCACCAAGCCATACAGGCGGGCCAAGTGGCTTTCGTATTCACGCTTCAGGGCAGTACGTAGCACTTGTTCGGCTTCGCTCTGGGCGCCCACCTGGCGCAATTGCTCGGCATAGGCCAGCACCAGCTGTGGCTCCTGGCGCTGGGCTGCGGTCAGCTGCTGCCAGGCGCGCTCCAGGGCCTGACGGGCACCTTGCGCGTCCTCGCCACGGGTGGTGGCCAGGCTCAGGTTCTGGCCCCAGGCACGTTGCTCCAGGGCAGCCAGCTCGGCGGCAGGCAGCACCTTGCCCTTGCGCAGGTCGGGCAGCAGGCGAATCAGTGCCGACCAGTCGCCGCGCTCCAGGTACAGGCGCTGCAGCAGGCGCAGCACCTGACCGTTGTGCGGGTGGCGCTCCTGCATGGCCAGCAGGGTTTCCAGGGCGCCGTCGCTTTCGCCACGGTCCATCTGCAACTGTGCATGAGTAAGGGCGATAGCCAGTTCCGCTTGCGGCTGGCGCTCCAGGGCACGTTCAAGCAGGTTGTCGCTGTCCTCGGTTCGGCCTTGCTCGTTGGCAGCACGCGCGGCACCGAGGTAGTACAGCAACGGCTGGCGCTCGGCCTCGGCGGCACGATGCAGATGCCGCTGGGCACTGGCCCAACGGCCCTCGGCGAGGTCCAGTTGGCCCTGCTCGATGGCCAGACGAACGCGCCGGCTGCGATTACGCCGGGACCACGGGTTGACCACGCCGCTGGAGGTCAGCACCAGGCCGACCAGATAGCGCACCAGCCACAGCAGCAACACCACAGCCAGCAAGCCGGCCAGTGCCGCCCACAGCCCCGACTGGTAGCGGAAGCTGCCATACGAGATCAGCACGTAGCCGCTGTGCTTGGCGACCGCGATACCCAGCGCCGCGGCGACCACGATCGCCAGCACGGCCAGCAGGTAGACACGCTTCATGGCTTGCCCCCTTCAGCCTCGGCCGGCAGGTGGCGGCGCTGTATATAGGCCTGCACTGCGGCCAGGCTTTCACTGAGGTCAGGGGTTACCACCGACACCGGCTGCTCGGCCAGGGCATTGAGGCTGTCAAGCATGGCCTTGCTTTGCGGGTTGTCGGCGTTGAAGTTGGCCAGCAGCACGCTGCGAGCGTCGTCCAGCGCCTGGGTGTAGACCTTGCTATCGCCATTGAGCGCTGCCCACTGGGCCTGCTCGATGGTCAGGCTCAGGGCCAGGCGCAGCTGGTTCAGTTGCTGCCCGGCCAGCAGCGGGCGCACGTTGTCATCGGCGTTGAAGTCGATCTGGAAGTACTTGGAGATCTCGGCCCACCACTGGGACAGGCGACTGGCGCCATCACCATCGGCGGTTAGCGCGCCCAGGGCATCGGCATTGGTGTCGAACTCCGGCGACTGGGCGCTGAGTTGCTGCACCAGCTCGCGCTGAGCCGCCAGTTTCAGGAACAGGCCGGTACGGTCCGGTTGCTGGGTGCTGTTGAGCGTGGCCAGGCTGCGCGCCAGTTGCTCACGGGCGGCGAAAGCACCCGGATCACTCTGCTCGCGCAGGATCTCGTCGGCACCCTCTACCAAGGCCTTGGCACTGGTGATGTCCTGCAGCGCCGACAGGCGCAGGGTGGCGAGGCGCAGCAGGTGCTCGGCCTCGGCCAGGCGCCATTCCTTGCGGCTTTCGCCCAGTATGGTTTCCAACCGCTGGCTGAGGCGTTGCTGATCGCCTTGCAGTTGTGCCACCAGGCGGCGGCGGTCCTCCAGCTCGCTGGCCGCCGGCAGGCTGGCCAGTTGCGCGCTGATCTGCTGTTCACGCTGCTGCAGCGCCTCGGCGCGCTGGTTGAGCGCCTCGATGTGCTGGCCCTGGTTGAATTCGCTGCCTTGCAGTTGACGTACCTGCCAGACACCCCAGCCACCTACCGCTACCCCGGCCGCGCCCAACAGCAGGGCCAGCGTTGCCAGACCACTGCCGGAGCGCTTGGCAGGTGGAGCGGTGACGGGTTCCGCCGGCGCCTGTGCCGACGGCTGATCGTTATTGGACAAGACAGTCTCGCTCACGTATCCATCCTTTGCATGGGGGCGCATCGCGTTCAGCTTAGCGCCTTAAGAGGCAGGTGCAGCGCTGCGCTGCACGGCTGCCAGCAAGGCCGTGGCACTGGCGCCACGGCAATCCACAACCTGTTGGGCTCCGGCGGCCCTTGCCTGATCGGCAACCCGAGGGCTGGGCACGAACAGCGGCAGACGCGCGAGCTGCGGCCAATCGGCGCCGGCCATCTGCTGCAAGTGTTCAAAACCCTGCCCACTGCTGACCACCAGGCCATTGAGGCGTTCCGCTTCGATGCGGCGCATCAGGGTGCCCACCGGGTAAGCCGGCAGGCAGCGACGATACAGTTCCAGATAATCGACACTAGCACCTTGCTCTGCAAGACGCTCTGCCAGCAGTTCGCGACCTCCCACACCACGAACGATCAAGATCCGTGGTGCCGGCACGGCAACTGCCTGGCGCAGGGCCGGCAGCGCCAGCAACGCTTCGCTGTCATCGCCACGTGGGGGGAAGCTCACCGCCAGGCCCGCACCCTGCAGCACGGCGGCGGTCGCTTCACCCACGGTGAACCAGCCTTGCACCGGGGGCTGCAGGCCGGCATCGGCCAGTTGCTCAAGCAACAACCGGGCTGCCGGCTTGCTGACCACGATGATCGCCTGGAAGCCCTGCAGGCCTTCCAGCAACAGGCGTTGCTGGTTATTCACAACGACGGGCTCGATAGCCAGCAGCGGCAGGCAGCTGCTGGCTATCCCCTCCGCTGCCAGGCTTTGCGCCAGTGCCGCACAGTCCTCGGCAGGCCGGGTCAGCAACAGGCGCCACGAACTCACGGGTGGCCGGCCTCGCCGTAGACTTCCTTGAGGATGGCCTCGGCGCCCTGCCCCAGCAGGTCCTCGGCCACCTGCACGCCCAGGGTTTCGGCGGCAGTACGTGGTGCGCGGGCATCGGCCACCAACAGGGTACCGCCGCTGGGTTGGCCTACCAGGCCACGCAGCCACAGCTGGTCACCTTCAAGCACCGCATAGCAGGCAATCGGTACCTGGCAGCCACCATTCAGGCGCTTGTTCAGGGCACGCTCGGCCACCACCCGGTCGGCAGTATCGGC
Source organism: Pseudomonas sp. XP1 (assembly GCF_053557675.1). Lineage (NCBI taxonomy): Bacteria > Pseudomonadati > Pseudomonadota > Gammaproteobacteria > Pseudomonadales > Pseudomonadaceae > Pseudomonas > Pseudomonas sp. XP1. Next base: position 24,376 of record NZ_JBNRIJ010000021.1, on the reverse strand, counting down.
ATGGTGCAGCGGCGCCAGCAGTGCATGGATTTCGTGGTCGGCACTGCGACATTCGATACCCACCGCACCCTGGCCGCCTGCCGGCAGGCTGTCATCGACGCTGATGGCGGAAGTGATGCGGTCCTCGAAACCCAGGCGAATCAAGCCGGCAGCGGCAAGGATGATAGCGTCGTACTCACCGGCATCCAGCTTGGCCAGGCGGGTGTTGACGTTGCCACGCAGGAAGCGGATTTCCAGGTCCGGGCGACGCGCCAGCAGCTGAGCCTGGCGGCGCAGGCTGGAGGTACCGACGATGCTGCCGGCAGGCAGCGCTTCGAGGTTGTCGAAGGTATTGGAAACGAAGGCATCGCGCGGGTCTTCGCGCTCACAGATGCAGTACAGGCCCAGGCCTTCAGGAAAGTCCATGGGCACGTCCTTCATCGAATGCACGGCGATGTCGGCTTCATTGTCCAGCAGGGCGGTTTCCAGTTCCTTGACGAACAGACCCTTGCCACCGATCTTCGCCAGCGGCGCGTCGAGGAGCTTGTCGCCACGGCTGACCATGGGCACAAGGGTCACCAGCAGACCGGGGTGGGCCTGCTCGAGGCGGGCTTTGACGTATTCGGCCTGCCACAAGGCCAAGGCACTTTTACGGGTGGCAATGCGGATTTCGCGAGTGGACATGGAACGCCCCGATCCAGAGAAATGCTGCCGATGATAACAGCATCGCCGGTATCGCTAGCAGATGTGGATCAGGATCCTGTGCTCACCTGTACCGTCCAATCGCCGGCAAGCCAGCTCCCACAGAAGCCGTGCAAGGCTCAACGCTGACGCTATACCTGTGGAGCTTGTCAGCGATTGGGCCGGTCCAGGCTCAGAGGGTCTGCATCATCTTGCGCACACCGGCCACGTGGCGCCGGCTGACGGTCAGGGCGTCTCCGTCCAGGCCTTTCAGGTATAGCTGGAAATGTCCCAGCGGCGTGCGCTGCAGGCGTTCGATACGCTCACGGGCGACCAGCGCATTGCGGTGGATACGCACGAAGCGTTCGCCAAACTCGTCTTCCAAGGCCTTGAGCGGCTCGTCGAGCAGGACCTCCCCGGCCTCATGGCGCAAGGTCACGTACTTGTGGTCGGCAATGAAATAGATCACCTGTGGCAAAGGGATCAGCTCGATGCCTTTGCGCGTGCGGGCACTGATGTGGCTACGCGGGCCGCCACCTTCATTGGCTGGCCTGGTGAGCGCCGCCAACTGGGCCCGGTTGGGCTTTTCAGCCTTGCGCAAGGCATCGCGCAAGGCTTGGGCCTGGAAAGGTTTGGTCACATGGCTGAGGGTACTGTCCTTGAAAGCCTCGGCACCGTATTCATCGTCCCCGGTGCAAAACACCACCGCCGGCGGCGCCTCGCGCTCGCACAGGCGAGCAGCAACCTGCAGGCCGTCCAGGCCAGGCATGCCGATGTCCAGCAGGACCACATCGGGCTTGAGGCTTTCGATCAGCGCCAAGGCCTCTTCGCCGTTGGTGGCGCTAGGCTCCAGCACGGTGTAGCCCTCCAGTTCGCCGAGCAGCCGGCTGAGGCGCTCACGGCCTTGGGGTTCGTCATCAACGATCAGGACATTCATAATTGCGCTGGATTCCTGAATGAGTCTCGCACAGGTATAGCGTAGACAGGTATGGTTCGAGCGACACTGAGGTCACGCTCTAGACCGGTGCGATGGCCAAAGATTCACTCGGCCGGCAGATTCACTGCCAGTCCTCTGTCCAACTGTAGACGGTCCGTGGAACACTGCCGTTCATTCCTGCAAATCCTTCTCTGTCGTTTTCCGAGCATTTCTATCGACCAGCGCCCTGCGGCGGCCAGTCCAACCCTGCTATCATCGGCGGCACTTTTTCGTTCACGCCTGCAATGAGTGAATCCATGAGCACCGACAAGACCAATCAGTCCTGGGGCGGCCGCTTCAGTGAGCCCGTCGACGCCTTCGTCGCCCGTTTCACCGCCTCGGTCGATTTCGACAAGCGCCTGTACCGCCACGACATCATGGGTTCGATCGCCCATGCCACCATGCTGGCGCAGGTCGGCGTGCTCAGCGATGCCGAGCGCGACACCATCATCGATGGCCTGAAAACCATCCAGGGCGAGATCGAGGCCGGCACCTTCGACTGGCGCGTCGACCTCGAAGATGTGCACATGAACATCGAGGCACGCCTGACCGACCGTATCGGCATCACCGGCAAGAAGCTGCACACCGGCCGTAGCCGCAACGACCAGGTGGCCACCGACATTCGCCTTTGGCTGCGCGATGAAATCGACCTGATCCTGGCCGAAATCACCCGCCTGCAACAGGGCCTGCTGGAGCAGGCCGAGCGTGAAGCCGAAACCATCATGCCCGGTTTCACCCACCTGCAGACGGCCCAGCCGGTCACCTTCGGCCATCACCTGCTGGCCTGGTTCGAGATGCTCAGCCGCGACTATGAGCGCCTGGTCGACTGCCGCAAGCGTGCCAACCGCATGCCCCTGGGCAGCGCCGCGCTGGCAGGCACCACCTACCCGATCGACCGCGAACTCACCTGCAAGCTGCTGGGCTTCGAAGCCGTGGCCGGCAACTCGCTGGACGGCGTGTCGGACCGCGACTTCGCCATTGAATTCTGCGCCGCCGCCAGCGTGGCGATGATGCACCTGTCGCGCTTCTCCGAAGAGCTGGTGCTGTGGACCAGCGCGCAGTTCCAGTTCATCGACCTGCCAGACCGCTTCTGCACTGGCAGCTCGATCATGCCGCAGAAAAAGAACCCGGACGTGCCGGAACTGGTACGTGGCAAGAGCGGCCGCGTGTTTGGTGCCCTGACCGGCCTGCTGACCCTGATGAAAGGCCAGCCGCTGGCCTACAACAAGGACAACCAGGAAGACAAGGAACCGCTGTTCGACGCCGCCGACACCCTGCGCGACTCGCTGCGTGCCTTTGCCGACATGATCCCGGCAATCAAGCCCAAGCACGCCATCATGCGTGAAGCGGCCCTGCGCGGTTTCTCCACCGCCACCGACCTGGCCGACTACCTGGTACGCCGTGGCCTGCCGTTCCGTGACTGCCACGAGATCGTGGGTCATGCGGTGAAATATGGCGTGGACACCGGCAAGGACCTGGCCGAAATGAGCCTGGACGAACTGCGCCAGTTCAGCGACCAGATCGAGCAGGACGTGTTTGCCGTGCTGACCCTGGAAGGCTCGGTGAATGCCCGTAACCACATTGGTGGTACCGCGCCGGCGCAGGTGCGTGCGGCCGTCGCCCGCGGCAAGGCGCTGCTGGCTTCGCGTTAAGGCCTCAAGGCGAGGGCTTTGCCCTCGATCGCCGGCAAGCCAGCTCCCACAGGTATAGCGTGACCCTCAAGGTAAGCACTGTACCTGTGGGAGCTGGCTTGCCGGCGATGGGCTGCGAAGCAGCCCTTGCTTTTAGCGTTTACCGCTGCGAATCATCTCCATGAAGGCCGGCATCGCCGCCTCCTTGTCCGCCACGATCCGCGCCATGTGCGGGTTGTCGCCCATCAGCTGCAGCAACGCCTTGGCCTGCGGGAAGTCTGCCAGGAAGTCGATGTTCAGCACCTTCTTGCCCACCGCGCAGGCCAGATCGACCGAGAAGCAGAACATCAGGTCTGCCAGGGTCAGTTGCTCACCCGCCACATAGGGCGTGAAGCGGCCGTTGCGCTTGAGCGTGGCAAAACCGGCCAGCAGGTCGGCACGGGCTTTCTCCTTTATCAGTGGCTCGACCTGCATACCAAAGAAAGACTCGGCATAGCAGGTACGCGCCGGCAGCTCGATGTACAGCTCGATTTCCTTGAGCAGCTCGCGCACCTTGGCTTGCCCGAACGGGTCGGCCGGCAGCAGCGCCTTGCCGCCTTGAGTCTGCTCGATATAGTCGAGGATCACGCTTGTTTCGCTGAGGAAGCCGTGTTCGGTCTGCAGCACCGGGACCTTGCCTCGCGGGCTCACTTCCAGCGCCTGTGGCGCCTGGCCGCCATAGAAGGTGACTTCCTCGAAGGGCAGGCCTTTTTCCAGCAGGGCCAGCTTGACCATGTTGTAGTAGTTGCTGACCGAGAATCCATGAAGCTTGAGCATGAGGTAACAGCCTCCAGGCCGTAAGGGGTTGGCCCGGCATTTATAGACCGTACGCCCGCCCCTGACCAGCGTCATGCGCCCCGTCAATGCCCGGGCATTGCCGCCACGGGCGTGGCACACTGTGCCTCCACATCACAGGAGTACCGCCATGAGCGAGCCCACCGACATCGACAATGACGACGACGAAGCCTTCGCCGAGGCAACGCTGACCCAGGCCATCGAAAACCAGATAGAAAGCGGCGAGCCGCCAGCGGCCAAGGCCACCTTCAACAAGCTGACCCTGGTTGGCTATGAGCGTGAAGACATTCTCAACCTGATGGCCCACGTGCTGGCCTTCGAGATCGATAACATGCTTGTGGAGGACCGCGCGTTCAATGGCGAATGGTACGAGAATGCCCTGCGCGCGCTGCCGGAGCTGCCGCCTGAGATGGATCAAGGCGAGGACGAATAACCCGGCTACACTCGAAGATCAGGCACCGTAGAACGGTGCCGTCATCCTTGTCTGGAAGTCAGGAGTCGCCATGCCTTTTACCCCCGATCTGATCGCTGAACTGGAAGTACTTTCGCTGTTCAAGCACGACAGCAGCCAGGAAGGCATCAAGATTCACAAGAACGCCTCCCCTGCTCTGGTTGCTGCTGCGCAACGCTTGCATGAAAAGGGGCTGACCGATCAACCCGATGGCGGCTACCTGACCAGCCTGGGTCATGACGCTGTCGAAAGTGTCCAGCTGCTGCAGAACATTCTCAAGGCGCCACAGCCGGCTTGAATGGCGGTCTTGCTCAAACTTTGAAACTCGCGCGGTCCCTGTGGGAGCGGCTTTAGCCGCGAATACCGGCGAAGCCGGTGCCATACACCGCGCCGCTTGCTTCGCGGGTAAACCCGCTGCCACAGGGGGCCGCGCCAGCCTGTCAGGCGATCAGTTAGCCGTTGCCCTGCGCCTTTCCGCCAGGCGCGAGCGCCCGTACAGGAACACGATGGCCAGCAAGGCCAGCGCCTGCGCCGAAAGCGAGTAGGCGTCAGCATGAATCCCCAGCCAGTCGAACTCGAAGAACGCCACCGGCCGTGTGCCAAGTACCCCGGCCTCTTGCAGTGCCTTCACGCCATGCCCGGCAAACACCACCGACAAGGCACATAGCAGCGCTGCGTTGATGCTGAAGAACAGCGACAGCGGCAGCTTGGCCGAACCACGCAGAATTACCCAGGCCAACCCCACCAGCAGCACAAGCGCCGTGGCACCGCCCGCCAGCACCGCCTGGTGCCCGGCTGGGCCGGCCTGCAGCCACAGGGTTTCGTAGAACAGGATCACTTCGAACAGTTCGCGGTAAACCGAGAAGAACGCCAGCACGGCAAAACCGAAACGTCCGCCACCACTGACCAGGCTGCTCTTGATGTAGTCCTGCCACGCGGCCGCATGGCGGCGGTCGTGCATCCACACGCCAAGCCACAGCACCATCACCGCAGCGAAAAGCGCCGTGCAACCTTCCAGCAGTTCGCGCTGAGCGCCACCAACGTCGATCACATAGGCTGCCAGGGCCCAGGTTGCAAAACCGGCCACCAGTGCCAACCCCCATCCGATGTTGACGCTGCGCACCGCCGACTGCTGGCCGGTATTGCGCAGGAAGGCCAGGATCGCCGCCAGCACCAGAATCGCCTCCAGGCCTTCGCGCAGCAGGATCAGCAAGCCGGATACAAAGCTCAGCGACCAGCTCAGGCCATCGCTGCCGAGCAGTTTGGAAGCCTGCTCGAGCTTGGCCTTGGCTTCGCTCAGGCGTTGCTCGGCCTGGGCCACGGGCATGCCGTCCTGCAGCGACTGACGATAGGCCATCAGCGATTTTTCGGTGTCCTTGCGCGCCTGGGTGTCGATATTGTCCAGCGAGCTTTCCACCAGTTCGAAGCCTTCCAGGTAGGCCGCTACTGACAGGTCATAAGCCTGGTCGTGATCACCTGCGCGGTAGGCCGCCAGGCTCTTGTCCAAGGTGCTCGCGGTGTACTCGAGCAATTGCGCCGGGCCACGTTTGACCTGTGGCGGTTGAGAGCGCTGGGCGCGAAACGCTTCTACGACCGCAGGGCCTTCGTTGGCGGCGACTTCGGCCGGGGTCTGGCGGGCCAAGTCGCCAATGTTCCAGGTCTTGTCGCCTTTGCCGGCTTCTGGCTTGGCGGTGAAGCTGGCGATGTAAGCGGCTACGTCCCAGCGCTGGCGGTCGTCCAACTGGTCGGCAAAGGACGGCATCTCGGTGCCATCGATGCCCAGGGCCAGGGTGTTGTAGAGGTCGAACAGGCTCAACTGGTCGAGGCGGGAGACATCGCGCAGGTTGGCGGGTGCAGGCTCAAGGCCCACGCCGGCCGGGCCATCGCCAGCGCCGGTGTCGCCGTGGCAGATCGAACAGTTTTGCGCGTACAACGAAGCGCCGCGGGCCGGGTCCGGGGTAATCACCGGAGCCTGGCTGACCTCATAGGCCACCGCCAGACGAGCGCCCAATTGGCGGGCCTGTTTGGCGACAGCCGGGCCGTCCTGACGCTGGTCGATGGCGTGGCGCAACGCCTGGATGCCTTGCTCCAGAGCAGCTTGCTCGGCGTTTGCAGGCAAGCTTTTGACCAGCTCGGCCAATACCGCGCTGAACTCTTGCTGCTCGCGGTATTCGCCATCGTCGATGACCTTGCCGTCTTGTACGGTCGGCGGGTAGTCGGCGCCAATGTAGTCCAGCAGGTGCAGGGCCTTGGTGGCCTCGGCGGAGGCTTCGGCCTGCGCCAAGGTGCTGCACAGCGCCAGCACCGGGCCGAGCAATATAACCGGCAGCCAGGCAAGCAGACGGGAACGGGTTTTCATGGCCAGTCTCGAAGGGAATGCGAAAGAGAACATTGTTCACTTCCACTTAGCTTCGCTCAAGGGTGCCGGGCGGATTTCATGAAAAATCTTGCTACAAATCAGATGAAGAGGGGGAATGCGCTGAACCTGTGGGAGATTCTGTCTTGTGTTGCCTGCCCACAGGTATTGCACATGGCTTGAGGGAGATGCGCTCGTGGTGGGAGCTGGCTTGCCGGCGATGAAGGCTGCGCCGATGTCACTGGAAACACCGGGTACCAATTGATTGGTTATTCGCAGATCCATAGCCACTAGCCTGAGGAGCAAACCATCAGGAGACAGGGAACATGGATCGCCCCCACTCAGATCAGTTACGGCTTGGCCGTTTTTCGGAAACCAGTCGATTGTATCTGCTTACCAGCACAACCCTTGACCGGGCCCCAATATTCAATGACTTTCACTCGGCCCGCTTGCTGGTTGCCGAGTTGCGCCAGGCTGAAGAGGAAGGTGCCGTAAGATCGCTGGCCTGGGTGGTGATGCCTGATCACTTTCATTGGCTGGTCGAGCTTGGACCGGGCAACCTGAAGCGCTTGATGCGCAGGGTGAAATCTCGCAGCACCATGATGATCAACAGGTATCAAGGGCGAAGCGGCCAGCTCTGGCAGAAGGGATTTCATGACCGAGCATTGCGCCGGGAGGAGAATGTGCTGGCGGTGGCGCGGTACATTGTCATGAATCCGAAGCGGGCAGGATTGGTCGCGAGGGTGGGGGATTATCCGCATTGGGATGCAATTTGGCTTTGATGGGGCTTTGCCTGTCAGGGCCCTATCGCCGGCAAGCCAGCTCCCACAGAGTACTCATCAGGCCTGTGGCAGGCGCTGACCTGTCTGGGCCTCATCGCCGGCAAGCCACACAGGTAAGTCACAGGACTCGATAGCAGTGGCGTACAAGTGTGGGAGCTGGCTTGCCGGCGATGGGCCGCACAGCGGCCCCGGGGTTTTTAGGGTTATTGAAGAACCTTGTTCATCCCCCGCTCCATATCATCGATCAAGGCCTTGGCCATCTCGCTTAGTATCCGCGCAGCGCTACCGGCAATGCGGTCGTTTTCCATTTCCGCTTCGGTGGTCAGGTGGCGAATACAGCCCAGCAGCACAGATAGCTGCGAGAAAGCATGGCTGAACGGCACATTTGGCTGCAGGCGGAACAAGTCGAAGGTTTCCACACCTGCGGTTGCAGAGTCTCTTGGATCATCGCTCATCGGGTCGCTCTTTGATCGTGGCGGGTTGCATGGGTGCGGTCGCACACGGCATTGATCAGGCGGCAGAGCAATCGAATATTCATGCCCATGGCATTGCGCATGTCGCCGGGAGGGTTGTCGAGCAGGACTGTGGTGGTGTGGTCGATGGTCAGGGTGATGGCGCTGATCAGCTCTTCGCAGTCTTTGGGGCTGAGTGGATCGATTAGTGAGAGTGCGGGAGGATCGAGCAGAAGCAGATCGGTAACTGGTGGATCGGGGACGAGCTTGTTCATGGCGGAACTCCGTATGGGGGATTGAACTGCTCTCCTCCTTGTCTCACGAAGTTGGGTGGCAGTCGTGTACGGTGTGAGACACGGGACATACGGTAACCCCGGCCAGGCCGAAGCTTGTCCGCACACGACCGCCATAAAGCGGTGCTACCGAATGAAATCCGGGTGTCTCACGCCCGATCGCCTTGCGAGGCGACCCCGCGACAGTATTCCGGGAACACTTTCCAGCCAAGACAGCACCTTCCGACAGGTGCTGTAGGATAATTCGACAGGGCGTCCGAACTGAAGCATTTGCTTTCTGGTTCGGAAATGTCTTACAGCTCTAGAACCTAGGCGAGGGCTTTGCCCCCGATCGCCGGCAAGCCAGCTTCCACATGGTCCGTACCAATTTCAAGGCATGCACAAGCCGGCTATCACAGGTGGACCACAGGTCTCAAAAGCGGTGGAGTACCTGTGGGAGCTGGCTTGCCGGCGATTGGGCCTCAAGGCTTGGCGGTGTCCTTCCACCCCCCACCCAACGCCAGGAACACACCAATCTGCCCCTGAGCCACTTGGCTATTGGCCGCTGCCAGCTGCGCGCGCATGTCGGTGTAGGTGCGCGTCGCCTGCAGGTCGGCCAGGAACGATTCACGCCCAGCCTGGTAATAGCGGTGCGTCTGGTCCGCTGCTTCCTTGGCCGATTTCTCAGCCTCGGCCAGCGCGTCACGTCGGTCCAACAGGGCGCTGTACTGCGCCAGGCGGGTCTGGGTCTCGCGAATTGCGTTCAGCACCACTCCATCAAAATTCGCCAGGGCTGCCTGAGTCGAGGCTTCGGCCATGCGAATGCGGGCGCGGGTGCCGTTGGTGGGGATGGTCCAGCTGATCTGCGGGCCGAAGCCCCAGCGGTTGGTCGACGGCTCACCAAGGTTCTCGAGGATACCAATCGTACCAACCTGGGCGCCGATGCTGATGTCAGGGTACAGAGCGCCGGTGGCCACGCCAATGTAGGCGGTGGCGGCGGCCAGCTGCCGTTCGGCCTGGCGCACGTCGGGACGGCGCTTGAGCAGCGCCGCGCCATCGCCAACAGGGACCAGCTGGTTCAGGTGCGGCAGCTCGGCACAATCGGCAGTGCCGGCAGGTAGCTGGCCAACCGGTTTGGCCAACAAAGCGGCCAGGGTGTACAGGCCGGTCTCGCGCTCGGCCTTGAAGCGTGGCAGCTCTGCGCGCAAGGATTTGAACTGGGTCTGCGAGCGGGTGACCTGGGTTTCATCGCCGCGCCCGGCATCACGCAGGCGCTGGTTGAGCTTCACGCTTTGCTCCTGCAGATCGAGCGACTCGCGGGCAATGTGGTATTCCTCGTTGGCCGAGCACACCTGGGTGTAAGCCTTGACCACATCCGCCACCAGGGTGATGCGGGCAGTATCGGCGGCGGCCTGCACTGCGTCGGCATTCGCCTTGGCCGCCTCGGTGCCACGCTTGAAGGTACCCCACAGGTCGAACTGGTACGAGGCACTGATGATAGCCTCGCCGATGTTGGCCACCGGCACTTTCTCTGGCAGCAGGAACGCCTCGCCCGACTCCTGCAGGCGTTGGGCGCCAAGTTTGACGCCACCGTTGAAGCCACCTTGCGACTCAGCCACTTCGACCTGGGCGCGTGCCTTGGCAATATTTGCGGCAGCCACGCGCAGTTCGGTGTTGGCACTCAGCGCCTGGCGCACCAGCTCGTTCAGCCGTTGATCCTGGTACAGCTGCCACCAGTCCTCGGGCACCGGTGCCGACACCACGCTGTCGGCATCCTGGCGCAGCGGGCCGTTGAGGTCGCTGCGTTGCACCGCCGCGTCCTTCGGCAGTTCATAGTCGGGGCCGACCATCATGCAGGCCCCCAACGACAGGCACAGCCCCGCCAGGATCAGCTGTTTCATGGGCGCTGGCCCTCGATGATCGACACCGTGGCGGTTCGCCCGGCAATCATGCGGAAGTCTTGCGGCACCTCATCAAAGGCGATGCGCACCGGAATACGCTGGGCCAGGCGCACCCAGCTGAATGCCGGGTTGACGTTGGGCAACAGGTTGGCACCACTGCTGCGGTCGCGGTCTTCGATGCCGGCGGCGAAGCTTTGCACATGACCACGCAGGCGGGTGTTGTCGCCCATGACACGAATGTCGACGGCATCGCCGATGTGGATACCGCCAAGCTTGGTTTCCTCGAAGTAGCCATCGACGTGGTACGAGGCGCTGTCGACCACCGACAGCACCGGGCGGCCGGCGGTGACGAATTCGTGATTACGCGGTGCTCGGTCGTTCAGGTAACCGTCCACCGGGCTGCGTACCACCGAGCGGTCGAGGTTGAGCTGGGCGGTATCGACGGCCACCTGCGCTTCGCTGACGGCGGAACGGGCACGGGCCTCGCGAGACTGGCTTTCTTCCAGCTGCTCGGCGGCCACCAGGTTGCCCAGCTTGCGGTTGCGCTGCGCTTCGCGGGTAGCCTGGGCCAGGGTTTCCTGGCGTTCGCCGAGGGTCGCCTTGGCCTGGCGCAGGGCCAGGGTGAAACGGTCCTGATCGATGGTGAACAGCACATCGCCGCGCTTGACGGTCTGGTTGTCACGCACCTCGACCTTCTGGATCAGCCCGGAGACGTCCGGGGCGATCTGGATCACGTCGGCGCGGATGTGGCCGTCGCGAGTCCAGGGGGCGAACATGTAATACACCACCATCTGCCACACGAGCACGGCGGCGAAGGTCACTACCAGCAAGGTCAGGACCACACGGCCCAAGGTCAGCAAAGGTTTTTTCATGGCAGCATCAGGTTTCGGCAAAAGTGGTCTACCGCGCCAAGCAGCACGGCATACAGGGCAACGTTGAACAACGCCCGGTGCCAGACCAGGCGGTAGAAATGCAGGCGCACCAGCACCGCGTGCACCCCGAGGAACAGCAGGTAGGTGCCAAACATCATCACCAGCAGCGTGGGCAGGAATACCCCGCTGATATCCAGTTCACCAATCACAGGGGTGCTCCGTCGAGGCCGGGGGGCAGTTGCGGTTGTTCGGCTGGTTCGAGCATCACTTCCACGCCCGGCAGCAGCGCCAGGCGCAGACCGCTAAGTGCGTGCAGCAGGTGGGTACGGGCATCGCCGCGCTCGTACAGCTCATCCAGGTTCAGCGCCAGGCGCGCGCGCTCCATGTTGCGCAGCAGTGCGGCCGGGGCGTGCAGGCGCTCGCCGGCGCGCAGGCAGGCGGCATAGTGCGCGCCGACTTCCTCGACTACCGTGTTCAGGCGCTCGCGAGCCTGCTGCCCGGCACGCGGCATATAGGCCAGCAGGTCGAGCAGGTTCAACCCCACGCGCAGGTCGCGCAGTGCTACGCCGCTGTCCTGGCCGGTTTGCGACAGACGCGGCAGATGCTGCATCAGGCGGTCGAGCATCTGCACGCCGACCTGGCGGTGCTCGGCCAAGGTGGCCGGCTCGGTCATTTCGACGATGTCGCGCCAGGCGAAGCGGGTCATGCGCTTGGCTGCCAGCTCCACGCCGAACGGGCGCATCACCAAGGTCCAGATGAAGGCGAACAGCAGCCCCACGGGGCCGGCGAGGTTGGAATTGAGGAAGGTGAAGAAGTCAGCATCGTAGGCGCCCTGGATGCTGATGAAGGTCGAAGTGTTGACGATGGTCAGCAAGGTACCCAGGTAGAAGCGCGGCTGCACGGTCAGGGTGCCGACGCAGATGAACGGCACGGCGAAGGCCAGCACCAGCATCGGGAAATCGTGCAGGTTGGGCAGCACCAGGAACAGGTACAGGCTGGAGAAAATGACCGACATCAGCGTCCAGAAGAAGAACTTGTAGATCTGCGGTGCCGGGTCGTCCATGGCGGCAAAGAAGCTGCACGACACGGCGGCGAGGATCACGGCGCTTGCGCCGTCGTTCCAGCCCAGACCAATCCACAGGCCGCAGGCGACAATGATCGCCAGCACGGTGGAGGCCACGGAATACAGCATCAGGCCACGGTCGAAGAACGCCGTCAGACGACCCAGGCGCCAGTGGCGGTACACCGCGCGCCAGGGTTTGGAATCGTCGCTGCGCAGGGCATGTTGCAGGCTGCAGCAGTCCTGCCACAGGTCGGCCCATTCGGTCAGGCGATACAGGGCGTTGGACAGCAGCAGTTCGGCACGCTGGTCGAGGGCAGCGGCGCCGGGCTGCAAGCGCTCGATCTGTTCGTGCAGGGCGGCCCAGCGGGCGACGGAGGCGCTGTCGACGGTGCCCTTGAGCCATTCGCGGGCGGCATCGAGCAACGGTTGCAACTGGGCAAACTGTGCCGGGGCGCGGCCTTCGAGGGCGACCAAGGCGTCGTCGAGGGCATCGATCACGGGCAGCAGGTGGATCATCCGCCCGCGCAACTCGCGTGCGTTTTTCAGGGTGTGCGGACCGGCACCTTCATGGCCGAGCTGGCCGATCATCAGCTCCAGCGAGTTGAAGGTGGCGACCATCCCCCCGCGCATGCCGCCAACCTGGTCTGCGCTGGCCTGGCGGGCCAGGTAGGTGTCGCTGTAGCGGATCGCCTCGGTGAACCAGCTACCAGTGGCACCGACTACAACTGGCGCCAGCCGGCGTGGCCAGAAGATCGCTCCGACCACCGCCGCACAGACGATCCCCAGGCAGATTTCCTGGGCGCGGGAAGACGCCACGTCGAACACAGCAAGCGGGTTGTCGACCACCGCCAGGGCAATCATCGGCAAGGTGTAGCCAGCCAGCATCAGCACATAGTTGTTGGCGGTGCGCAGGTTCAGCGAAAGAAACAGCAAGGTGCCGGTCCACAGGGCGATGGCGATGCTCAACAGCAACGGCGACTGCACCAGCGGTGGTACAAGGAAAATCGCCCCGCCAGCGCCGAGCAGTGTGCCTAAGGCACGGTACAGGGCCTTGGAGCTGGTGGGGCCAAGGAACGGGCTGGAGACGATGTACACCGTGGCCATGGCCCAATACGGGCGCGGCAACTGCATGAGCAGGGCGATGTACAGGGCGATCATGGAGGCGGCAAAGGTACGCACGCCATAGAACCAGTCGCGGGCCGGGGGCACCGAGCTGAAGAAACCGTTCATGCTGCCCCGCCTGTGTTGCCCAGGCCGGCGGCTTCGAAGGCACGCAGCACGCGCAAGGCGGCTTCCAGGTCGGCCTGGTCGATGCCATGCAGCACCTCACGGCGCAGGCGCACCAGTTCGGCTTCGATGGATTCGGCCAGGGTGCGGCCTTCGGCGGTCAGGCTCAGGGCCTTGGCGCGGCGATCCAGCGGGTCTTCGCTGCGGCATACCAGGCCAGCCTTGCACAGTTGGTCGAGCAGACGCACCAGCGAAGGGCTTTCCAAGCCGGAGGCCTGGGCCACGGCCACCTGATGCACACCGTCACCCAGGCGCACGATCATCAGCAACGGCGTGGCGCAGGCCTCGGAAATACCGTAACCGGTCAGCGCGGTATGGCAGATGCGCCGCCAATGGCGAGCGGCAACCACCACGCCACTGCTCACTTGCAGGCGCAGGAGATCAAGGGACATGAAAGGAACCAAGGATATTCATAGTTTGCTAACTATCAATATACGCCTGTGCCTCCCCCTGTCGTCAACCGTGGGGATGGATGAATTGTTTTTCATGCTGGGGCTTTTGGTCCGCCTGTGCCGGCTTCTTCGCGGGTAAACCCGCTCCCACAGGTGATGCATACGATTCAAGCCATGCGCGGTACCTGTGGGAGCGGGCGAGCCCGCGAAGGGCCCGGACAAGCAGCAGCGCATTCAGGGCTGTATCTGGTCTTCCAGCTTCATGGTCAAGGCCAATGTGCTGCCCATCTGCACCGCCCGGTCACGCCACTCCTGGTAGCGGCCCTCGTCACGGCTGCTGAAGTGCACCGCCAGCTCTTCTGCCGCCTGCACCACCCCCGCAGCTGCCGCCAGCTCAAGCCAGTACAGCGCGGCCTTTAAATCAGCCTCCACGTACAGCCCGTGCATCAACCGGTAACCCACCTCGAAACGGCAGCGTGCTTCGCCCTGCTCAGCCCCGCGCAGGAACCACTGGTAAGCCTGTATCAGGTCGACTTGCCATTGCAGGCCGCCATCACACACCTCTTCCTCGTACAGGTCACCCAGCGCGGCAGCAGCATGCAACATGCCCCGCTCGAATGCCTGCCGGTAGCACTCCGCCGCCTGTACATAGGAGGGGTCGATACCTTTGCCGAAGTAATGTTGCTGCCCTAGGTTGAACCACGCCGCGGCATTGCCTTGCAGGGCCGCCATGCGCAACAGGTGGCCGGCCAACACGGTGTCAGCACGCCAGTATTTGCCGTTGAGCCAGATCCAGCCAAGGTCGTTGAGCGCCGCCACGTTGCCTTGCAAGGCCTGGCGGCGCAGGTCGACGTACACCGCCTGCAAGTCGCTGGCTTCGTCCAGACGGGTGACAAGCAGCGAACGTTGGCTGGGCAACCCTATCCCGGCAAACAGTCGCTGTCGCCTCCCGACAGCGGCCGGCGGGGCAATGACCCGCTCGGGCAGAAGGCGGGCAAGCAGCGAATGGATATTGCTGGCAGCAGACATGTTCATCCTCATTGAACGACACACAACCCCAACCTTCGGCTGTGA
Organism: Pseudomonas sp. XP1; assembly: GCF_053557675.1. Classification (NCBI taxonomy): domain Bacteria; kingdom Pseudomonadati; phylum Pseudomonadota; class Gammaproteobacteria; order Pseudomonadales; family Pseudomonadaceae; genus Pseudomonas; species Pseudomonas sp. XP1. The sequence goes on along the minus strand of NZ_JBNRIJ010000021.1, from coordinate 9,373 downwards.
TGAGGCGTGATTCTGCGTGACGTAACGTCAAAACCTGTCGCGAACGATTCGGCACCAGGCAACCAAATGCGACTTCCTTGATCTGAGCAGGCTGTGGCCAATTGCCATGACCCACGCCTGCCGCCATCCTATTGCGGCAAGCCTAGACAAGGACGTTATCTTTTGCCGTTCGCCACCACTCGCGCCACCCTCAGTCGGCAGTGGGCGCTGCTGCGCCAGCTGCCCAGCCGTTCCCCAGGCATTACCAGCGCCGAACTGGTCTGGCGCCTGCGTGACGTGGGCTTCACTGTCAGCAAACGCACTGTCGAGCGTGATCTCAACGAGCTGTCGCTGATATTTCCGCTGGAGCGCAATGACAAGAGCATCCCGTTTGGCTGGCACTGGTCGGCGAGCGCAGTGGGCGACTTGCGCGGCAATTTCGACTTGTTGACGCACCTGCGCGGCGATGCGCTGCAACCGGCTCGGGGTGAGGGGGTGGAGTTGGTGGCGCGGATCAGCGATACGCTGGCGCGGCAGTTGCGGGTTGCGCCGTTGAGTAGCGACATGCAGCTGACGGCGTTGGAGCACGGGCATCGGTTGCAGGCCACGGTAAGTGACGGCTGGCCACTGCGCTGGTGGCTGTTGAGCCATGGCGATGGGGTGGTGGTGGAGCAGCCGGGCGGCTTGCGTGAGGAGATCGGCAAGATCCTGAGCAATGCGGCGGCGCAGTACCAGAATTTTTAGCCTGTACCGGCCCTATCGCCGGCAAGCCATCTCCCACAGGTAATGCACAAGCCTTGAAAGCTGTGGCTTTCCTGCGGGAGCTGGCTTGCCGGCGATGAGGCCAGTGCAGGTCAACGCTGCATTCCCCAGCGCCGTACCGTCAGCCGCTCCAGGGTATTGAACACCAGCCCTTCCACCAGCAAGCCGATCAGGATCACCACCGCCAACCCGGCAAACACCTTGTCGGTGTACAGCTCGTTGCGGTTCTGGAAGATGTACCAGCCCAACCCGCCTTTGCCACTGCTGGCCCCGAACACCAACTCGGCAGCGATGAGGGTTCGCCAGGCAAATGCCCAGCCGATCTTCAGCCCCGACAGGATCGACGGCAGCGCCGCAGGTACAAGGATATGCAGCACCAGCCGCAGCCCCTTCAGGCCGTAATTGCGCCCGGCCATGCGCAAGGTTTCCGACACCCCAAGAAAGCCCGCATAGGTATTCAGCGCCAGCGCCCATAGCACCGAGTGCACCAGCACGAAGATCAGGCTGTTGTCGCCCAGCCCGAACCACAGCAGGGCTAGCGGCAACAAGGCAATCGCCGGCAACGGGTTGAACATCGAGGTCAGGGTGCCTAACAGATCGCGCCCAAGCTGGGTCGACACCGCCAGGCTGGTGAGGCCAAAGGCCAGAATGATCCCCAGCAGGTAACCCTTGAGCAGAATCACCAGCGACACGCCAACCTTGGCCGGCAACTCACCGCTGACCATGCCGTCCCACAGCGCCGTGGCCGTCTGCAGGAAGGTCGGTAGCAACAGATCGTTGCCCTGGTAGCGGGCAATGGCCTCCCACAGCACGGCGATCACCAGCAGGATGACCGCCTTGCGCAACCAGCCGTGCTGCCACAGGCGCTGTGCCAGCGGCAGGTTGCGCTCCACAGGCACACTGAGCAAAGGCTCCAGCTGCACCTCGTATTCCTGGCGTACAGGTGTAGTGGTCATGGCTGAAGCTCCTGTCAGTAGGCGATACGGATATCGTTGAAACCAAGATCGTCGGGCTGTTCGGGGGCACCCACCTCATCGAACAGCAAACGATGGATGCGTCGGGCACTGGCCTGGAATTCGCTACCACCCAGGCTGCCCAGGTCGTACTGGTGGCTGTGCACTTCGGCACGCACCCGCCCCGGGTGGGGGGACAACAGCAGGATGCGGTTGCCGACCACCAGAGCCTCTTCGATGGAGTGGGTAACGAACAGCAGGGTAAAACGTACCTCCTCCCACAGCAGCAGCAGTTCTTCCTGCATCTTGCGCCGGGTCAGCGCATCAAGTGCTGCGAACGGTTCGTCCATCAACAGGATCTTCGGCTGCGTGGCCAGGGCACGGGCGATCGCCACGCGCGCCTTCATACCCCCCGACAGGGTGTGCGGGTAAGCATCGGCGAAGGCGGCCAGGCCGACTTTGTCCAGGTAGTGCAGTGCCCGCTCCTCGGCCTCGGCGCGTTTCAGCTGGCCCGACACCAGCAGAGGGAACATGACGTTCTGTTTCACCGTCTTCCATGGCGGCAGCTGGTCGAACTCCTGGAACACCACGATGCGGTCGGGGCCAGGGCCGCTGACTGGCTGACCTTGCAGCAGTATCTGCCCCTCCTGGGGCGAGATGAACCCGGCCACGGCCTTGAGCAAGGTGGACTTGCCGCAGCCGGAAGGGCCGAGCAGCACGAAGCGGTCGGCACGGTCGACTTCGAAGCTGACTTGGTGGGTGGCCCGCACCACGCGTTGCGCGGTGCGGTACTCGAGGCTGAGGTTATCCACCTTGAGCAAAGGTGGCGTTGCGACACGGCTCAGGTTGCTGGCCGTGTGGCCTGGCAATGGGGCGGTCATGATCGGTCAGCTCCCCTGCAGCGGCCGTTCATCCTGGAAGAAGTAGTCCTTCCACGACTCCGGCTTGTGCTTGATGGCGCCTACCCGATAGAGGAAGTCGGCCAGCTTGTAGGTGTTTTTTGGCGTGACCGTGAATTCGTACTGCGGGTTGTCGATCAGCTTGATCAGCGTGTCGCGATCGATCTTCGCCTTGGTCACGCGGATGTAGGTGTCGGCGGCGGCTGCCTTGTCCTTCTGGGCGAAGTCCGCGGCTTCGGCCAGCGCATCGACGAAGGCCTTGTAGGTCTTGGGGTTGTCCTTGCGGAATTTTTCGGTGGCAAACAGCAAGGTCGGCGAGTTGGGGCCGAGCAGGTCGTAGCTGTTGAGCACCACGTGCACGTTCTTGTTGGCCAATACCTGGTCCTGGAACGGCGGGTTGGAGAAGTGCCCGTTAAGTTCGGTGCCGCCGGCCAGCAGCGCGGCAGTGGCATCCGGGTGCGGCACGGCCAAGGTGTACTTGTCGAGGCGGTTGTATTCCTTGTCGCCCCATTGCTGGGCAGCGGCATACTGCAGGAAGCGCGACTGCACCGAAACGCCTACCGCCGGCACGGCGATGCGGTCCTTGTCGGAGAGGTCGGCAATGGTCTTCACGTTGGGGTTGCTGCTGACCAGGTAGTACGGGAAGTTGCCCAGCGAGGCCACGGCCTTGACGTTCTGTCGGCCCTTGGTGCGGTCCCACACGGTCAACAATGGGCCAACACCGGCACCGGCAATGTCCACCGAACCGGACAGCAGTGCATCGTTGATGGCCGAGCCACCCGACAGCTGAGCCCAATCGACTTCGATGTCGATGCCCTGCTCCTTGCCATGTTTTTCGATCAGATGCTGGTCACGCACTACGTTCAGCAGCAGATACACGATGCCGAACTGTTCGGCGATGCGAATCTTGCCTTCTGCTTGCGCCGCGGCGGGGGCCGCCAGGCTGCCTACGACCAGGCTTGCGCCCAAGCCGATGCTTGCCGCCAGGCGGCTGATGGATTTACGCATGGTGGGTTTCCTCAGTCGTCAGAACGGGGCATCGCCCTGGATGGTGGTGCGATACAGCTTGCGTCGCAGATGTGCGGGGCAGCCGGTTGCCAGGTGGATCAGCGAGCGGTTGTCCCAGAACACCAGGTCGTGGGGCTGCCACTGGTGGCGGTAGATGTTCTGCTCCAGCACGCTCAGGGCATACAGCTGTTGCAGCACATCGCGGCTTTCGTCGCTTGGCAGGCCGACGATACGAGTGGTGAAGCCTTCGCTGACGAACAGCGCCTTGCGGCCGTTCTCCGGGTGGGTACGCACCACCGGGTGGATGACTTCCTGTACCTGCGCCAGCTGCTCGGCGGTCAGGGTCGGGCGCCAGTTGCCTTCGAATTTGGTCTCGGCATAGCGGGCGGTGTAGGAGTGCGCAGCATCACGGCCCTCGATCACCTTGCGCAGGGCTGCAGGTACGGCGTCCCAGGCCTTGTGCATGTCGGCAAACAGAGTATCGCCGCCCTCGTCGGGCAGTTCCTGGGCATGCAGCATGGAGCCGAGGCTGGGCAGTTCCTTGTATGACAGGTCCGAATGCCAGAACTTGCCGGCATCACCCAGGCCGATGTTCTGGCCGTTTTCAATGATGTTGGAAACGATCAGGATCTCGGGGTGGCCGGCGAGCAGGAACTGCTTGAGCACATGGATCTGCAATGGGCCAAAACGGCGGCTGAAGGCGATTTGCTGGTCGGGGCTGATGCGCTGGTCGCGGAACACCAGCACATGGTGATCGAGGTGGGCGCGATGGATACGGGCGAAATCCTCGGCGTTGACCGGTCTGGCCAAGTCCAGGCCGATGATCTCGGCGCCTACGGCACCGGAGAAGGGGCGGATTTCGAAGTGTTGCGGCTGGGCGCTGTCGGTGATCGACAAGGCGTTCGAGGCGGCTGACATTATTCACTCCCACGCAGTGCGCGACTTCAACGGCGCGCAACGATCAGAAACGCACGGGGATTTCCCGTGTGGGTTCAAGTCGTGCGGCGCATCGATTGGTCGACGGGTACGCAGTGGAGGCGACTATATAGTCATAAGAAAATTATTTTAAATACCGATAAAGAATAACCATAGCACTGCTGTCACGGGCAGTACGAATCAGATCAACCCGCTCTGCTCTTCTTCATCGATGAGGTTGTTCAGGCTGCTGAGCGCCTTGCGCGCTTTAGAACGGTTGAGCAGCTTGGCCTGCGCACCAGCGGGCAGGTCGGTGATCTTGAACACACCCTTGGCGGTCAGCACATCGATCAGGTCCTCGAGCACGCGGATCATGTCGAGGTCGCTTTGCTTGAGCTGGTTGAGGCTGTTTTCCACATCGTCATTGGCAAACCATTCCTGGATATCGGCATGGTCGGCGGGGAGTATTTCGGTGAACTCGTCAAAAGCGGCTGCTTCTACCCGCAGCAACTGGCCAGCGTCGTCGCGTTGCACGTAGAACATGGCAGTGTCCCTCGTCACATTGGTTCCTTGGTGGTAGACAGCAGCATAGGCAAAGATCACCGGGCACGCAGGCCCGGCGCCAGAGTATGCGCTGTCGCAGGATGTCAGGAAAGTGCCATGGCCGCTGAGCGGCCAATCGCTGGCTTGCCGGCGATCGGGCTGCAGAGCAGCCCGCTAGCGCATCAGCAATCAGCTGTCCTTGTTGTGGATGATGATGGTCGGGTCAGCACCGCTGATCAACGAGTTGATTGTGGTGTTGGACCAGTTCACCCCTTCCAGCTTGATGGTCACGTCGGCGTTGGCGATACCACCGGCGGCGTTGAGCTTGCCTTCGCTGCTGACCTGCAGCGTCGTCGTGCCTTCCACCGTGGTGAGCTTCAGGTAGTTGTCGATGGTGCTGCCCTTCTCTCCCTGGAGCAGGTCCTTCAGGTCGATACGGTCGCCTTCGGCCACCTTGAAGTCTTTGATCACGTCTTTGCCGGTATCGCCAGCCTTCCATACGAAGGTGTCGGCACCGCTGCCACCGGTCATGGTGTCATCGCCCTTGCCGCCAAGCAGGATGTCATTGCCTTCACCGCCGAGCAGAGTGTCCTTGCCCAGGCCACCGATCAGGATGTCATTGCCCTTGCCACCGTCGAGAGTGTCGTCGCCGCCTTGGCCGAACAGAAGATCATTGCCCGCGCCACCGTTGAGAATGTCGTTGCCATCGTTACTGCGCGAGACATCGAATTCGCTTACATGCTCGACGATGTACTTGTGCAGCACGCGACCGTCGACATCACCCAGGGCCACACCCAGCTGGCCTGCGACATATCCCTGTATGGCTTCGACACCGTTGCCGGCGACCGAACCGAAGCTCACCAGGTCACCGAAGATGATGTCGTTGCCGTCACCACCGTTGACGGTGTCATTGCCTGGCACGGTGGCTTCGGTGTGGCCCAGGATCGCTTCCGCCAGTTTGCTCGGGTCGATATTGGTCTGCGGCTTGCTATCGGTGTCGTAAGGCTTCAGGTCGTTGAAGTTGACCGCGCTGTTGAGGCCAATGGCCTCCACGCCAGACAGCTTGGACAACAATAGGAAGCTCTGCTGGGAATTGAGGTCCGCATAGTAGTCGGTCCAGCGGTCGGAAGTGGCGTAGGAAAACTCATAAGTACCATCTCCCTGAGCATGCAACTGTCCGCTTGCATAACTGTCGGTTTTCCAGTTGTTGCCGCTTCCGGTTTTGTACTCGGCGGTCATGTTGCCAGCGGCGTCGATGCTGAATCGGTTGTTGTTCCCCACGAGCTTGTTAGTGACCACATCACCCAATTTGTAGTTGATCGACTTCAGCACAGCATCCAGCGTGTAGCTTGAGTTCATGAGCGTGGGGTCATACTCGCCGGTCTGGTACACGTTCGGCTGGCCGTCGGTGATGAAGAACGTCTGGCGGCTGCCGGTGTTGCCCGCGTCCATCAATTGCTTGAACCAGTTGGCGGTGGTCTTGAAGGCATCCTCGTAGTTGGTCGAGCCGCTGGAATAAAGCGTATTGAGCGCAGTGTAGAGCGAGCTCAGCGCGTTCTTGTCGCCCAGGTTGACCGAAACCGTACTGTTCACTTGGGTGGAGAAGTCCACCAGCAGGATGTTCACTGTGCCGGACTGTGCGCCCTTGACGCTGTTGGCCAAGGTATCGAACACCGACTTCAGCGAGTTGCGCGCGGCATCGACAGCGCTGCCCATGCTGCCTGAGGTATCGACGATGAACGCAATGTTGTAGTCCTGGCCCGGCGTCACGTGCAAGCCACTGATGTCGGCAACGATGATGTCGCTGGTGGCGGTGCCGGTGAAACTGTCGCTGTCGGTGGTCAGGTTGCTGGCGGTGTAGGTGTCCGGATAAACGGTTACCTTGATCGTACCTTCGGTGGAGGCTTTGCTGCCGCCCACGCTTTCGGTAGCGGTCGAGGTGACCTTCACATCGAAACTGCCCTGGTAGTACGCCGGTGGCTTGATGCTCAGGCCGTTGAGGTTCCAGCCGGTGACGTCAACCGAAGTGGCGCCGACGGTTACGGTATGGCCGGCGCCATCGCTGATCACCGAACCTGCCGGAATGCCGTCCAGCTTGACGCTCAGGCTCTCGGAGCCATCGGTGTCGGTCAGGTTGGTGGAAATGCCAACCAGCTTGACGGTGCCGTTCTCCGGCCCTTCGTTGAGCTTGTAGCCGTCGTAGTAACCTTGGCCGTCACTGCCATGGAAATCGGATACGGAAAGCCCGGCGTTACCCATCGCCGCAACGTTCGGGTACATCGGGATGGCCGAGCTGCTCAGGTCGGTCACGGAGCCGTTGCCGACCTTGACGTTGATATCCAGGCTGCCCGGGCCGGACTGGTTGGCATGGTAGATCTCGAGGGTGTAGTAGCCGCTGACAGGCGGCGAGAAGCTGCCGGAGATCGTACCGCCCGCCCCCCAAGTGGCGCCGACCACGCTGGTTTTGCCGATGTAGACCTGCAGGCTGTCATCGGCTGTGCCGCTGAAGGTGTAGGTCTGGCCGGCTTCCAGGTAGATAAGGCCGGAGGTCTTGGAGCCAGTTCCGGCGGCAACGCTGCCGCCCGAGTCGGCGCTGACAACCTGCTCGGTCTTGCTGGCACTGCCAGAGTTGGCGAACACGTTCTTCAGCGCAGTACCGCTAATGCCGTTGCCGTTGGTGCCCAGGCCCGTGAGGCTGTTCCAGGTTTCCTTGGTCAGGCCAAGCGAATCTGGGGTATTGCTGCCGATGTTCAGGCCAGGCTTGTCGGCTACAGGCGTGATATCGACCTTCAGCGTGGCCTCGTTACCAGCAGCGGTACCGTCGGTAGGCTTGTACTTGATCTGGGCATAGTCGGCCTGCTTGTTGCCGACGCCCGTTCCGCCATATCCGTCGATACCCGACTCGTTGGGTTTCGGCACGAACCGCAGGTTGCCGCCAGCGATGTCGGCCTGGCTGACGGTCTGGTTCTGGGCGACGTTGACCCAGGCGGTGCCGTTGAACAGCTGCAGGGAACCTGCTGGCAGCTGGGTGAAGGTCACACCCAGGCTCGACAGGGCACTGTCGACGTCGGAAATGTTGAAGTCCTTCCAGGTCAGCACCAGCGGCGTGTCTTCGACGCCAGTGACGACGCCGCCGGCGGCAACCGGTGCGTCGTTGACTGCGATCACATTCACCGTGGTCGTGGCGGTGTTCGAGGTATTCACGCCGTCGGTCACCGTCACGGTGATGATGCGAGGCGTGGTGCTCGGGTTCTCGCTGCTGTTTATGAAGGTGATGTTCTTGATCGCCTGGATATAGTCGGCCAGCGATGCAGCGCCGCTCAGAGTCAGGACTACCTTGCCGTCGGTACTGTTGGCGTTGATCGTGATGCCGTTGACACTGTTACCCAGGTTCAGCGCGTCACCCGGCTGGCGGTTGGTCAGGGTGACCGTCGCGCCAGTCAGCTTCGAGCTGTCGAAGTCGGTGATGGTGACGTCCACATCACCGATCGACACACCACTGCCCGGCTGGTTCTCGGTGAAGGTGGTCTGGTAGTCGGCACCGGTCTTGCCGCTGGAGTCGTTGCCATCCAGGTCCAGAACCGGGGCCGGCTCGAAGATCTGGGTGGTCACGCTGCCGGCGCTGGAGCTGATGTCGAGCTTCTCGAAGTTGCCACCGGTGGCCGAATCGATCTTGACCGTGAAGTGCTCGGTGCCCTCGGTGACGCTGTCCTTGAAGGTCGGGATGGTGAACGTTGCCTGCGTGCTGTTGGCCTTGATTACCACGGTGGCCACGCCGGTGTAGTCAGTGCCATCGGCCGCGGTGCCGGTGTAGGTCAGTTTGACGGTGACGTCGGTCTCGGCCTTGTTGGTCAGGTTCAGCACGTACGTGGCATCGCCACCTTCAGCAACCGCGGCGGTGCCGCTGATGCTCAGGGTGGTGGTCTGGATGGTATCCGTCACCGCAGTGACCGCCGCCGTATCGCTGACGTTCAGTTTCTCGAAGTTGCCACCGCTGGTTTCGGTGATCTTCGCCGAAACGTTGCCTGCATCGATATAGACGTCATCGGTCGGCGCCGGAACGGTAACGCTACCGGAGAGCTTGCCCGCTTCGATGCTGATGACGGCACCATTGCTGAGCTTGATGGTCATGTCGGTGCCGGCCTTGTTGGTCAAGGCGGCGGTGTAGGTGATCTGGCCACCTTCCTGGACGGTAGGAGTGGCAGTCAGGGTCAGACCGGTGCTATCGAGGGTGTCGGTAACTTTGGTCACAGCTGCAGTGCTGCTGACGTTCAGCTTCTCGAAGTCACCACCGGTGGTGCCGGTAACGGTCAC
>NZ_JBNRIJ010000020.1:54905-84393 GCF_053557675.1 Pseudomonas sp. XP1 | reverse complement strand
GGCTTGCCCGCTCCCACAGGTACTCCACAGCTCTTGAGTACTGTGCAGTACCTGTGGGAGCGGGCAAGCCCGCGAAAGGGCCGGCACAGGCGATACATTAGTTGGCAAACGCACCTTGCAGATGCTCTGCACGAAACTCCAGGGTCTGCGGCCGGTACCCAGAGCGCAGTGGCGGCAGTGGCAGGCAGTCTTTCCACTCGGCCCCTGGCTGTAGATCACCCGGCCCACGGTAGCGCGGGGCGTTGTAGGTGTTCTCCGCCAGGTTCACGGTATCGCCCGGCGCATACGCGGCCACCCGCCAGCGCAGCTCGGTCAGCGGCACGTCGTTGCCGTTCTTCATGCGCACCTGCAGGGCGCGGTCGGCGGGGCAGTGTTCGGGGGCGTAGGCCAGGCGCAGGTCCAGGCGAGCCAGTTGCGAGGTTTCGCGGGTGTCCTGCCAGATGACGAACAAGGCCACCAGGCCCAGGCCACAAACGGCGGCCAGCGAGATCGGCAGGGCCTTGGCCGGGTAGCGCAACAGCAGCACCAGCCAGGTGAGAATGAGGAAGGCACCGATGATCATGGGGCAGGCAGACCTTGGTTGCGCGGGGTCTGACCATCGTAGCCCGAAATGGGAAGTGGCTCAAAAAAGCGGGGCCGCAAAGCGGCCCCTGGGGTTGCATTACTGCGCGATGGTCTTCACCGAAACACCCCGTTCGATCGGCGTGGAGGTACGCCCGTAAACATCTTCGAAGCGCTCGATGTCATCCTCGCCCAGGTAACTGCCGGACTGCACTTCGATGATCTCCAGCGGGATCTTGCCCGGGTTGCGCAGGCGGTGCACCGAGGCGATCGGGATGTAGGTGGACTGGTTCTCGGTCAGCAGGAACACGTTCTCGTCACAGGTCACCTCGGCGGTACCGGACACCACGATCCAGTGCTCGGCGCGGTGGTGGTGCATCTGCAGCGACAGGCTGGCGCCCGGCTTGACGGTGATGTGCTTGACCTGGAAGCGGCCGCCCATGTCCACCGAGTCGTACGAGCCCCACGGGCGATACACTTCCAGGTGGTTCTGGGTTTCGCTGCGGCCCTGCTCGTCGAGGGTCTTGACCATCTGCTTGACGCCCTGGACCTTGTCCTTGTGGGCAATCATCATGGCGTCCTTGGTCTCGACCACCACGATGTTCTCCAGGCCGATCACCGACACCAGCTTGCCGTTACCGTGGATCATGCAGTTGTGGCTGTCCTGCACCACCACGTCGCCCTTGGTGACGTTGCCGTTGTCGTCCTTCTCGTGCACTTCCCACAGCGACGACCAGCAGCCCACGTCGCTCCAGCCTGCCGACATCGGCACCACGCAGGCGCGCTGGGTCTTTTCCATCACCGCGTAGTCGATGGAGTTGTCCGGGCAGCAGGCGAAGGTGGCTTCGTCGATGCTCAGCACATCACCATCTTCCTGGCTGCGCTCCAGGGCCAGCACGCAGGTGTCGTAGATGTCGCCGTCGTGTTTTTTCAGCTCTTCGAGGAAGCGGCTGGCACGGAACAGGAACATGCCGCTGTTCCAGAAGTAACCGCCGGCCTGGACGAACTCGGCGGCGCGTTTTTCATCGGGCTTCTCGACGAACTGCGCCACGCGCGCCACGCCTTCTGGCAGCAGGGCGTCCTGGCTGGAACGGATGTAGCCGTAGCCGGTTTCCGGCTTGGTTGCCGGCACGCCGAACAGCACCATCTCGCCACGCTCGGCGGCCACGGTGGCCAGGGCCAGGGCGCGTTGCAGGGCTTTCTGGTCCTCGATCACGTGGTCAGCGGGCAGCACCAGCATCAGCTCGTCGCGGCCTTCGTTGATCAGTTTCATGGCAGCCATGGCCACGGCCGGCGCGGTATTGCGGCCGAACGGTTCCATCAGGATGCCTTGGGTTTCCAGCTTCAGCGCGGCCAATTGCTCTTGCACGATGAACTTGTGGTCCTTGTTGCAGACCACGATCGGGGTGTCCATGCCTTCGAACACCAGGCGCTCGAGGGTTTGCTGGAACAGCGTGTGTTCACTGGTCAGGGCCAGGAACTGCTTGGGGAACTGCTTGCGCGACAGAGGCCACAGACGGGAACCGCTACCACCAGAAAGAATTACCGGGATCATCATGTTTCTCCAATAGTCGTTGAGAGGCAGGGGAATCAGTTGCTAGCCACGGGGCGAGTTACCCACACCGGCGACAAGGCGTTGCCGGAACCCGTTACGTACAGCACTGCGGCTTCGCCGCGCTCCAGGGCGACGGGTTTGACGTCACCCACTTTCTTGTCTCCTTGGTACAGCGCCAGGTTGACCTTGACCGGGTTGATTTCGCGTTCGCCACGGCCGTTGGCGGCAACGGGCTTGACCACTTCGGTCTTGCCGTCGGCGGTCTTCAGGGTCAGTTGCTGGTCACTGAGGTTCTGCACACGAACCAAGGCTTTCTGCTTGTTCTTGAACGGCGGCTCTTCGATCAGTTGCGGGTTGCCGCTGGCGCTGTTGACCAGGGTGTAGTACTTGTCCGCAGCCAGCTTGACCGGCACGCTCTTGCCGCCGACCTGGGCGGTGTAGTCACCCCCTGGCAGGAAGCTGAAGTCGCTGCTGCCCTGGGCGCCAACCTGCTTGATCTGGGTGTTGCCGACCGAGGCTGCAGCCGGTGCGCTGGAAGCGTTGTACAGGCGCACGAAGGTCGAGCCTTTTGGTGCGCTCGGGCCGTACAGCGCGGCGTCGGCACCGGCGAAGGCCTGCATGGAGGCCAGGGACAGGCCGGCCGCGAGGGTGAGGGCTTTGGCAATGGAAGTCTTGGTAGTCATATGTATGTTCCTCTGATTAGTGGTTAGTCCGGGTGGACGACAAAGCCAGGTTTTCTTCGGATTTACGGGTGTTCTTCAGCTGGGCGATCCACTGCGGATCGAAGCTGCTGAGGTCGTTCTTCATTGGCAGATAACGTTCGGGGAATTCCCACACCACCACCTGGGGTGCGGCGTTCTTGAAGGCATCGCTTTGCAGGTACTTGAGCATCGGCAGCAGCGGGCCATGGCCGTCTTCGGCGTAGTTGGCCACGTCGCTGCGCAGGGCCTGCTGCAGCGCGCCGAGGAAGTTCCAGTGCGGGTTGGCGCTGTAGCTGGTGCCCACCAGGGCAACCGGGATCTGCTTGTCGGCGAACAGTGCGTCACCGGCTTCACCTTCGGCCTCGACAGGGCGAGTGGTGCGTTGCTGCAGGTTGTCCGGGGCCGGCAGCAGGTTGCTGAACAGCGGGTCCAGTGGCAGGAAGTTGGTCAGGTCACCCTTGTATGGCGCGGTGCTGCCGGCTTCGGTGATGAACGCCTGCGGGTCGCCGTTGAGCAGGCTCTGGCGGCTGACCGCCTCGGCCACGGCCTGCGCCGCCACTTCGGCACCCATTGGCGTCCAGTGGGTGTCGGTGCGCAGGAACACTTGGCCGCGGGCCTTGGCCTGTTCCATGGGTGCCATCAGGTCCGGAGCGAACACGTTGGCCTGGCGCACCTGGGCATGGAACTGGTTGTACAGGTCGTCATGCAGGCTGGTCGGCAGTTCCTTGCCCAGGTACTCGGCGTACACCCGCGCCTTGGCCGGCACGATCGCCAGCACCAGCTGGCTGCCGTGCTGCTGCAGGGTGTCGCGCACGCCACGGATCAACGCCAGGTTTTCCTGCATCAGCTGCTCGGCACCGGCGGTGGGCTTGAACTCCTCGTCACTGAACAGCCACTGGTCGCGGCCCAGCACCACGCCGGGGCGGCCTTCGTTGAACAGCTTGAAGTCCATCGCCGCCCACAGGTTGGTGCCCAGGCGCTTGATCGGGAACTGCTCGTCGTAATGGGTCTCGGCGGCCTTGGCCAGCTTGCCGTTGAGCAGGGTCATCTGCTCGGTACGCTGGAAGCTTTGCAGGCCACCGGTGGACCAGACGCCCATGCCCACCAGCAGGCCGAGGAACGACAGCGAATAGGTAATGCGTAATGTCCGGGTCATGTCATCAACCTCAGAACTGGAAGTAAAGGAACGGCGAGTAGCTCTGCGCCGAAAGCTTGAGGATCGAGGCCACGAACAGCAGCAGCACCAGGGCGCGGGTCATCACCCGGGTCCAGTCCAGGCCGATCGAACCGTCGCTGTTGACCTCCACCGGGGTGGCCTTGGGCGTTGGCCTGGCGTTGCGGTAGAAGTCGCGCAGGCCGAAGAACGCAAGGGTGATGTAGGCGACAACCAAGGTGGCTACCTGCAGGCCGGTGAGCTGGGCACGGTTGAGTTCCGACAGCTGCCATTCACCGAAGCTGAACATGGCGCCATACATGCGGCCGGCCACTTCCAGGTTCTCGGCACGGAAGATCACCCAGCCGACCACCACCAGCAGGAAGGTGAATGCCCACTTCACCGGGTTGAAACGCTGGGGGTTGGTGTCGATGCCCAGCGCGCGCTCGATGGCCAGCCACATGCCGTGCCAGGCGCCCCAGATGATGTAGGTGAAGTTGGCGCCATGCCACAGGCCGCCCAGCAGCATGGTCAGGAACAGGTTGCGGTAGGTGTTGAAGGTGCCTTTGCGGTTACCGCCCAGGGTGATGTACAGGTAGTCGCGCAGCCAGGTCGACAGGCTGATGTGCCAGCGCCGCCAGAACTCGGTGATCGACTGGCTGATGTACGGCTGCTTGAAGTTCTCCATGAAGCGGAAGCCCATCATCAGGCCCAGGCCGATGGCCATGTCGCTGTAGCCGCTGAAGTCGAAGTACAGCTGCGCGGTGTAGGCCAGGGCGCCGAGCCAGGCATCGCCGGTGGTCGGGTTCTGCAGGGCGAAGCAGTGGTCGGCCACTACCGCCAGGGTATCGGCGATGAACACTTTCTTGATGAAGCCCTGCATGAAGCGGGTGCAGCCTTCGGAGAACTTGTCCAGGGTATGGGTGCGGTTGTTGAACTGGTCGACCAGGTCCTTGAAGCGCAGCACGGGGCCGGCGATCAGGTGCGGGAAGATCGCCACGAACGCCGCGAAGTCGATCAGGTTGCGGGTGGCCGGGGTATCGCCGCGGTACACGTCGATGATGTAGCTGATCGACTCGAAGATGTAGAACGAGATACCGATCGGCAACAGCACGTGGGTGAGGATGAACGGCTCCAGGCCGAACGAAGTTATGATCGCGTTGAGGCTGTCGACACCGAAGTTGGCGTACTTGAAGTAGCCGAGGATCGCCAGGTCGACACCGACGCCGAGCAGCAGCCAGCGCTGCGCGGGCTTGGTACGCACACCGGCAGCGCCGACTTTCAGGCCGATCCAGTAGTTCCACAGGGTGACCCCGGCAAACAGGGCCAGGAAGTCCACCCGCCACCACGCGTAGAAGATGTAGCTGGCGACCAGCAGCAGCAGGTTGCGATAACGTTGCCCGCTCAAGTAGTACAGGCCGAGGAAGATCGGCAAGAACAGGAACAGGAACACGTTGGACGAGAAGACCATCCCGGTTCTCCTTTTTGTTCACAGCATCCGGGGCAAAGTGCCCCCCAAACCCCCCAGCGAAAAACCGGAAGGCAACTTAGGTCCCTGTGGTAGCGGGCAAGCCCGCTGCCACAGGTTCACTCCCAGATGGGAGGTGTCACTTCTTGCTCTTTGCGCTCGGGTCGTAGACCCGTGTCACGTCGCCGCCGAGCCTGAAGCTGTTGAACGGCTGCATGTCGTGCTTGCGCTCCAGGGTGTCACCGACGCAGTGGTACAGCGCGCACCAGGGTTCGAGCCATGAATACTTGCTGTCGATCTTCAGGTCGGTCATGTCCTGCTTCTCGCCGGCGCGTGCCTTGAATTGGCTCGGGTCGCGCACACCGGCCAGCACGCCTTCGCCCAGACGCTGCAGGGCGAAGTTGTTCTCGCTGCGCAGGTCGACACCATTGGCCTGGGCGAAGCTGGCGATCATCGCCAGCGGCGGCAGGGCGTAGTTGTGATACGCCAGGGCGCGCTGCTTGCGCTTGATCTCGTTGGGCAGGAAGCCCTGTTCATCCACCTGGTTGGCGCCGACCTTGTATTCCTTCACCGCCCAGTCGAACAGGTCGCGGCGGTCGGTGGCCACGGCGGTAGCCATCACCGACCAGGCCGCCCAGTAACTGTGGTTGTTGATCTTCTCCAGTGGCAGGTCGCTCCAGTCGCGCACGGTCTGTTCAGCGAGGCGGGCGAACCACTTCTCGATCAGCTCGGCCTCTTCCCGGTGCGCGGCCAGCGGCTGCGAGTTGGAAAACTTAAGGCGCAGCCAGGACCCGCTCATGCTGCCCAGCGCCCACTTGCGCATGGATTTGCCGGTGTGGTTGTAGTCGGTGGACATCAGCGCATCGGCACGTGCCCAGGAGCCCAGCCAGGTGAGCGCGCAATCCAGCTGGGCCGGGCGGCCGTCACGCATGTACTGGCCGACCATCTTGCTCACGCCCTTCTCGAGGGTGGTGATGCCCTCGGTCGACTTGCGAAAGGCCTTTTCCGAGGCTACGTTGAGCGTCGCCCGAGCCTTGTCCGAACCTTCGTACTTGCTGCGGAACTGCAACGCGCCGGTGTACGGCTTTGGCGCCGGCTCGCAATGGAAGTTGCCGTCTCCGGTCTTGAGCTTTTCAATGCCCTCGTAATAACCCTGCGGGGGCACCAGCGCGGCCTGCGCGGCGCCGCCGAACAGGGCCAGGGTGAGCAGGGCAGGGCGGAAGATTCGCTTGAGCATGGTCATGGTCGCCTCACTGGCCGGCCTGCGCGGTCTGCGCGGGCACGGCGAAGTTGTTGCGTTTGCAGAGCTTGGCTTCGACCTTCTGGGTACCGCTTTCCGGCCCCTGCACCTCGAACGCCAGCAGGCTCTGGCTGGCCCAGTCCTCGTCTTCGCGCATCTGGAAGACGAAGCGCCCGTCGGTGTCGGAGGTTTCCGGTTTTTCCAGCTTGATGTCCTCGTGGCGACCGTTGAGGTACCAGAGGGTGGCCTGCAGCACCTTCACCGACGGGTCTTCGAACTTGACGTCCATCTGGATGTTGCGGTTGATCAGGTCTTTGATCACGCCGCCCTTGCCGTTGACCATCAGCTCGTTCTTGCCGGGCTTGAGGGTGGCGCTGGCGCTCATCAGGGCCGGGCGGTCATCGCAGCCGTCGTCGAGCAGACCAAGGATTTGCCGCCAGATGGTTTCCTGGTCCAGGCGATACAGCGGGGAGAATTCCCAGATCAGGATCTTCGGCGGGTTCTTCTGGAATTCCTCGCTGCCCAGGTACTGGATCATCGAGCCTTCCAGGCCGCCGCCGGGGAAGGCGACGTTCAGTACATCGGCACCAATGTACTGTTGCAGGAAACCCGCGAAGTTGTAGTTCTTGCCACTGTGGCTGGTACCCACCAGGGTGATCTGCGCGTTGCCGGCGTCACCGAACAGGTCGTCACCGCCACTGTCGGAGCCTTTGGGCTCGGTGGCGAACTGGTCCATGTACTGGACGGCGTAGCTGGTGCCACAGAGCTGACCGGCGACGTTATGCAAGGTGCCGGTCTTGCCCATGCGCCCGGACTTTTTCGTTTCGAATTCCTTGCGCGGGATGCCTTCGAAGGCCGGCATCTTGTGCACGGTATCGGCCACGATCCTGGCAGCGCGCTCGGCGCCGTAAGGCGTCCAGTGCTGGTCGCCACGGAAGTAGAAGTCCTTGCCCTGGTCGGCAGCGGCCAGCTGTTCGTTGGTCAGCGGCGACAGGTCGGGTACGTTGTAGCCCATGCTGGCAAAGCGCTTGAGCATGGCCTGGTAGTTGCCCAGGGCCTTCTGGTAGTCGAAGGCAGCCTTTTCCGCCGGGTTGAGCATGTTGCGGTTCACCAGGCCACGGGTCGGCTGGTACACCACCACCAGCTCCACGCCGCGCTTCTTGAACGCGTCGTGCACTTGCTGCAGGCGCTTGTAGCCGGCCGGGGTGGTATTGAACTCGGTGCGCAGGTCTTCGCGGGTACGGAACAGCCAGTCGCCCTGGGCCTGCACCAGCGTGGTGAAGTTCTGCTGGTAACGGGTTGTGTAGCGGCTTGGGTCATGCGCTTCAGGGCACAGCTGGCAGCAAGGCTCGGCGCTGAAGGTAGGGGCCTTGACGTCTTCGGCGCGCACGCCCTGGCTGATCGCCAGGAGGGCGGCGGACAGGCCCAGCAGTTTCATCAGATGTGGGGTCATGGTCTGGGCTTCCTTAATCGATCATTTCGGTCTGGCGTTCGACCGGGTCGATCAGCACAGCCTTTTGCTGGCGTACCAGCAGGTCGAGGATTTCGTCCTGGCGTTCGCCCAGAACGCCGTTGAGGCTGATACCGCTGGCCTTGCGCGGGGCGAGCATGGACACCTTGTACAGCTCGACCGACAGCGGCGAGTCGATCGACAGGGGGCCGGAGCCGTTGGCCGACAGTTCGCCACCGACCAGGATCAGCGACACCTTGGTGTCGAACGGGTCGAGGGCGATGTCGCGGTCGGTGTTGGACAGGTCCTTGATGTGGCCGTACACGCCGACCAGACCGTTGGCCATGGCGACGTTTTCGTACAGGCGGATGTTCACGCTGTTACGCACGCGGATGCCGTGGCGGCGGTTGTTGATCAGCTTGTTGCCCCAGATCAGGTTGTCGCCACTTTCGTACAGCGTGATGCCGTCGGTGTGGTTGCGGTAGATCTCGTTGTAGGCGATCAGGTTGTTGACGCTGTTACGGTCGATCACCACGCCCGAGAGCTTGTTGTCGAAGCTCTTGTTGTTGATGATCCAGCTGTCGTTGACCTCACGCGAAACGATGATGCCGTGCTTCTTCTTGGTGCCGTACACCGTGTTGCCGGCGATGATCAGCCGGTGCGAGCGGTCGTGCGGGTCGATGCCGTAGACGATGTTGTCGCGGTAGGTGCTGTCCTTGACCACGAAGTCCTGGGTCTCGTAGCAGTAGAAGCCGTACCACATGTCGCTGAACTCAGAGCCGATGATCCAACCGGTGGGTTCCGGGCGGCCCATGCGCTTGGCCATGTTCGGCGTGTACTGCGAGATGCTCACGCCGTACGATTTGGACTTGGCGTAGCCGAAGCTGGCCATCTTGGTGTTGACGATGTAGGTCTCGGTACCGCCCCACGACAGCAGGAACGGGCGGAATTCCTTGGGCGAGCGGAAGGTCGCCGGGCCATTTTCCTTTTCCCGCCAGCCGGTCACCTGGGTGTCGGTGACGAACAGCTTGCCGTCGTTGACCAGGAACGAACCGCCTTCCTGGGACAGGCGCAGCTGCTTGACCTTGCCGTCGATCTCGAGGATGCCCTTCTGCCCGACCACGATCGGCAGGCGCGCCAGGTACACACCCGGCTCGACTTCGCTGAGGTACTGCTTGGGTACCTTCTTGCTCAGCTCGACCAGGTCGACATGGCCGTCATCGATGAAGATCGCCTGTGGAATGCCATGCTGGCGCTGGACCCACTCGGCCGCCTTGTTGTCGCCGCCGACGAATTCCTTGAGGGTATCCTCCTGGAACATGCGGCGCAGGCTGACCTTGCCCTTGTGGCGGCGGTCGATTTTCTTCTGCACCGCATCAAAGGTGTAGCCGGTCAGGTCAGGCAGCTTCGGCGGGTCCATGTGCAGCGGCTCGATCGGCGCGCTGGAGACCGTGTAGGTCTTGGCCTGCTGCAGTTCCTTGGCGATCACCTGGGGCTCTGCGGCAGCCACCAGGCCGCTGGCCAGCAGCAAGGCGCTGGCCAACAGGCTGTGACGTAAGTGCGGGTGAAGGTTCATAACGGTAAGTCCTCTACCGGCCTCAGAAGCGCCAGATCACGTCGACGAAGGCGCGGTGCATGTACGAGTCCGCTTCCTTGCCATAGGCATCGCCCGGCTTGAACACGCCAGCACGCAGGCGCACCAGGGCAGATGGCTCGTCGATGGCCTGGCTCATCGAAGCCGGCAGCAGGCCTTGCTTGAAGTACTTGGTCACGACCACGTCCATTTCCTGGCCAAGGTCTTTTTCTCCATCGACCAGCGGGCGGTTCACGCCGTTGTCGTTGACCACCGCGTTGATGCCGCTGGAACCGATGTTCTGGTTGCCATCGACACGCCAGAACTTGTGGTAGATGAAGCTGGCGTCGTAGTCGTCGCGCAGCTGCCAGGAGGCGAACAGGGTGGCCGCCTGCAGGTTGCCCAGCTCGCCGCGGAAGGCTTCACCGAAGCGGTGCACGCGCGAACGGGTACCGGTGTAGTTGGAGCGGTTGCTCTCCAGGCCGGTCTGCTCGTAGTTGCTCGAACCGTCGTCGCCACCACCGCCACTGCCACGGGCGTAGGCCGCACCGACCTGCCATTGCGGGTCGAGGCGCAGGCGGATGCCGAGGTCGGTGGCCCAGGCGTTGACATCACCACTCTGCTTGCCGGTGGCCACGGTGTCGTCGCCGACCACCTGGCTGCTGAGGGTGTTGCGGTCACCGGTCAGCCAGGTGACGCTGCCCCAGTAGTTGACGGTGTGGTCGTTGCGCCAGTTGTAGGCGTCGCTGTTGGCTTCCAGGCCCAGCCAGGTGAGGTCGCCGGTGCGGGTCTTGTCCAGCGCATCGACGGTTTCGCCCGGGTTCTTCAGGCTGCCGCCGTCGTGGGTGTGGTGGGCGCGTACACCAACCCAGTGGCCAGGGGTCCACTGCGTGGCGACATTGCCGTAGACGTGCGTACGGTCCTTGTCTTCGGGGGCCAGCTCGGTGAGGTCGGTGCGGTATTCGCTGAAGCGTTGGGCAACGCCCAGGTCGGCCTTGAGCAGGGTGGTGTCGAAGGTCCAGTTCAGCGCCTCGATGTTGGTGTCGCGCCACATGCCATCGTCGCTGCGCAGGCGCTGGCGGCCGAAACGCAGCTGCTCGCCGGGATAGGCGGTGAGGCCGCTGTAGCCGACCCAGAATTCGCGCATGGCCAGGTAGCTCTTGTCCTGCTCACGGCCGTCGGCGGCGGTGTCGGTCGTGGTGCCGTCGTCGTTCTGGCGCAGAGTGTCGGTTTCGATGGTGTCGGTCGCGGTGACGGCTTGGCCCATGGCATAGGCGCTCCAGTTGCCACGCTCGCCATATACCCAAGGGCGCAAGTCGAGACCCAGGCCGTTGACGTCGCCGCCGGAGCGGGTGCCCAGATCACGGTCGTCTTCCGACTGGCCGGTGATCTTCACATCCAGGCCGAAGTTCTTTTCAGCGGTCATTTCCGCCAGGGTCGGGCAGGACCACAGCAGGGCGAAGCTCAGGCCGATGCCGGCTTTCACGAAGGGATTGAGCGTCATAGCGAGTCCTCACCGGTTACTTCTTTTTCATCGTCTTGCAGGGCTTCGATGGCCAGGGTGCTGTTGGCGCCTTGCGCCATGCTGCCGCGTGCCTGCTTCTCTTGTGCCAGCAGTTGCTGGGCCTGGCTGCGCTGGTCAGGCGTAAGTTGCTGGTCGAGCTGCTGCAGCAGTTCAGCGGACTGCGGCGACGGGTTGGCCTGGGCCAGCTGGGCGAATACCCAGGCGTTGCCCGGTTGCGGGCGAATGCCATGGCCTTCGCTGAACAGCTGGGCCAGGGCATAGTCGGCACTGTTCTGCCCACCACGGGCGGCGGCCAGCAGGTTGTCGACGGCCTTTTGTGGCTCGACGTTGCCCAGGTAGCCGCGGCGGTACAGCTGGCCCAGGTAGTAATGGGCGCTGACTTCGCCTGCGTCGGCGGCAGCCTGCAGGTGTTGTTCGGCTTTGGCCGCGTCCGCAGGCACGGTCTTGCCTTCGTAGTACAGGCGGCCCAGCAACAGTTCGGCGCGTGGCTGTTCGGCTTCGCGGCCCTTGTCGATGTAGGCCATCAGCTGGTCGGTATCGCCCAGCTCTGGGAAGTCGTACACCAGTTGCGCCAGGCTGACCCAGGACGCCGGGTTGGCCGGGGCCACCTGTTCGAGCAGGTCCTTGGCGGTTTTCTCGTCGGTCTGGCCGAGGCTGCGGTCAGCCAGTACCCGGGCAACGCTGTCTACCCGGGTGGCCGGTACTGCGCCACGGGCGTAGGCAGCCTTGAGCTGGCCGAGCAGGGCAGCCTGCTGGTCGGCCTGGCCACGCTTCTGGTACACGGTGGCCAGTTCGACGTAGCAGATGTCGGTGCTGTTCAGCGCGGCCTTGCAGATTTTTTCCACTTCGCCCAGATGCTGGTCGTAGGTGCCCTGGGTGCGGTACAGCAGCACCTGGGCCAGGCCCGCTTCCGGGTTGCCGGCGGCGCGCCATTGGTCGATCTGCTGCTGCGCGTTGACCTTGGGGAAGCTCTGCGGGTAGGTCAGGTAGAGCATCGCCAGCGGGATCAGGGTGTTGCTTTCGCCCTGCTTGGCGGCTTGCTTGAGCAGCGTTTCGGCTTCTTCGCGCTCGGCCTGGGTGCTGTCGGGCTTGGCCACCAGCAGGCGGCCAAGGCGCGCCTGGGCACGCGGCGAAATGGCGGCCGCGGCACGGTAGGTAGCCTCGGCTTCCTTGATTTTCGCCGGATCGCGGGTGGCAACCTTGATGTCGGCCAGGCCCACTTGCGCTTCGCTGTAGCCCAGGTCGGCCAGCGCCTTGTAGTTGCGCTCGGCCAGTGCAGTGTCACCGCGCTTCATGGCTTCGTTGGCCAGGCGCTGGTCGGGCAGGCCCGCACAGCCGGCCAGGGTGATGGCAGCAGCCAGGGCACACAGGCCCAGGCTGGCGCTTTTCTTGTGGGGAATCATGTTGTGATCCTCTTACAGCCCACGGGCCATGGCTTTGTCGATCAGCCAGTTCAGCGATGGGCCACGGTCGCTGTTGACCGAAGCCGGGCGACCGGCGAGTTCGGCGGGCAGGGCGCTGTCAGGTTTGATCTGCACACGGATGTCGGCGGCCAGGTCTTCGCTGTTGAGGCTGGCGCTGCTGACGATCTGGCCGGTGCGTAATTCGTCTTCGCCGGCTACCTGGAAGTTGACCCGGGTGCCTGGCTTGACCTCGTCGAACTGGCGGTAGGTGAAGCGCGCCTCGATCATCGGGTTGGTGGTACGCGGGATCAGCTGGAAGATCGGCTGGCCCTTGGCGGCGTACTGGCCGTTGTCGACCAGCTGGCGGGCAACCACGCAATCACACGGGCTGGTGAGGGTGCCAGACAGCTGCTTGCCGAACAGTTCCTCGATCTTCGCCGGCTCCAGCTGTGCGTCTTCCAGGTTGCCCTTGAGCATGTCCAGCATGCTGGTGGTGAAGCTGGCCAGTGGTGCGCCCTTGGCGATCTGGCCACCGCTTTCGACCAGGCTGTTCACGGTGCCGTCGCGCGGCATGGTGACGTTGGTGGTGGGTACCGCGACCACGCCGGCTTCGGCATGGCTTACGAAGTACATGCCGTACAGCGACTTGGCGATGAAGCCGAAGGCGGCGACACCGACCACGAATACACCGAGGGTGACGGTGACTGCCTTGAGGCGGCCGAAGGCGCTCAGGCCACTGCCGCCATCCTTCTGCTTGCGTGCCTTGGTGAAGTTGTCGCGCTGCAAGGTGCTGAGCACATCGCCGGCAGTGATCAGTTCACCCGAGAGGTGCGAGGTGATGATGTGGCGCAGCGTGGCGATGTCGCGTGGCTCGAGGTTCTGGAACTGCGCGCCGGTACGGCCGCTGTCCGGGTTGTAGGAGCGCACCTGGAACTCGATGTCCATCGACAGGCCGAGGTTGTCGACCGTGAACTGCAGCCGCCCGCGGAGCACGTCGCCAACCGACAGTGGTTGCTTGGTGTGGAAGCTCAGGCCTCCGGCGGAAAGATCGTCGACCTTCACATCGTGGGCTTGGCGCTGAGGGTCGAGGAAGCGCAGCTTGGCGGGGATGCGTACCCGGGCGTGCTGGCGCTGGGCTTCGGACTCATGCACGACGTTGACGTTCACGGCGGTATTCATGTGGTTTGTTCCTGTTAGTTCCGATCCGGGTTGGGCTCACACGACCATGAACAGCACAGCGACGAAGATGCTGGCAGCCGAGAAGGTCATGGTCCGCGAGGACCAGGTGTTGAACCATTGTTGAAAGCTGGCGAGGTCACGCTTGAGGGCAGTGGGCTGACGCGTCCAGGACTGCTTGTCGAGGCGGAAGAACACGTAGATCTTCATCAGCGCGCCGATGATCTGGTTGTAATAGAGAATCAGCGGGTAGGCCGGGCCCACGTTATGGCCGGAGCACAGCAGCATGATGGTGAGGATCAGACGGGTGATGCCGATCCACAGCAGGTACACCAGCAGGAAGCCCATGCCGAACTTGAGGCTGGCGATTACCGCCACGGTCAGGCCCAGCAGGCTGGTCCACATCGACACGCGCTGGTCGAACAGCACGATGCTGGTGAACAGGCCCAGGCGGCGCAGGCCGAGGCCCAGCGCGCGGGAGTTCTGCCGCAGGTTGTTGCCGTACCAGCGGTACATCAGTTTGCGGCTGGCCTTGAAGAAGCTCTTCTCCGGCGGGTGCTCGACCGTGTTGATGGCGGCGTCCGGCACGTAGAAGGTGTCGTAGCCCAGGCGCATCAGGCTGAACCAGCTGGACTTGTCGTCACCGGTGAGGAACTTGAAGCGGCCCAGGCGCCAGTGCATCAGCGAGTCGCTTTCGACGTCGGCGATGAACTCGGGGTTGGTCACCACGCTGGCGCGGAACATCGACATGCGCCCGGTCATGGTCAGCACGCGCTTGGACAGGGCCATCGAGCACATGTTGATGTGGCGCTGGGCGAAGCGCAGCTTGTGCCACTCGCTCATGATGTAGCCGCCACGCACTTCGCAGAACTCGTTGGTGGTCAGGCCGCCGACGTTGGGGAACAGCTTGAACCACGGCACGGTCTTGCGTACCACGCCATCGCCCAGCACGGTGTCGCCGTCGATGACCGCCACCACGGCGTTCTCGTCCGGCAGCATGCGCGAGATGGCACGGAAACCGTAGGCCAGGCCGTCACGCTTGCCGGTACCGGCGATGCGCACGATGTCGAGCTTCACGTGGGCGGGCGGGTTGTATTTGGCCCACAGGCTTTTCACCAGCAGTTCGTCCGACATCTCCACCAGCGAGCAGACCACGGTGGTGGGGAAGCCACAGTTGATCGCCTCGCGAATCACCGAGCTGTACACCTGGGCGGTGGTCAGCGCTTCGATGCGGAAGCTGGTCACCATCAGGTAAACGTGGGACGGGTCGGCGTCCTTGCCCATTTTCTGCACCTTGCGGCGCAGGTACGGGTACACGCCGTAGAGGAAGATCATGCCGCGGATGAAATGGGTGGCGCCCATGGAATAGCGCCAGATGCCGACTGCGCCGACCAGGAAGATGAAGTGCTTCGACTGCGAGTCGAAGATATCGGCTGGCAGGGCCAGGGCGATCAGCATGAGCAGACTCATGTAGAGCAGCCAACCGGCGCACTGCAACAGCACTGTCTGGATCCTTTGCATGTTCAGCATCCGTCGAGAATTCGGGAAAAGGTGGGCAGCGGGGGTGGGGAGGCCCCCGCTGCCCGGCCAGCACTTACCAGCAGATGCCTTCGGTACGGCTGGTGGCGCAGGTCGGTTTGCTCATGAAGCCGACCAGGTCGATCACGTGCTTGCCGGCCGGCGCTTGCTGGGCCAACGCACGGAACTGCTCGTCACGGTTGCCCAGGACGATGATGTCGGCGTTGTCGATCACCTTCTGGAAGTCGGCGTTGAGCAGCGACGACACGTGCGGGATTTTCGACTCGATGTAGTCCTTGTTGGCGCCGTGGACGCGGGCGTACTGGACGTTCTCGTCGTAGATGTCCAGCTGGTAGCCCTTGCCGATCAGGCGTTCGGCCAGTTCCACCAGCGGGCTTTCACGCAGGTCGTCGGTGCCGGCCTTGAAGCTCAGGCCGAGCAGGGCGACCTTGCGCTTGTCGTGGGCTTCGATCAGTTCGAAGGCGTTCTGCACCTGCGATTCGTTGCTGCGCATCAGCGAGTCGAGCAGCGGTGCGCGTACATCGAGGCTGGCGGCGCGATAGGTGAGGGCGCGCACGTCCTTGGGCAGGCACGAGCCGCCGAAGGCGAAGCCAGGGCGCATGTAGTACTGGGACAGGTTCAGTACTTTGTCCTGGCAGACCACGTCCATCACGTCACGGCCATCCACGCCTACGGCCTTGGCGATGTTGCCGATCTCGTTGGCGAAGGTGACCTTGGTGGCGTGCCACACGTTGCAGGTGTACTTGATCATCTCGGCCACTTCGATCGGCTTGCGGATGATCGGTGCGTCGAGCTCTTCGTACAGGGCCTGCAGGATGTCGCCGCTGGCGCTGTCCAGTTCGCCGATGACGGTCATCGGTGGCTGGTCGTAGTCCTTGATCGCGGTGCTTTCACGCAGGAATTCCGGGTTGACCGCGACGCCGAAGTCGACGCCGGCTTTCTTGCCCGAGCAGTCTTCGAGGATCGGGATCACCACGTTCTTCACGGTGCCCGGCAGCACGGTGCTGCGTACCACGATGGTGTGGCGGCGCTCGCTGTCACGCAGCACGTAGCCGATTTCGCGGCACACCGACTCGATGTACTCGAGGCCCAGGTCGCCGTTCTTCTTGCTTGGGGTACCCACGCAGATCATCGATACGTCGCTGGCACGGATGGCTTCGGCGAAATCGGTAGTACCGCGCAGGCGGCCGTTGGCGATGCCCTGTTGCAGCAGTGCTTCCAGGCCAGGTTCGACGATGGGCGACTTGCCCTGATTGATCAGGTCGATCTTGGTGCTGGACACATCCACACCGATCACTTCATGGCCTCGCGCCGTCAGGCAACCTGCACAGACCGCACCCACATAACCCAAACCAAAGATGCTGATACGCATCGCTATCACCTCATGTGTTTATCACGTCGGCACCTCCGGAGAGAGCCGGACTGGGTTGATTAACAACAGTTTTCGGGCGCACGGATCCATGGCGAAATGCACACTTCGCCGAGCGCAGGCAAAATAAATCCGGAGCGCAAAAAGTTATGCACTCAAATGTGGCAGTAAAAAGCCATTAATTAAAAAACGTGCCCTGGAATGCAGCCGTCTTTATTGCAAGGCGCTACGTGGCGCTTTGCTGTGCTTGTTTTTTCAAGTGGAAAAATCCTTTGAAATCAACCACTAGGACGAATTGAAAGGGACGCGTCTCTCCTGCATGGACAGGCTCTTCGGGGGTTGCCCGTCATACCTGTCGAAGTTGTTGGGCTGGTAGTGGATACCTGCCGTTGTCATCTGTAAGTCATCTCTCACAGCCCGGGGGCAGGAAAATCGTTACGGCACTATGAGCGATTCGTCGTAGCAGAAGTTCCGGGGTGGGTTCGGTGTGGATGAAAGATTTCTAAATATTTTTTCAGTGGCGGACAATTTCAATCTGATAGCACACGGGTGTTTTGCCCCGATATATAAAGGGCGAAACTGTTGCGAGATATTTTTATGCCAGCATCGAAAAATATTTTGAAAAATTCGTCAAAAAAGCTACGAACGGTCTTATGGCGTTTGGCTATAAGTGGCAGAGTGTCGATTTTTTGGCGTCGGATTTGTGGCGTGATGGCGATATGAAGTGCGCCCTGTTGCGGGGCAGGAGAGATGCGTAAATGGCTGCTGGCCTCTTTGCGGCTAAAGCCGCTCCCACAGGTAGTGCACTGGTCTTGCGTTCAGTGAAGTACCTGTGGGAGCGGCTTTAGTCGGGAAGAGGGCGTGACAGGATCACTCGGAAGGATGATCCCGCAGGAACACCAGGTGGTCCGGCTTCGACTGCTCGGCACTGTAGTAATACCCCTGCACATCGAACTGCTTGAGTTGCTCCGGGTCGCTGATGCGCTGCTGGATGACGAAGCGGCTCATCATCCCTCGCGCCCTCTTGGCGTAGAAGCTGATGATCTTGTACTGGCCGTTCTTCAGGTCCTTGAAGTCGACGTTTATCACCCGGGCCTTCAGCGCGCTGCGTTTCACCGCGCTGAAATACTCGTTGCTGGCCAGGTTCAGCAGCACGTCATCGCCCTGTTCGGCCAGGGCCTGGTTCAGCCATTCGCTGATGCGCGTGTCCCAGAAGGCGTACAGGTCCTTGCCGCGGGCGTTGACCAGCTTGGTGCCCATTTCAAGGCGGTAGGGTTGCATCAGGTCGAGCGGGCGCAGCAGGCCATACAGGCCCGAAAGCATGCGCAAGTGCTGCTGGGCATAGTTGAAATCGTCATCGCCCAGGCTCTCGGCATCAAGGCCGGTGTACACGTCGCCCTTGAACGCCAGCAGCGCCTGCTTGGCATTGGCCGGGGTGAAGTCCGGGGTCCAGCTGCCGAAGCGCGCTGCATTCAGGCCGGCGAGCTTGTCGGACAGGTGCATCAGTTCGCTGATCTGCGCTGGCGACAGGTCGCGCAGCTGCTGGATCAGTTCCTGGGAGTCGTCCAGGTACTGGGGCAGGGTGAAACGCTCGGTCACCGGCGGGGTGTCGTAGTCGAGGGTCTTGGCGGGTGAAATCACCGTCAGCATCGGGTCGGCTCCTGGCATCGTTGGCGGGGAATTCTACGGGCTGTACGGTGCAAGTCCAAACTATGGCGACGATAGTCACAGACCATGGCCGGTGCAGAGGCTATAGTGCGCGTTTCGCCGTTGCGGAGCCTTCAACCGTGCGTATTGCCTCCACCTTGCTGGCCGCTCTGCTGAGCCTGGCCGTGCAGGCCGCCCCGTCATCACCCCAGGTGAGCCTGGACCGCGGCCTGTGGCCCGAACAGCTGGACAGCCCGGCGTTGTTCGATGTGGCCTCGCGGGCCGAGATCCTCTCCTTCGCCCAGGTACTTCACGAAAGCGAACTGCTGGACGACGCGGCGCTGGCGGCACACCTGGGGCTACGGCAAGTCAACCTGCAGAAGGTGCGCCAGGTGCGGGCGCGCATGTGGCAGCGGTTGTGGGAAGGCTATCAACAGGCGCAGCGCAGTTGCGAGCAGGATGCGTCGTTCTGCTATCCGGTGACGTCGATGGCGGAGTTGCGCACGCAAGCGGCGACGTTCGCTGCCGATGTCGGCACTTTCTACACCGGTTGGATCGAGCCTAGCCACCAGTTCCATGTGCGTTACCTGGACGAACAATTGCGCAAGGCGGCGTTGCTGCCGCAGACCAGCAGCGAGGTCGAGCGGCTATCCTCGCGTGAGCGCAATGGGGATGAACTGAACGACCGAATGTTCCTGCTGACCTTCGTCGGCGGGCCAGGGCCGGATGGCGGCAGTACCGACCTGCTGGCGGATTACCTGCGTCGGCAAAAGCTTGAAGGCACGTTCTTCGTGCTCGGCAACCGCCTGCAGCAGCGCCGCGATGCCGGCGCGGCAGATACCTTGCGCAAGCTCTATGCCGGGCAGTGCGTGGGGGT
The DNA here is from genome assembly GCF_053557675.1 of Pseudomonas sp. XP1. Classification (NCBI taxonomy): domain Bacteria; kingdom Pseudomonadati; phylum Pseudomonadota; class Gammaproteobacteria; order Pseudomonadales; family Pseudomonadaceae; genus Pseudomonas; species Pseudomonas sp. XP1. Next base: position 65,156 of record NZ_JBNRIJ010000020.1, on the reverse strand, counting down.
CCAGGGTTGGGAGTACCGCTCCCACGCGCAGTGGACAGGCTGGCAGGACTCGCTGCGACGCAGCCAGGCGCGGGTGCAAGCCGACCTGCCGGAGCAGTATGTGCCATTGTTCCGGCCGCCTTATGGGCAGCGTCGGGCCGATGGCGAGGCGTTCATGGCCAGCCAGCAGTTGCAGGTGTCGTTGTGGGACATCGATGCACAGGATGACGGCGCACTGAGCGCCGAGGCCTCTGCCCAGCGGGTGCTGACCTTGATGCTGCTGTGGCGCAAGGGAGTGATCCAGTTCCATGACAGCCTGCCCAAGGCACAGCCGGCGGTAGAGTGGTTGTTGCGCAATACGGCGCAGAGCGGGATTGGTTGGGAAGATTGCCAGGGATATGCCAACCAGGGGTGATAGGGGGCTGCTACGCAGCCCATCGCCGGCAAGCCAGCTCCCACAGGTACCGTGCATGGCCTGCTGGCGATGGCCCCTGCAAGGCCAGCCTGATTTTTGACTGTAGTCCTCACACGCCCCCTCGCCAACCCCTGTTCGTCATTTGGAAAAATAAACTTCACCTGCACGTAAAAAGACTTTTTCTAGTCATCATTTTTGCGGTATGAAGAAACCAGACAGCCGATTCCTGCAGCACAGGTGGCGTCATCCAGGCCCACCTAGCCAGGTTCGCTTCCCGCCCGTAACAACGCGGATACGGGGACAGCGGCAGTCACTCTGCGGCGTAACAGACCACGCCGTGTGGCTTCGACATAAGGTGACCGAGTATGGATGACCAAGGACGCAACCCTTCCTCCAGCAAGCCTATCCTGTATGTGCTCGATACCAACGTCCTGATTCACGACCCCAACGCGTTACTGAACTTCGAGGAGCACCATGTCGCCATCCCGATGACGGTGCTGGAGGAACTCGACAAGCTCAAGACCGGCAAACAGAGCATCGCCGCCGAATGCCGCCAGGCCATTCGCCTTATCGACCAGACCCTTGGTGACTCCTCGCCCAGCGATGTCGAGCAGGGCGTGCCGATCCAGCGTGGCAAGAGTGGGCCCAAGGGCTTCCTGTCCATCCTGATGACTCCGCGCAACGAGCCGAACAAGCTGCTGCCGGAAAACCTCAACGACAACATCATCATCAACCAGTTGCTCGAAGTACGCGCCCGGCGCACCGACCTGGACGTTGTGCTGGTCACCAAAGACATCAACATGCGCCTGAAGGCGCGTGCCTGTGGCATCGCGGCCGAGGACTACAGCACCGATCAGCTGGTCGATGACGTGTCCTTGCTGTCCAAGGGCTACCATTCGGTCACCGGCTCGTTCTGGGACCGGGTGAGCAAGGTCGATACCCGTCAGGAGCGTGGCCGCACCTGGCACCGCGTGCAATTGATCGACAACCTGCCGGCGGTTCACGTCAATGAGTTCATCATCGATGAACAGGGCTTCGTCGGCTGGATCAAGGGTATCCGCAACGATGAGCTGCTATTGCTCGACCTGCACCAGGAGCCGCTGCTGCACCAGGAAGCGTGGGGTCTGAAGCCGCGTGACATCCACCAGAGCCTGGCGCTGTTCGCCCTGCTCGACCCGGATATCCACCTGGTCAACCTGACCGGCGCAGCCGGTTCCGGCAAGACTATCCTGGCCCTGGCTGCGGCGATAGAACAGACCATGGTCAGCAAGCGCTACCGACGCATCATCGCCACCCGCAGCGTGCAGGGGCTGGATCAGGAGATCGGCTTCCTGCCGGGCACCGAGGCCGAGAAGATGGAACCCTGGCTGGGTGCCATCACCGACAACCTCGAAGCCTTGCACATGGATGACGAAAGCACCCATGGCAGCGTCGAGTACATCCTCGAGCGCGTGCCGTTGCAGTTCAAGTCGCTGAACTACATCCGTGGCCGTAGCTTCCAGCAGAGCCTGATCCTGATCGACGAGTGTCAGAACCTGACGCCGCACCAGATGAAAACCATCATCACCCGTGCGGGTTCCGGTTCCAAGGTTGTCTGCCTGGGCAACCTGGCGCAGATCGACACCCCCTACCTGTCCGCGACCAGCTCGGGCCTGACCTACCTGACCGAGCGCTTCAAGGACTTCCCCCATGGCGTGCATATCACCCTGCAGGGCGTGCCACGCTCGGTGCTGGCCGAGTACGCCGAGTCGCATCTGTAACCCTCGGTGCCGGGCGGTTCTCCGCCCGGCCTCTTCGCGGGCGTGCCCGCGAAGAGGCCGGCCCGGTTGACGCACCCTCTGCTCAAACCTGACTCACAGGTTTACACTGCGAATTCCCTTCACAGGAGCAGAGCAGTGCTGACACATCTTGATTCCCAGGGGCGGGCCAACATGGTCGACGTCACTGAAAAGGCCGTGACCGAGCGCGAGGCCACCGCCGAGGCGCGGGTGCGCATGTTGCCGCAGACCTTGCAGATGATCGTCGACGGTGAACACCCCAAGGGCGACGTGTTCGCCGTGGCGCGCATTGCCGGGATCCAGGCGGCGAAGAAGACCAGCGACCTGATCCCGCTGTGCCACCCGCTGATGCTGACCAGCGTCAAGGTCGAGCTCAGCGCCGAAGGGCAGGACGCCGTGCGTATCGTCGCCCGATGCAAGCTGGCCGGGCAGACCGGCGTGGAGATGGAAGCGCTGACCGCCGCCAGCGTGGCTGCGCTGACGATCTATGACATGTGCAAGGCTGTGGATAAAGGCATGGTCATCGAACAGGTGCGCCTGCTGGAAAAACTCGGTGGCAAGAGCGGCCACTACAAGGTGGAGGTGTGATGAAGGTCAAGGTGATGTACTTCGCCCGTTACCGCGAACTGCTGGGCGTGGATGCCGAGCGGGTGGAGGGTGCGTTCAAGGTGCTCGACGATGTGCGCCAGGCCTTGGTGGCCAAGGGCGGGCAGTACGAAGTGCTGGCCGAGCAGAACCTGATGTGTGCGCGCAACGAAGAACTGTGCAAGCTCGATGAACCGCTGGAAGAGGGCGATGAAGTGGCATTCTTCCCGCCGGTGACCGGAGGCTGAACATGGCTGTGCGAGTACAGGAGGGCGCGTTCGATCCGGGGGCCGAGACCAGCGCCATGCACGCGGCGAATGTCGGCGTGGGCGCGGTGGTCGGTTTTGTCGGCTACGTGCGGGATTTCAACGATGGCCGCGAAGTGGCGGGGATGTTCCTCGAGCACTATCCGGGCATGACCGAAAAGGCCTTGGCCAAGATCGTGGTCGAGGCCGAGCAGCGCTGGCCGTTGCTCAAGGTGGAGGTGCTGCACCGCATCGGTGCACTGGAGCCGGGTGAGCCGATCGTGTTCGTAGGTGTGGCCAGTGCCCATCGGCAGGCGGCGTTCGATGCCTGCAACTTCATCATGGACTACCTCAAGACCCGGGCGCCGTTCTGGAAGAAGGAAAATACCCAGGAAGGGGCGCGGTGGGTAGAAGGGAAGCAGAGTGACCAGGATGCCGCCGAGCGCTGGTAGATCCTTGTTTGATGGCCGGGGAGGAGCCCCGGTTCGCGGGAGAACCCGCCCACACAGGTACTGCACAGGTTTCGAAAGCTGTGCAGTACCTGTGGGAGCTGGCTTGCCGGCGATTGGGCTGCAAAGCAGCCCCAGCATCAGTGATGCTTGCGCGGCACCGGCTTCAGCAGCTCATCCGGCGGCATTTCACACTTGATCTTGCGCCCCAGCAGCTCTTCGATCGCCGGCAGCTGGTACGAGTCATCCTCACCGGCAAAGCTGATCGACACACCACTGGTGCCTGCACGGCCAGTCCGGCCAATGCGGTGCACGTAGTCGTCCGGGTCTTCCGGCAGGGTGAAGTTGATCACGTGGCTGATGCCATCGATGTGGATGCCACGCCCCGCCACGTCGGTGGCCACCAGCACAGTGATGCGCCCTTCGCGGAAGTTCTCCAGGGTGCGGATACGCTTGTGCTGCGGCACGTCGCCCGACAGCTGCGCGGCATTGATGCCGTCGCGCACGAGTTTTTCCTCGATGCGCCGCACTTCGTCCTTGCGGTTGGCGAATACCATCACCCGTTCCCACTTGTTCTGGGTCACCAGGTTGAACAGCAGCTTGTACTTGTCGCTGCCGGCCACCGCATAGACGTGCTGCTCCACCGTTTCGCTGGCAACGTTCTCCGGCTCGATCTCGACGATGGCCGGGTTCGTGGTCCACTGCTTGGCCAGGTTCATCACATCGTCGGTGAAGGTGGCGGAGAACAGCAGGGTCTGGCGCTCGCTTTTCGGCGGCGTCTGGCGAATGATCTGACGCACCTGGGGGATGAAACCCATGTCGAGCATGCGGTCGGCTTCGTCCAGCACCATCACCTCGACCATGTCCAGGTGCACCTCACCGCGCTGGTTGAAGTCCAGCAGGCGGCCCGGAGTGGCCACCAGGATGTCGCAATGGCGCGCTTCCAGGGCCTTGAGCTGCTTGTCGAAGTCCATGCCGCCGACGAAGCTCATCACGTTCAGGCCGGTGTACTTGGTCAGGGCGATGGCATCCTTGGCGATCTGCACCACCAGCTCGCGGGTGGGCGCGATGATCAGCGCGCGTGGCTCGCCCATGTAGCGTTCCTTCGGCGGCGGCGTCTGCTGCAGCTGGGAAATGATCGAGATCAGGAACGCTGCAGTCTTGCCGGTACCGGTCTGGGCGCGGCCGATGGCGTCCTGGCCACGCAGGGTATAACCCAGCACCTGTGCCTGGATCGGCGTGCAGTACGGAAAGCCCAGGTCGTGGATGGCGTGCATCAGCTCGTTGGATAGCTTGAAGTCGTGGAAGCGGGTCTTGCCTTCCTGCGGCTCGACCACGAAGTCCTCCGGTTTCCACAGGCTGGCCTGTGGCTTGGGCTTGCGCTCGCGACGCGGTTTGTCCTTGGCCGGCTTGTCGGCGGCTGGCGTAATGGTGGCAGGCTGCTCGGCCAGGGGGGCGTGGGTGGCGCGTGAGGCGGCCGGTTTTGCCGCAGGCTGGGCCTCGCTGGCGGGGGCGGGCGCGGGCGGCGTCACGCTGGCAGCAGGAGCGACGGCCTGTGGCGCGGCGTCTCCCTTGCCGAAGATTTTCTTGAGTGCCTTGAGCACGATCGTCTCGTCAACTGGTTAAGGAATGTACGCCGGGCAGTGTAATGCAAGATTCAGGCGCGGCGTAGTGGAATAGCCTTACAACTACATGCGGCCCTGGCTTATTGCAATTGCTTGCTCAGCCAGTCGTGGATGTCGCTCAACTCTTCCACCACCACTTCATGTTCCATCGGGTATTCGTGCCAGCGGGCGGCCACGCCCCAGGTATTCAGGTACTCGAAGGCGGTGCGGCCCATCGCGGGGATCACCACCGGGTCGTGCACGCCGTGCAGGCACAGGGCCGGGGTGCGTTGCTGGCAGGCGCTCAACTGATGCTGGTCGTTGAAGGTAGGGGCGTAGGTGGACAGGGCGATCACCCCACCCAGTGCTTCTTGCCACTTTATATAGGCAGTGTGCAGCACCACCGCGCCGCCCTGGGAGAAACCGGCCAGGAAGATCCGCGACAGGCTGATGCCTTTGGCCTGCTCGGCCTTGATCAGGGCAATGAGCTGCTCGGCCGATTCTTCCAGCTGCGCCTCGTCAATGGCGCGGGCCGGGGTCATGGCCTTGATGTCGTACCAGCTGGGCATGGCGTAGCCGCCGTTGATGGTTACCGGGCGGGTTGGAGCCTGGGGCATGACGAAACGGGTGCTGAGCAGGCGTTCCTGCATGAATTCGGCCACTGGTAGGAAGTCGTAACGGTCGGCACCCAGGCCGTGCAACCAGATCACACAGGCGTCTGCGGTTTTCTGCGGTTCGAGAATCAGCGGATTGGTCATGACTGCTCCGAAAGTGTGCGGGTCTTGTTATGGCGTGCGTGAAAAGAAGGCGCTGGAAATGATTGTCGGAAAAAGAATGTCGCAACGATACAACTTTCCCTACTTGACTTGCGCTTAAACGCTACAGCCAGAAATTTTGGTACGCGCTTTGCAATTCCACCAACGATGCAAAGGGCAGGCCGTGACGGTAACACCCTTTGCACGCGAAGGCTGTCACAGAACAGTCCATTGCGCCATTGACCCAATAACAAGCCAACACGGGTCGGATACGCCTCAAAAGGGTGCGGTGCAATTCCGGCTCGATACAACAAGAGCGATTTGGAGGTTGTGAATGAAGATGTTGAAAACCACCCTGGCAGTCCTGGCCGCTGCTGCCGCGCTGGGCGCCGTGAGCAACGCCCAGGCCGGCGCCACCCTCGATGCGGTAAAGAAGAAGGGCTTCGTCCAGTGTGGCGTGAGCGACGGTCTTCCAGGGTTCTCGGTACCTGATGCACAGGGCAAGATCATTGGTATCGACGCTGACGTCTGTCGCGCCGTGGCTGCCGCCGTGTTCGGCGATGCCACCAAGGTCAAGTTCAGCCAGCTCAACGCCAAGGAACGCTTCACCGCCCTGCAGTCGGGCGAAGTCGACGTGCTGTCTCGCAACACCACCTGGACCAGCTCGCGCGATGCGGGCATGGGCCTGGTATTCGCCGGTGTTACCTACTACGACGGCGTCGGCTTCCTGGTCAACAAGAAACTGGGTGTTTCCAGCGCCAAGGAGCTCGATGGCGCGACCATCTGCATCCAGGCCGGTACCACCACCGAGCTGAACGTGTCGGACTTCTTCCGCGCCAATGGCCTGAAATATACCCCGATCACTTTCGATACCTCTGACGAAAGCGCCAAGTCGCTGGAGTCCGGTCGTTGCGACGTGCTGACCTCGGACAAGTCGCAGCTGTTCGCCCAGCGTTCCAAGCTGGCCGCGCCGGCCGACTACGTGGTACTGCCGGAAACCATTTCCAAGGAACCGCTGGGCCCGGTGGTGCGCAAAGGCGACGAGGAATGGTTCAGCATCGTCAAGTGGACCCTGTTCGCCATGCTCAACGCCGAAGAGGCGGGCATCACCTCGAAGAACGTAGAGGCCGAGGCCAAAGGCACCAAGAACCCGGACGTCGCCCGCCTGCTGGGTGCGGACGGTGAGTACGGCAAGGACCTCAAGCTGCCCAAGGACTGGGTAGTGCAGATCGTCAAGCAAGTCGGTAACTACGGCGAAGTGTTCGAGAAGAACCTGGGCCAAAGCACCGACCTGAAGATCGACCGTGGCATGAACGCCCTGTGGAACAACGGCGGCATCCAGTACGCGCCACCTGTGCGCTGATGGCTGCACCCTGCGGCGGCATCCCGCCGCCGCAGGCTGTTCGGAACCCTACTGTCCGGGGCACTTCATGCAAAATCGAATCGGCGCACAAAAGGGTTTATCCCTGAGCGATCCACGTGTGCGCGCGTGGCTGTTCCAGATCCTCACGATAGTCTTCGTGGTCGGTCTGGGCTGGTATCTGTTCCACAACACGCAAACCAACCTGCAACACCGGGGCATCACCTCGGGCTTCGACTTCCTCGACCGCAGTGCCGGCTTCGGCATCGCCCAGCATCTGATCCCCTACGTGGAATCCGACAGCTATGCGCGGGTGTTCGTCATCGGCCTGCTCAATACCTTGCTGGTGACCTTCATCGGCGTGGTACTGGCGACCATCCTCGGCTTCATCATCGGTGTGGCGCGGTTGTCGCCGAACTGGATGATCAACAAGCTGGCGACCGTGTATGTGGAAACCTTCCGCAACATCCCGCCGTTGCTGCAGATCCTGTTCTGGTACTTCGCAGTGTTCCTGACCCTGCCGGGACCGCGGGGCAGCATCAATATCGACGACACCTTCTTCATCAGCAACCGTGGCCTGAACATGCCCGGCGCATCCATGGCCGAAGGCTTCTGGCCGTTCGTCGTGGCGCTGGTCCTGGCGCTGCTGGCCATCGTGGCGATGGTGCGCTTTGCCAACAAGCGCTTCGACGAGACCGGCGTGCCGTTCCACAAGTTCTGGGTGGGGCTGGCAATGTTCATCGCCATTCCGGGCGTTTGTGCACTGCTGTTCGGCAGCCCTGTGCACTGGGAAGTGCCGCAATTGAAAGGATTCAACTTCGTCGGTGGCTGGGTACTGATCCCCGAGTTGCTGGCGCTGACCCTGGCGTTGACCATCTATACCGCTGCGTTCATCGCCGAGATCGTGCGCTCTGGTATCCGTTCGGTCAGCCATGGCCAGACCGAGGCCGCGCACTCGCTTGGCCTGCGCGAGGGGCCGACCCTGCGCAAGGTGATCATCCCCCAGGCACTGCGGGTGATCATTCCGCCGCTGACCAGCCAGTACCTGAACCTGGCGAAGAACTCATCGCTGGCAGCCGGTATCGGCTACCCGGAGATGGTCTCGCTGTTCGCCGGTACCGTGCTCAACCAGACCGGCCAGGCTATCGAGGTGATCGCCATCACCATGAGTGTCTATCTCGCCATCAGCATCAGCATTTCGCTGCTGATGAACTGGTACAACAAGCGCATTGCGCTGATCGAGCGGTGAGGATACGCCCGTGAATGCCCATGTTTTCAAACCTGACATGCCGCCACCGGTGAAAACCGTCGGCGTGCTCGCATGGATGCGTGCCAATCTGTTCTCCAGCTGGCTCAACACGCTGCTCACCCTGTTTGCCATCTACCTGGTATGGCTGATCGTGCCACCGCTGCTGCAGTGGGCGTTGCTTGACGCCAACTGGGTCGGCACCACACGCGCCGACTGCACCAAGGAGGGCGCCTGCTGGGTGTTCGTGCAGCAGCGCTTCGGCCAGTTCATGTATGGCTACTACCCGGCCGAGTTGCGCTGGCGCGTGGACCTCACCGTGTGGCTTGCCGTGCTTGGCGCCGCGCCGCTGTTCATCAAGCGTTTCCCACGCAAGGCCTTCTACGGCCTGGGCTTCCTGGTGCTGTACCCGCTGCTGGCCTACACCCTCCTGCACGGGGGCGTGCTGGGCCTGGAAAACGTACCGACCAGCCAGTGGGGCGGGCTGATGCTGACCCTGGTGATCGCCACCGTGGGCATTGTCGGCGCATTGCCGCTGGGCATCCTGCTGGCCTTGGGGCGGCGCTCGAAGATGCCGGCGGTGAAGGTGGTGTGCGTGACCTTCATCGAGTTCTGGCGTGGCGTGCCGCTGATCACCGTGCTGTTCATGTCATCGGTGATGCTGCCGTTGTTCCTGCCTGAGGGCATGAGCTTCGACAAGCTGTTGCGGGCGATGATCGGCGTGATCCTGTTCCAGTCGGCGTACATCGCCGAGGTGGTGCGTGGTGGCCTGCAGGCCATCCCCAAGGGCCAGTACGAAGCTGCCGCGGCCATGGGCCTGGGCTACTGGCGGGCGATGGGGCTGGTGATTCTGCCGCAGGCGCTCAAGCTGGTGATCCCCGGCATCGTCAACACCTTCATTGCCTTGTTCAAGGACACCAGCCTGGTGATCATCATCGGCCTGTTCGACCTGCTGAACAGCGTCAAGCAAGCCGCCGCCGACCCGGCCTGGCTGGGCATGGCTACCGAGGGCTACGTGTTCGCCGCCCTGGTGTTCTGGATTTTCTGTTTCGGTATGTCCCGCTACTCCATGCATCTGGAGCGCAAGCTGGACACTGGCCACAAGCGTTAGGAGTTTCGAAATGAGTGAAGCGATCAAGCAGCCTGCCGGCCCCGAAGGCATCATCCAGATGCAGGGCGTGAACAAGTGGTACGGCCAGTTCCATGTGCTCAAGGACATCAACCTGAACGTGCGCCAGGGCGAGCGCATCGTGCTGTGCGGGCCGTCCGGCTCGGGCAAATCCACCACCATCCGTTGCCTCAACCGCCTGGAAGAGCACCAGCAGGGGCGCATCGTGGTCGACGGTGTGGAGCTGACCAACGATCTCAAGCAGATCGAGGCCATTCGCCGCGAAGTGGGCATGGTGTTCCAGCACTTCAATCTGTTCCCGCACCTGAGCATCCTGGAAAACTGCACCCTGGCGCCAATGTGGGTGCGCAAGATGCCACGGCGCAAGGCCGAGGAAATTGCCATGCACTATCTGGAGCGGGTGCGTATTCCGGAGCAGGCGCACAAGTACCCAGGGCAGTTGTCCGGTGGCCAGCAGCAGCGTGTGGCGATTGCCCGCGCGTTGTGCATGAAACCGAAAATCATGCTGTTCGACGAGCCGACCTCGGCGCTGGACCCGGAAATGGTCAAGGAAGTGCTCGATACCATGGTGGGCCTGGCCGAGGATGGCATGACCATGCTCTGCGTGACCCACGAGATGGGCTTTGCCCGGACCGTGGCGAACCGGGTGATCTTCATGGACAAGGGCGAGATTGTCGAGCAGGCGGCGCCGGATGACTTCTTCGAC